>JBAPQU010000317.1:0-1640 GCA_049280795.1 Candidatus Sulfotelmatobacter sp.
CTTGTGCATCGACTACATATGGAATGAGGCCGCCGCCGCTGGCTTCGACCTCGTGGAGTCGGCGAACTAGGAATTGTAGGTCCACCACCGCCCCCAGCATGCCTAAGAAGTGGCCGCCATAGCTAACTGGCGTACTGACCAAAACAACCGTCCGCGAAGATTTATCGTCTTCTACTTGGAGCGCTTGGCTTGTGTACGCGCGACCGTCACGAGCAGCATCGAAGGCGTGCTGCAGTTCGCGCTGCAGGAAAGCATCAGGAGCGATGCGTCCTGTAAAAATTCCTTTGGCGTCGCTGTTTAACAGTGTTGCGTACGGGATTTCATCCGAGGAAGAGACGAAGTTTTCGAGTAAAGCGCGCAACTCAGGAGCCTCAATGTTCTTCTGTCCAATATCGCCACCGCTAGCCACCTGGAGCGCGGACGAAAGATTTGTGAGCATCATGCGCAGAGAGCGCTCATGCTCCGACAGATCGTCAGCTAAAGAGCGCGTCACGCTGTTTTGCAACAGCATTTCATCTCGCTGCAGGCGTTCGCGGTTGATTGCCTCGACCCTTGAAGAGTAGAAATACATAGGGACAACACTGATCGCCAGAAGAACGCCGAGAATAACGTAGAGAATGGGTATGCGCGCCAAATTGGGCGCTGTAGAAGACGCGTCGCTCCCCGGTTGTGCGGGAGAAGCGCCGTCGATCGAAGTGGCGGCGGATTCCACGGTATCAATTGAAGTTTAATGGTTGAATTCCAGCAAGATGACGGAATCTACGAGGTTGGCAATTACCAAAGTGCAACCGATGCGGCCAATGGGCGAAGATTGGGACGAAATTTAAATGGTTACTGGTGGTTACCCGCCAAACATCTCGCTCTTGCTGCTACGTGCCATCAGTTGCTGAATCGCATCGCGCGGCGACTTGCCCCTCTGAAGAATCTCGTACATTTGCTCAGTAATCGGCATTTCAACATCGCGACCCCGCGCCAGCCCTAATGCCGCAGTAGTCGTGAAAACTCCCTCGGCAACCGCACCATGCATGCCGGCGAGAATCTCCGGCAACTTGCGACCCCGCCCGAGTTCCACACCGACACTGCGATTCCGCGAAAGGCCGCCAGTGCAGGTCAGGACCAAATCACCAAGACCCGCGAGTCCCGCCATCGTTTCTGCTTTGCCTCCGCAGGCCACAACCAGGCGAGTGATTTCGGTCAATCCGCGGGTGATTAAGGCAGCAACCGAGTTGTGCCCCAATCCGAGCCCGTCGCAAATTCCCGCCGCAATCGCAATCGTGTTTTTCAACGCTCCACCTAGTTCGACTCCGATAACGTCGTCATTCGTATAAACGCGAAACCTCGGATCGCTGAACTCTCGCTGTACGGTTCGAGCGAGGTCCGAGTCTTCCGAGGCGATGGCAATTGCAGTGGGGTCGCCGCAAGCCACTTCAAGTGCGAATGATGGTCCACTCAGTGCGCCAACTGGGGGAACGAAGCCGCTCTTTTTCTCGACGACAGCTCGAATCACCTCTGTCATCCGCAAGTCGGTATTATTCTCAAGGCCTTTTGTTGCACTCACAAGCAGCATGTCGGACGACAGATCTGCGCAAAGATCCTCAAACACCGAGCGGCAATGATGGGAAGGCATAACACTGACGACG
>JBAPQU010000318.1:0-3855 GCA_049280795.1 Candidatus Sulfotelmatobacter sp.
TCCTTGCCGAACACCTGATACACGCGCTCGCTGTATCCCGCCACCGGCGGCGCAACCAGCATTGCGTTGGTCGCCGAATGCAATTCAAAATGCTTTTCCGGATGCGCCAGCGCATAGTGCGTGACCAGCGACGCAATGTGCGACAACTCCGTTGACTCCGCCTTCAAAAATTTCTTGCGTGCCGGAGTATTAAAAAAAAGGTCCCGCACCGTAATCGACGTCCCCTCGGGCAGCCCAGCCTCTTCCACGCGCGCCATCTTGCCGCCATTGATCTCAATCACAGTTCCCGAAGTTTCCATCCCCGATGAATTGGGTGCCCCATTTCTCGTGTCCTTGGCGAGAAGTGGGGATTTTTCTATCCCCGAAGAAGCGCCGGCGCAAGTCTCCAGCCGCAGCCGCGACACCGACGCAATCGAAGGCAGCGCCTCGCCGCGAAATCCCAGCGTGGCCACGCTCAGCAAATCTTCCGCGTCCTTGATCTTCGACGTAGCGTGCCGTTCGAACGCCAGCATGGCGTCATCGCGCACCATGCCGCATCCGTTATCCGTGATCTGAATCAGCTTCTTCCCGCCTGCCTCCACACTGATCTTGATGCGCGTCGCGCCCGCATCCAGCGCGTTCTCCAGCAACTCCTTCACCACCGACGCAGGTCGTTCCACCACCTCGCCGGCGGCGATCTTGTTGGCAACCTGCTCGGAAAGTACGTGAATGCGGCCCATGCGATGGTTCTCAGTAGTTGTCGGGGACAGAGCCAGTTTCGCAGATGGCGGAGGGGAACGCAAAGACAGCTCACGCACGAAAGAACGATCAACGAGAAACGATCAGCGGAACGCCGCCGCGTTTTCTTTAATCCACTGATCCAACCCAATCGCCTTGCGGCGAAGAATTCGCTCCACGTTATCGGTGACGCTGGCCAGTCGCCCTTCGCGAATCGCCCGCCAAAGCGCAACGTGAGCTTCAGTATCTTCCACCAGCGCGCCGGTCGCGGCGGCATATCGTTGGCCAGCTTCCTCATCGGAAATCGGCTGAAACACAAGCGGCTTTCCGATCGCCGCTCCGATCCTCTCCGCTACCTCCGCAAACGTCACCGCCTGCGGTCCGGTGATTGCCAGCGACTCGCCGTCATACTTGTGTGAAGTCAACGCTTCCGCCGCCACGTCAGCAATATCGTCAGAGTGAATGAATGCCCGCCTGCCGTCGCCGGTAGAGGAACGGACCACCCCTTCGTTTTTGATAGACCGTGCCCACGCTAGCAGGTTCGACATAAATCCGGTGGGCTGCACAAACGTAAAACAAATCCCGCTCGCGCGAATTGCCGCTTCGCCCCGCTCATGCCACGCGCCGATCGCCAGCCCCTGTCTCACGTCGAGCGACGAAAGTTTCACCAGGTGCCGCACTCCCGCAGCCTTCGCCGTGCTTGCTGCTACTTCGTCTCGCGCGGGAATCTCCGGGCCGCTATTGACCAGGAAAAACTCGTCGACGCCTTCCAGCGCGTCTTCCAGCGAGACCGGATCTGCAAGATCGCCAACGAAGATATCGACTTTATCGCCAAAGCGAGCCCGCGCTTTCTCGGCATCACGCACATAGATACGCGGCCGCTCACCGCGTTTGAGTAATTGTTCTACGACTTTCGATCCCACATCTCCGGTCGCCCCCGTGATGAGATATTTCACATAGCTTCCTTTGTCTCGCACATAATATGTACGTTTACTCATTATTTTATCCAAGGCTACTATGTGATTCCGCGTATGTATACTCGCATTGCAAAGAAGCATTTACGCTGCACATTCTTAAAGAGATGTTTCTTTCTAAATGTGAATATTACTCATATTTATGATATGTTCGCTTTGATGACGGGAAAACCAAAACCCAAGAACACGTCTTTTCGCCGCCGGCCCCAGCAGCGCCGCGCACTCCAAACCGTCGACGCCGTGCTCGATGCCGTCATCCGGCTGCTCAAGCGCGAAGGCTCCGCAGCCATTACGACGAACCGGATCGCCGAAGTGGCTGGCGTCAGCATCGGCTCCGTCTACCAATATTTTCCCGACAAGCGCTCTATATTTATTGCCCTGCACCAGCGCCACATCGAGCAGATCGACCGCCTGGTCGAAGCTCAGCTTTTCAAACATGCGGCCTCGCCGCTTGACGTGCTGATGCGGGCGATGATCGAAGCCATGGTCGACGCGCACATCCCCGATCCTGAACTCTTTGCGCTCATGGCGGCGGAAGTTCCGCACCGGGCAGATGGGTCGAAGGATTTTGCGACCCGCCTGCATGGCGCGTTCCGGCTGGCAATTCAAGCCCGTGCGCCCGAACTTAAGAAGGGCCGCGATCTCGATAAAATCGTATTTGTCGTAACCAATATGGTCGATGCGCTTTCGCACAGCGCGGCCCTCCGACGGCCAGCGGGCTTATCACTCGCCGATGCAAAGGCGGAGATCACCCATGCAGTATTGGCCTATTTGCATGCGTGAAGCTGGCGCCGCTTCAGCCAAAAGCGTTGCTGCTGGTACTATTTCTTCTTGGCGTTTGCGCATCACCGGCTTGCTTCGACGACAACATGATTCGATCCTTCAAAGGCATGCATCCGACGATTCCCGCGAGTTGTTACGTGGACGAATCGGCGCAGATTATCGGCGACGTCGTGCTCGGCAAGCACGCCTCCGTATGGATGAACGCCGTGCTGCGCGGCGATGTCTACGCCATCCGCATCGGGGCGCATTCGAATGTGCAGGATTGCAGCGTGCTGCACGGCATGAAAAATCAGTACGGTGTAACGCTCGGCGAGTACGTGACGGTAGGCCATTCTGTAACGCTGCACGGCTGCTTTATCGAAGACCGCTGCCTGATCGGTATGGGCTCCATCATCCTGAACGGCGCGAAAATCGGCGCAGGATCGATCATCGCGGCCGGCACGCTGATTCCCGAGCGCACCGTAGTTGAACCCGGCTCGCTGTGGATGGGCTCGCCCGGAAAATTCCGCCGCAAGCTGGATGAGAAAGATCAGGAAAGCATCATGCGCTACGCGCAGAATTATTTGGGCTATACCGAAGAGTATTTGCGGGAACGATAGTTAGTGGGAACGAAATGATCAAAGCAGTTCGAGGAACGCGAGACCTGCTGCCGCCGGAGACGGCGCTGTGGAACTTTGTCGAATCTGTAGTGCGCGATGTCTTCCGCGCCTACAACTTCCAGGAAATTCGCACGCCGATTTTCGAGTCGACGGAATTGTTCGCCCGCGGCGTGGGCGAAGAGACCGATATTGTCTCGAAAGAGATGTATACATGGGAAGATCGCGGGCGAGCCGAGAGCGACAAAGGCCAATCCCTCACTCTTCGCCCCGAGGCCACGGCAAGCATCGTTCGCGCTTACATCGAACACAAACTCGGCGACCGCGGACTGAATAAGCTCTACTGCATCGGCCCAATGTTCCGGCGCGAGCGCCCGCAGAAGGGACGCTACCGGCAGTTTTATCAAATCGATGCCGAAATCATCGGCCCGGCTTCGGCCGGCAGTGAATCTCCCGCGCGCGATGCCGAATTGCTCGAGATGCTGGCCACGCTGCTTGATCGCCTCGGCATTAAGAACTGGACCCTCGAACTCAACTCCGTCGGCTCATCGGCGGAGCGCGCAAAATTCAACGAGGCCCTCCGCATCGCTCTCGCTCCGGTAAAAGACCAGATGTGCGCCGACTGCCAGCGCCGCGCCGTCACCAATCCCCTGCGCGTCCTCGATTGCAAACATCCCGAAGATCAGCCCATCATCGAGAAACTGCCGCGCATCAGCCAGTTCCTCGACGAGGACAGCCGAAAACACTTCGATGCCGTCCAACAAATTCTGCGAGCTGTCGGAGTC
>JBAPQU010000319.1:0-2489 GCA_049280795.1 Candidatus Sulfotelmatobacter sp.
AAATAGGGATTTCGAGATAGTTACTTAAACATTGAAGAACTCCCCCGCTAATTCTTTGTAGCATTTGCAACGCGTGAGGCGTTGCTGCCCCAACACATATAAAACGATTCCACTGTTTATGCGAATCCTCGGATTATCATCGTTCCGGCACGACACGGCTGCCGCTCTACTCGAAGACGGCAGGATCGTTGCCGCCATCGAGGACAGCAAGTTGGCGCGCGTCCGCACCCGCGGCTTGCCTGAGGCAGCCATGAAGTTCTGCCTGGAGAAAGCGGGCGCCACCTGGCATGACTTGGATGCGATCGCGGTAGCCACACGTCCCTTCCAAGGGTGGGCTCGGCGTTCCTGGGGAGCGGCGCGAACGTCGCCATTTTCTCCGGTGGCAGGCGCGTATTACGAAGCCAACGAACTGGGAGGTTTGGCTCGCGACCTGAGCAGCCTTCGAGCGTTGAAGCACAAGAATGGCACATCGCCCTGTAAGTTTCTTACCTTCGAGCATCATTTTTGTCACGCTGCCAGCGCGTTCTACCTATCCCCCTTCGACCGCGCGTTAATCCTGACCATGGACGAGGATGGCGACGGACGTACTGGAATGATCGCCATCGGAGAAGGCACGAAGATCCGGATGCTCGAGAGCATCCCATGCCCGGATTCGCTGGCGTTGGTTTATTCGCGTGTTACTGAACTGCTGGGCTTCGTGCCGCAGAAGGAAGAACACAAGACGCAATGGCTGAGCGTGCAAGGGGAGCCGCTATTCAAAAAGCAATTCCTGAATATGCTCCGCGGCTCGCGCGGCGTTTTGCCCCGGCTGAATTCGGCTTTTCTGAATCACGAAGTGACCGGACGCTTTGCGCTCTCGGCCAAACTTTATCGTGATATCGGAATTGCGAACGGCGGCGCCGACTTGGATGACGATCAGCGTCGCGCCCTGGCCAGCAGCCTGCAAGCAGCTTGCACAGAAATCGTAGGCGATCTGCTCGAGCACTACTGCAAAAAAGAAGGCGTGAATCAGATATGCCTCGCAGGCGGTCTGTTCCAAAACGCGTTGCTGGTCTCCGACCTGGAAGTCAGGCTGGGCATGGATCGGATCTTCGTTCCCGCAGCGCCCGGCAACTCGGGTTGTGCCGTAGGCGCGGCAACCATGGCCTGGCATCACGAGCAAGGCCAGCCGCGGCGCGAGCCAGAGATCGGCAGCTACTGGGGACCATCCTTCGGCCGGCACGCCATCAAAGATGTTCTCGACAACTCCAAATCCCGCTATACGGTTCCGAATACGGGCGATAGAAAAATGGATTCGACCGTGAATCTTCTGGAAGCGGGGAAGATCGTAGGCTGGTTTCAGGGAGCAACCGAGTTTGGACCCCGGGCGCTTGGCAACAGGAGTTTGCTGGCGTCGCCGTGGGCGCCATATGTGCGGGAAAATCTCAACGATTACATCAAGCACCGTGACTGGTTTTGTCCGTTTGCGGTCTCGGTACCGGAAGAAGACTGCGGCCGCTACTTTGAGTATTCCACGCTGTGCCGCTCCATGAATTCTCTGGCGAAAGTCCGCCCGGATGCCGATGCCGTGCCGCAGGAGTTCTGCCTGCCCGGAAACAGGATCCGGCTGCACGCCGTGAATCGAATCAGCAATTCTTTGTTTTGGAATCTGCTGAAACGTTTCGGTGAGCACGCGCCTGCACCCATGCTCTTGAATACGTCTTTCAACATTGCCGGAGAGCCTTTGGTGGCGCGGCCGCAAGACGCGGTGCGGAGTTATTTTTGTTCAGGAGTAGATGCCCTGGTGATTGAGAACTTTGTATTGTCCAAAACCCCCGTCCAATTGGGCGCAACAACAGTACGGGCTTCGTAATAATCATGTAGGGATGATCAAAAGTCTGGTTCTGGTTCGAGAGGTCCCCCGCTGAATTTTCTCAAGCTGTTAGCAATTCGATACGACTCGCTACACAATTTTCTCAGGAGAAACTGGAAATGAGCACACAAAAACGGATACTGGTAACTGGTGCGGGTGGATTTATCGGGCATCATTTAGTTCGTCGTCTTAAGAAGGACGGGCACTGGGTACGGGGAGTCGATATCAAGTACCCGGAATACGAGAAGAGCGCCGCCGACGAGTTCGAAATTCTGGACTTGCGCAAGGCTGATATGTGTCTGCTGGCCACGCGCGGCAGCATCGATCAGGTGTACAACCTGGCGGCCGACATGGGCGGAATCGGCTACATCACGGCCAACCACGCCGATATCAGCCGCAACAACATCCTCATCAACGCTCACATGCTGGAAGCTGCCAAGCAGAACGGCGTGAAGCGCTTCTTGTTCTCCTCCTCAGCCTGCGTGTACGCACAAGGCAAGCAGAAGAATCCTGAAGTCACGCCTCTGCGTGAAGAGGATGCTTTCCCGGCTGATCCCGAACCCGGTTACGGTTGGGAGAAGCTGTTCGCCGAGGAACTCTGCCGCTACTACTGGAAGGACTATGCTTTCGAAACCCG
>JBAPQU010000320.1:0-5534 GCA_049280795.1 Candidatus Sulfotelmatobacter sp.
GCTTCAACCTCAATGGCAAGATGGGAGCCCTATGCCAGTTTGATCCTCGATGGTGCGGGCAACTTATTCGGCACAACCGCTGGCGGCGGCGCCCATGAATCTGGGACCGTATTCGAATTAATACCACCGACTCCGCCGGCCACGTTCTGGACGGAAAAGATTCTGCATAGCTTCCTTTCCTACCCCACCGATGGGGTTCTGCCCTACGGCAGTTTGGTACTCGATGGCTCAGGCAATCTATACGGCACTACGAACGAGGGTGGGTCCTTCAGCCGCGGCACAGTGTTCGAGGTCTCTCCCGTAGCGGGGGGAACATGGACGGAGCGGCTCCTGCACAGCTTCGATGACAACGGTACGGACGGGTTTGCACCCCGCTGCGCCCTGATTTTCGACGGCGACGGCAATCTATACGGCACGACGACAGGAGGAGGCCCCACGCTAGTGGGGACAGTCTTTGAGTTGACCCCGGTAAGCGGTGGGTCCTGGAAGGAAAAGATTCTGCATGGCTTTGATAACAATGGGGACGGGTTTCAGTCCTATACCGGTGTGACCCTCAATGCGGGGAATCTCTACGGCACAACTCTCCAGGGCGGCTCCGAGGGCTATGGGACTGTATTTGAGCTGGTGCCGGCGGGGGCCGGTACCTGGACCGAGAGCATCCTTTATAGCTTCGAGAACGCTAGCGGCAAGGGGATTGAGCCTTACGCCAGCGTGATCTTCGATGCCTCTGGCAACATGTACGGCACCACGGGAGTCGGCGGCCTCGACGGCGGCTCGGGGCTACGGGGTGGTGTTCGAATTGTCACAGTTGGGGGGCGGTTGGACGTACAAGACGCTACACGTTTTCGGCCGCGGCAAGGACGGGCAATACCCCCAGGGCGGCAACGGTTTGGTCTCCGATTCCGCCGGCAATCTTTACAGCACAACCGCCGGTGGCGGATTTTATAGCTCTGGGACGGTGTTCGAAATTACGCCGTAAGCGGCAGCGGGCGCCGGGCAAACTCAAGCGCCGAATCTCTCGGCGGCGCGGGCTTTTGCCTTCGCCGCTTCTTCCTCTCTATTCTTCGGCGGTGCCGTGGTTTCGAGCGAATGGAGAAGGCGATTCGAGATCGCGGCAATTTCATCGATGGCCGACATGAACGCGGCTTCATTAGCCTTCGACGGTTTGTTAAAGCCCGTGATTTTTCTCACGAACTGTAGTGAAGCAGCCCGGACTTCTTCGGCATTCACGGGAGGGTCAAAGTTGAAGAGAGTTTTGATATTTCTGCACATATCAGTAGGACCTCAGTGGCATCACCTCAGTAGTCTGCCCAAAGCATGACCGCGAAGGAACCAGAACTCCTCACGGAGTAAAACACTAGTTTGCCACAAGAGCCGCAGCAAAGGCTCAAAACAAACGTCCAATAGAAAAATTTACGCGTGATTCACCGGTGGGACTGACACTAGTCGCTAGCGTGATCGGCCCAACGATAGTCTCGGCAATCACGCCAAGATTGAACGTGCCGCGGACCACGATTGTCCCCGGATCATTGAAAGCGGAGCCAGCCTCGTACCATCCGCCCCAATAGATTTTCCCTCCTACGAGTTGTGGCAAACGATAAAACTCACGACGAAATCCTAACGATGAATATGCGTAGTGATTGCCGACAAATTCATATGGAAGATACGCGCCCAGGCGAAATGGTCCACCCAGGGAAAAGAGTTGGAATGGGCCTGCCGTGCCATGAAAAGTTGTCCCACCCGAGGCGAGAAGAAAGAGAGAAGTCTTGGAGCCCGTGGGAATAAATGTGGAAGTCTGTACATCAAGTTGATCGAGAGGATGCGCGAGGCCTGGGCTCTGCAGCACGCGGGTAAGGTTCGCCAAGATGCGTGTGCCGCGACCGGGAACCGAGGGACTATCCTGGCCATCCCACACGTAGCGCGTTCGAAACTCTCCCGTGCTGCCGCCAACGGGGAGCAGTCCGGCGCTGCCGATCAGCGGATCTAGCTTGCCGCTGAAGATTTCATAGCCCCAGCGAAGTTCACTGCGGCGGCCGGTGTTATAGCCGAGGTCGAAACCTCCACCTGCTCTTTCGTCGCCAAAGACTGCGACGCGTGTTTGGCCGTTGAATTCGTTGCGAGGCAACTTGGAAGCGAATGCGTAGGGAGCAACAAAAAAATGAGTGCCGGCCAAAGGCTGATAAAACTCGCTGGCCGCGAAGTTACTCGAACCCAACAGTAGATCGTTACGCCACTCGCCGCCATGGTGTTCAACATCCATGAAAGTAACGCGGGCGCCGGCGGAAAAATCAAAGGCCGCCACGCCGGATCCGTCGACGTTAACCGCTAGATCCACAAACGGTGGGCCGTAGGATTTTTCATGCGCGGTGACGCGCAGGGCGGGCACGCCGTTCTGCGTAAAGCCTTCGTAGCCCACACGGTCGAACTGGCCTTCTCCGGCGATGCGGGTCAGTTGGGTCTCGAGTTTCGAAAGATTAAGTGGTTCCTGCATGTCCGATTTCAGGTGTTGTTCGATTCTGTGATCCGTATCTGAATCTCCTCCTTCGACGATCACCGACTTCACTGCCTTTACTTGAGGACGGCGCCGAGCGGCGCGCGCCGCGAGATATTGCCGCCACTCCGCTTCGTCTGTGATCGCATAAGGCAGCAAAGCGGCGGCATGGCTGGCCGCGCTCTCATAGCCGAGGTGAACGAGTTCGGGAAGATCGTCGTAATCCGTGATGGAAAAACTGCCTGTATCCACGGTGATGGTGGCATTCGCCAGAGCAAGAGAGCGCCGCTCATTTTGCAGGATCATCACGCTGAGCGCGCGGGAGAGCACGCCGGTCAGCGTCTCCAGTTGCTCACGCTCGCCGAGCGGGATTTCAAGATCGACCGCGATGACAGCATCGGCATCCATTTCCCGCACCACTTCGACGGGAATGTTTTCGACCATGCCGCCATCGGCCAGCACGCGGCCATTAATTTCCACAGGAGTGAATACCCCGGGGATGGCCATGCTGGCTCGCACTGCAGTAGCTAAAGACCCATCGTGGAGCACCACGCGATCTCCCGTCTGCATATCCGTTGCCACGCAACGGAAAGGGATGGGCAAGTCGTCAAAGCTGGCGATGCCAGACTCAGGAAAAGCGATGCGATCGAGCAACAAGCCGACGCCGTGCCCGGAATCAAACCCATTAGGACCGCTTAGGCCGTGCTTCAAACCAAGCGCGGCCTCGATCTGGTAGTTGCGACGATCCTGCTTGCGGCGATACGCAAGCTGCTGGTAGATGGGTTCGGGGAGCAGCGCATCGTTCCAGTCAATGCCTTCGGCAAATTTCCGGATTTCTGCGGGCGACATGCCAGTGGCGTACATGGCGGCAATAATGCTGCCCATACTCGTGCCAGCCACGCGGTCCACCGGAATATGATTTTCCTCCAACCACTCGATCACGCCGATTTGAGCCAGGCCGAGCGCGCCGCCACCGCTGAGAGCGAGCCCGATCCGCGGACGATGAGCAGGCTGGGACGAGGCTGTTTTCTCGCCGGGCGACTGAACTTGCGCTTGTGCGGGTGGCTGGTTCTGCGCCGACGACAGCACGCCGGATAAAACTAATAATAAAAGAACAAGACGCGACGTGCCGTTGCGGCGAAAGTAAAGCGCTGACATGATTCATCCTCCCCGATGAAACAACAAAGCCAGGTTGGGAAAAAATTCACAGTAGCAGGTTTGAACGCTGAGTGTTGAGGGCTGGTTGCTTAGGGTTGTGATTCCGGTGTCGACTGTGCCTGTCGCGCCTGCCCGACAACTGAACGGATAGCTTCGATCACCAACTCCGGACGATCAAGCTGGATGTAATGTCCGCTATTCTTCGCGACCACACGCTTGCCCCGAGTCGATAGGTGCGATAACTCCTCCTGCATCTGTTGCCAGGCTTCATTGATTGGCTTGACCAGGTCCTCGGGCAGATCGGGTTGGGGCGCATTGGGATCGTGCGACAGCACTGCCAGCGGTAAATCTCCAAGCGAGCCTGTGGCGGCAGTTTGGGCCGCACTTTCGGGAAATGTTTTCAATTCGGCGAGTCCCTCACGCTCGCTGTGGAAGTTGCACTCCGCAGCACGGGCGTCAACTTCATGGGCGCAGAATCCGAGGAGCCGGGGAATTCCAAGGGGCGTGGTAAATTCCAGAAACTCCTGCTCTCGCACCCAGCCCGCGTCCATATCGTTCAACGCCGCCGGAAAACGCTTCTGTTGCTCGGGGTGGGATGCATCGACCAGCACCATGCCCGCAACCTCATTCCGATAGAGGCTAGCGTAGAGGCGCACATCGTATCCGCCCATGGAGTGGCCGACAAGAATATATGGCGCAGAAATGCCGGCGGAATTCCCAGCGATGTGCAGAAGTGTATGCAGCTCTTCGGCAATGTCTTTGCTGGTACGGGGGCGCGGGCTGGAATCGCTATAGCCAAGGCCGGCGCGGTCGTAGGAGCAGACGCGCACAAATTGCGCGATCTGCGGCTGCACTTTGTTCCATGAGATGTAGCTATCGCCAAGACCGGAGTCAAGGATGACGGTCGGAGTTCCCTGCCCCGTGCAATCGATGTGCATTTTGTAGCCGCCAACGTCGACGAGTTGACCGGGCATGGGATTAAAGCGGCGGTCGCGCGCCTCGGAAATGTTTTAGTAGAGGAACCCCGCGGTTGCGAGGAGAATGATAAGGACGAGGAAACTTCGAACGATCATGCGCAGCAAATTGCGGATTGGTAAGGTCGTGGCCGAGGTGTCGCTCACCATTTTTCCTAATGCAAGTTCTCGCGGACGACAGTGTCCGCGCCACACAGTCTATCTTGTCTACATCACCGGCGGCACTGTGATTCCCATTACCGCCAATGTGCGGATCAGTTCACGGCGAACCACCGCTACTGTCGCTAGCAGAAACTGTTTTCGCTTCTCATCCGGCTCACTCAGGATGGGATGGCGATGATAAAAAGTGTTGAATAACTGGCCCAGTTGAAAAGCATGCTTGGCCAGATATGCCGGCTCGGTGGTAGCGATGCACTGGTCGATGATGTATGAAGTTTTCGACGCGGCGAGCCAGAGCTCCCAAATCGCGTTAGCCGCTTCTCCGGTGAGGTATTGGGCGAGGTTGGCGGGAGAGACGCTCCCGGCGAACTCTTTGCAGAATGTATCGGGATCGATTGCAGCTTTCTTGAAAATGCTGGTGGCGCGGACGACCGCATACTGCGCGTAGGGTCCGGTCTCGCCTTCGAAGCTGAGAGCCTCTTTGAAGTCGAAAGCAATCACCGATTGTTTGGTGAACTTCAACATGAAGTAGCGAAGAGCGCCGATGGCAATTTGCTTGGCGATGGAGATTCGTTCGGCTTCGGCTAATTGCGGATGCCGTGAATCGACCTCGCTCTTGGCGGACGCGATGAGTTGGTCGAGCAGGTCGTCGGCCTTGACGCCGAAGCCTTTGCGGCCACTTACTTCAATGTAGGAACGCGACTTCTCCTCTTCGCTGAGCGTATAGCCGAGCTCAGCGGCGCAGCGTGGAG
>JBAPQU010000321.1:0-3930 GCA_049280795.1 Candidatus Sulfotelmatobacter sp.
GCAGTTCATGGCCTGCACGGGTTATCCCGATTGCAAAACCACGCGGCGGCTCGACCAGGGCAAGAAAGTTCCCGATATTCCGCTCGATGAGCCCTGCCCAAAGTGCGGACGAAATATGATGATTCGCCATGGACGCTTCGGCGAATTCACGGCGTGCAGCGGATATCCCGAGTGCAAGTATGTAAAGCAGAATTTTATCGGGGTAAAGTGTCCGGAATGCAAAGAGGGCGATCTGGTGGAGAAGCGCGCCCGCAAAGGTAATACATTCTTCGGGTGCGGAAATTATCCGAAATGCAAGTTTACTTCGGCCCACAAACCGATTGCCGAAAAATGCACGAGTTGTGGCAGCGAGTATCTGGTCGAGAAAAACCTGAAGGCTGGACCAGTGATCGCGTGCCCTAATAAAGAGTGCGACTACGAGCGGCCGGCACCGCCTGCGGAAGCGGCAGCGACCACCGCCTAGACATTGAGCGATTGCGTGATCGGGTCATTTGGTGATTGAGCACTGTGAGCGCCGCAAAGTGACCCTGCAGATTACAATCGCCCGATCACACAATCGCCAAATTACTCAATCCCAAGAGGTGATTCATGTCCAAGAAACCGACCGCTACTGACGCTCAACTGATTCTCCAACTCTACGATCTGCGCCGTGAAGCGGAAATGCGCAAGGCGCGTAACTGGTGGGTCGTGGAGTTCTGGCCACAGAGTACCGATGATTTTATGAAAATTATGGGGACTTTGGGGTCCCAGGAAAATAACTGGATGCGCCAGGTTGGCGGATACTGGAGCATGGCTGCGGCCTTCGTATTGCAAGGGGCGCTGAGTGAGGAGTTATTCATCCAGCCTGCGGTAAGCGGAGAAATGTTCCTGATATTCGCGAAGGTTCATCCCTTTCTCAAAGAACTGCGTGAAAAAATGGGGGATCCGCACATGTTCGAGAACATCGAGAAGGTCGTCACCGGTTCCAAGTTCGGCCGGGAACGTCTGAAGCTCACGCTGAAACGCATCGCGACGATGCACGAGAAGCGGGCGGCTGCGAAGGCAAGTTAGAGAAATTGGCAGCGCGCGCCAGTAGTTGGTTCGTCGTCCATCTTTGCTATCCATTAGCCCGAAACGCCGGTTTCACCACCGGATCATCTGTTATTCTAGTCGGCTGTGCGAATGATCTGGTGGTTCCTGATCCTGGGTGTGAGTACGCTGGTCGTGGTGTGCGTTGCGATCGCCTTGTACATGCGTTTGCGCCGCCATTTGCAGGCCGCGCAGGCGGTACACGAGGGAGTTAGCCACGAAGTGGACCGCGATCAGTAAGCTTTGCATTAGCGCGGACGCTCCTCACTAGAAATTCGGAGGCTTTGCCATGGAAAAACCGGCGATGCAAACATTGAACGCCGCCGTCAGCGAAACCCGGGACCGCGGTTTCGTTTCTGAAGCTTTGCGGCAGGTTGTACTCGTAGTTGGTGCGAGCTTGTTTGTGGCGTTGTGCGCGCACATCGCGATTCCTTTGCCTGGTACTCCCGTTCCGTTAACAGTTCAGAACTGCGCAGTTTTGTTGGTGGGTCTGCTGCTCGGGAGCCGGCGTGGATTTGCAGCGCTCGCACTTTATCTGGCCGAAGGCGCAATGGGTATGCCGGTTTTCAGCCCTATGGGTCCGGGGGGAATCGCCCAACTGGTCGGGCCAACGGGTGGATTTCTCGTTGCCTACCCACTGGTGGCATGGCTTGCAGGTTTTGTCATGGAGCGTGGACGCAAGAGTTTCGCTCGCGCCGCCGTGGGCGGTCTTCTCGGCGAAGTTGTGCTTTTTATCGGAGGTCTCTCCTGGCTGGCGTTTCTCACACACTCGGCAGCCCTGGCTTTTCGTTTAGGTCTTTACTGGTTTGTGTTTGCGGAAGTGATTAAAGTGATGATGGCCGCTGGAATTACGGTGCGGTGGCAGCGCATTCGGGCGAACCGCTCACACACACAGCCATGATTTGTTGGAAGTTCATTTAGAGTTCATACGCAGTCGGAGTTCATAAGATGACAGTAGTTTCGGAACAGGAAACAAAATATTCCGGCGGAAGTTCTTCTTCGCAGGCGCGTGAGATTTCGATCGCTCACAGCCCCGATTCCGACGACGCCTTCATGTTCTACGGACTTGCCACCAGCAAGGTTCGCGTCCCCGGGCTGCGCTTTACACACACGCTCTGCGATATCGAGACCCTAAACCAGAAGGCGCGCGAAGGCGTCTACGATGTGACGGCTATTTCGTTCCACGCCTATCCTTATATTCAGGATTTGTACGCGCTCATGTCGTGCGGCGGCAGTGTGGGTGAAGGTTATGGGCCCATGATCGTTTCGCCGCGTGCGTTCACGCAGAGCGAGATTAAAGAGAAACTGATCGCCGTTCCGGGTACGCTCACAACGGCATATCTCGCACTGCAGCTTTTTGCGCCGGGCGTGCAGACGGAGGTTGTACCTTTTGACCAGATCATTCCGCAGGTGCTCGAGGGCAAGTACGAAGCCGGACTCATCATCCACGAAGGCCAGTTGACCTACGACAAAGCTGGCTTGCACCGCATTGTCGATCTTGGGCGATGGTGGCAGAAGATGACAGGGTTGCCGCTGCCGCTGGGAGGCAATGCTATCCGCCGCGCATTGGGGCCGGAGCTGATTTCCGCGGTCAATGGCGCGCTGCGCGACAGCATTCAGTACGCACTCGATCACCGCGAGGAAGCATTGTCCTACGCGATGCAGTTCGCCCGCGATCTCGACACGCAAACTGCCGACCGCTTTGTTGGCATGTACGTAAACGAACGCACGCTCGACTACGGTCCGGAAGGACGCGAGGGCGTGGTGCGGCTGCTCGATATGGGGCACAAGGCGGGGATTATTGGGCCTGAGGCGAGAGTGGATTGGGTTTAGAAGAACCTGCCGCTATAAGCGCTCTACCACCCTGTTTTCGTTTTGCCAGTTAGAAAGCCTTTTCCAGGAGCCCTGTAAACTTGTCCGGCACGACCCAAAGCAAACATCAATCCCAGACGCTCCTCATCGACGCCGACGACACACTATGGGAGAACAATATTTATTTCGAGCGAGCCATCGAACAATTCATTTCGTTCCTCAATCATCACGAATTTTCTCCCGAGCAGGTACGCGAAGTCCTAAACGACGTCGAGCGCGAATGCATCGTGACTCACGGCTACGGTTTGCACAGTTTCGCGCACGCACTGGTACGCACATTTGAGCGGCTCAGCGTAAATCCGGTGACGGCCGAATTGCACGCTCAGATCAACGGCTTCACCCATAAGATCGCCGACCATGCGATAGAACTGTTGCCCGAGGTTCCGCAGACGATCGAGTACCTTGGCGGACGGCATCGCCTGATTCTGGTGACCAAGGGTGCGGTCCCGGAGCAAACCGGGAAGATCGAACGCTCGGAGTTGAAAAAATATTTCGAGGCGATTGAGATCGTCGCTGAAAAAAATCTCGCGACTTATGAAGGCTTGGTCGAGAAACACGAACTGCCGCGCGATTCCACCTGGATGATCGGCAACAGTCCAAGGTCCGATATCAATCCCGCGCTGGCTGCAGGGTTGCATGCAGTGTTCGTGCCGCACGGCAACACCTGGGTTCTCGAACATGACGAAGTAAATTCGGCTCCGCCAGGGAGGTGTCTGCTGATTGTGGGCCGCTTCGCGGAGCTACGCGAGCATTTCTGAGCTTTACGCGGCGCTGAAGCGCCGCTCTTCCACGGTACTTTTCATCGATTGGAGCGCTTTCCCATCGGCTATTGCCTTCTCTGGATCGCATTTTGACGCACCAAACTAACCAACAACCTGCTCCGGCTGCGTTGGTTCCAGCGTGTTACGCTCAATCTGCTCGGCGTTCATCGCCACTCGTCTTGGCCGTGGAGACAAACAATTTCCGCAGGCTGTTGCGCACGGTTGAAGC
>JBAPQU010000322.1:0-12459 GCA_049280795.1 Candidatus Sulfotelmatobacter sp.
TTGTGTGAAAACTAATGCCGCGCTTGCGGAAGACGTGGGCCAGCTCCTTTGAGACCTCTTCATCTTCCACGGGAACAAGCCGCGGTAGCATTTCAACAATCGTCACTTCACAATCGAAAGAACGATAGATCGACGCGAACTCTACACCCACCGCTCCAGCGCCCACAATGACAAGCGACTTCGGCATTTCTTTCAAACTAAGAATCTCGATGTTGGTAAGAATGCGATCGCCAGCATCGAGGCCGGGAAGCAAACGAGCTTCCGAGCCAGTGGCAAGAATCACATTCTTCGCTTTGAGATGGCTGGCCTTGTTATCGTTCACCACTTCAACCGTCAGTAAGCCGTTCTGCGCCGGACCCGTGAGTTTGCCATATCCCTTTACGGTCTCAACCTTATTCTTCTTCATCAGAAATTCGAGGCCCTTAGCGTGCTTGGCCACGATCTTCGACTTGCGGTCCTGCACCGCCGCCCAGTTCAGCTTGCGCGCGTCCACGCCCTCGATGCCAAATTCTTTGGCGTCTTTGAGGTGGTCCCAGAGCTCGGCATTGAACAGCAGAGCCTTGGTCGGGATGCAGCCCACGTGCAGGCAGGTGCCGCCGAGGAATCCGTCTTTTTCAATGAGTGCAGTCTTTAAACCCCACTGGCCCGCGCGAATGGCGGCTGTGTATCCAGCGGGTCCGCTGCCAATAATGACGACGTCATAAATAGTTTCAGGCAATTAAGAGCTCCTCACCACTAATGAACAGATGTCTGAAAGCAAACAAATGATTCTAGACCAGCATCGCTGACGCGCCAAGCGTGACCCCGAAAAAGGAAAAGGCCGCCTTGCGGCGGCCCAATTAGAATTCCAAAGAATTCAGTTGCCTTCATTGCTGGCGCGTTTCCAGTTGATCAACTCGCCGATCGTCGAACTGGTGCTCGATACCGGTTGCTTGTAGGCTTCAACTTCCGAGCGCGAAGCCTCTTCGCCGACGGCGCGGATGCTGAGTCCAACTTTCTTTTCTTCCGCGCTCATCTTGATGATCTTGAAGTCGTGCTCCACGCCGGGCTCAAGATGCAACGGCTGTCCATTTCCATCCACGGCTTCCGACTTGTGGCACAAACCCTCGACGCCTTCCGCAATTTCCACAAAAGCGCCAAACGCAGCCACCCGCAGCACTTTGCCGTGAATCACATCACCGGTGTGGTGCGTCTCGAAGAACGTCTCCCAAACGTCGGGCTGAAGTTGCTTCACGCCAAGCGACAGTCGCCGCTTGTCGGGCTCAATCGCTAGAACGATAGCCTTTACCCGGTCGCCCTTCTTCAGCACTTCCGAAGGATGCTTTACGCGCTTGGTCCAACTCAGGTTGCTCACGTGCACCAGACCGTCGATACCGTCTTCGATCTCGATAAATGCTCCGAAATCGGTCAGGTTGCGGACCCGGCCTTCTACCGTCATGCCCACAGGATATTTATCGTGCAAGGCATCCCAGGGGTTCGTGGCCAGTTGGCGCATGCCGAGAGAGATCCGCCGCTCCGTGGGATTCACGTTGAGCACCACGCATTCCACCTGGTCGTCCACGTTGACCAGCTTGGAAGGATGCTTCATTCGCTTCGACCACGTCATCTCGCTTACGTGTACCAGGCCTTCAATGCCCTGTTCGAGTTCCACAAACGCGCCGTAGTCGGTAACGCTGATCACGCGTCCGGAGACATGCGCGCCCACAGGATAGCGGTGTTCCGCATCCAGCCACGGATCGGGCGTCAACTGCTTGAATCCCAGCGAAACCCGCTGCTTGTCTTTGTCGTACTTCAGCACCTTCACCTGAATCTGGTCGCCGACGTTCACCAGATCGCGCGGATGCGTAAGCCTACCCCACGACATGTCGGTGATGTGCAACAATCCGTCCAACCCGCCCAGATCTACGAACGCTCCATACTCGGTCAGGTTCTTCACGACGCCCGTCAGCACCGAGCCTTCTTCCAGATGTTCCAACGTCTTGCTGCGCTTCTCGGTCTGCTCCCCTTCGAGCAATTCCTTGCGCGATACCACAATGTTGCCACGCTTCTTGTTGAGCTTGATTACCGTAACTTCGAGCGTCTGCCCCTTCATACCTTCAAGATTCCGAATGGGCCGCAGATCGACTTGCGATCCCGGCAGAAAAGCTCTTACTCCCAGAACGTCGACCGTGAGACCGCCCTTCGTACGCTCAATCACGACGGCTTTGATCGGCCTCTTCTCGTTGTGAGCTTTTTCCACTTCATCCCAGGCGTGAATGCGTGCCGCCTTCTGGTGTGAAAGGTTGATGTAACCTTCCTCGGTGTGCCCCTTCTCGCGCATCACCTCAATCTCATCCCCAGGCTTCACCTTCGGCTTGCCCTCGTGATCCAGCACCTCTGAAAGCGGCAGCATGCCTTCCGACTTGGCGCCCACATCCACTACTACGTGTGTAGAAGTCAGCTTCAGCACCGTGCCTTTGATCACACGGTCTTCGCCCACGGCTTCTTCGGTCTCCGTGGTGAAGTTCTCCAGCGCTGAGGCGAAGTCCTCAGCGGCGGGCTTATCGTCGGAAGCCGTCGCGTGCGGCGCGTCTTCGGTGTGCGGCGCGGTCGCGGCCGGGCTTGCAGCCTGACTCGACTCAGTCAGATGCTGCTCTGTGGAAGTGAATTCGGTTGCCGTCGGTTCTGCTTCGGTTGCGACGGCGGTGGAGGAACCAGAGTTATGAGCGGTATCGTCGAACAAGGTCATGCCTCTCTGCTAAAACCTCGCACACGGTGCGGGGAGGATGCGGGGCCTGCTTGGCGGACTGCTGGAGTGAGTCGTTTGGTTGTGGTGGGCTCACCCTGGCGAGTGAGCTTGGACAATCCCAGCTGCCGGACGTTTTACAGAAACCCGCGTCCAAAGGGAACTCTTCGACTATAGCAACGCCTCGCAAACAGTGTCAAACGCAAATCTTGGATGTTACATCCGTGTTGCAGTTTTGCCGGAAACGGTCTACCCGAAAGGCTTTGGGGAGGGCCAAGATTTTCAGTCCGCGCGCAAATCCTGGATTTCGTCCGGTACTGGCCGGGTGAAAAATCTCGCCGGATTTCCGTTCTCGTGATTAGATAGATAGCAATGAAATATTGCCGCTTTCAACTGAATGGGCAGGCTCATTACGGGCTGGTCGAATCCGTCGCCGGACGCGAGGCAATCCTGCGAATTCTGCTCACGCCTCCGGAAGAATCTGATGGCGACGTGGAGGGTCTGCGGACGCGGCGGATCGAGTCGATTGCGATAGACGAAGCCGCGCTGCTTCCGCCGGTGAGGCCATCGAAGATTGTATGCGTGGGACGCAACTATCGGGATCACGCCGCTGAGTTGGGGAATGAAGTTCCGCAGGAGCCGCTACTTTTCTTCAAACCAAGTTCTGCGTTGCTCGGGCCGGGCGGCGTCGTTCGAAGGCCGAAAATCTCGCAGCGTGTGGATTATGAAGGCGAGTTATGCGTGGTGATCGGCAAGACTTGCCATCAGCCGCCAGCGGACCAGGACGTTCACCAATATATTCTGGGCTATACATGCCTGAACGACGTCACGGCGCGTGACCTGCAGAAGAAAGACGGGCAATGGGCCCGCGCCAAGGGATTCGACACATCTTGTCCCGTGGGCCCCTTGGTGACGGATGAAATCGATCCCTGGGCCGGGGTTGGCGTGGAAACCCGCATTAACGGCGCGGTGAAGCAGCAGGGCAATACGCGGGATTTCATCTTCGGGTTGGATGTGGTCATTGGTTACATTGCTCAGGCAATGACTCTATTTCCAGGCGATCTGATCGCCACCGGCACGCCAGCAGGCGTGGGGCCGCTTGTGGCGGGAGATGTGATTGAGGTCAGCGTGGAAGGCGTTGGTACGCTGCGGAACTCCGTAGTGGATGAATAGAAGCCGGAATCGATCACCCTACTTACTGCAGGCGAAAGCGTTCTCGCATCAGGCGCTGCAGGCGGGGTTTGTAGAGAAGATCGTAGGCCAACTCTTTATCGGGGAACATGGCCAGCGCGGCGCGCTTAGCACCTGCCGCCAGTTCCGACGCTTCTTCCACCGTGAGGCCGGGATCCTGGCTGATCACTGACGTCACCATGCTCATCATCACCTGCAGACGCCGAATTCTTAGCGCTTCATCTTCCACTTCGCCTGTGCTGTCCTGTCTCAGAGGTACATTCTTCTCGTGATCCGCCGCTTCCCCTGCATTCATGCTGACCTCTTTGCACATCTTTCTTGCCTACAGGTTTGGATGTTGCGACTCCCGTCCGTCATTGCGCTTCTTCCCATTCTCTTCCAATGGGGACGAAAAACAAACGGCCTAAAGGTGCTGGGGTGGGTGACGGTGGTTCTCATCGCAACCCTGCCGGAGGAAAGCTCATCCACTGAGTGCAACTAGAATCGTGAGAAGAGTTAGAATCACGGGGTGCGGAATGCGGCTTTGTTGACAGCCGGTTCCGAGAACGGGAGACGCTATGGCAGAGCAGCCCAAGGTGACGTCGGAAGAACGCCGTCCTGATCCGAACGAAAAGCTAGTAAAGGTCTTCGATAGCGAGCAGGAGACGGAGGCGCTGGTGGTCAAGGGCTTGCTCGATTCCGCGAACATTGAAAACGATCTCGCCTCCGCCAGTCTCTTGCAGGACGCTTTTCCTGGCATGGGTGGAATGATCATCCTGGTGCGCGAAGAAGATGCCGGGAAGGCTCGCGATCTAATTGCCGAATACAGGCAGCAGCCCTCTGCGGGCGACTCCGCAGACGAACCAGATGACGACGCTACGGAAGAGCTGAAAGCCGCGGAGTGACCGAGCGGCCATCGAGGTAA
The DNA here is from genome assembly GCA_049280795.1 of Candidatus Sulfotelmatobacter sp. GTDB lineage: Bacteria > Acidobacteriota > Terriglobia > Terriglobales > Acidobacteriaceae > Sulfotelmatobacter. The sequence goes on from JBAPQU010000322.1 coordinate 4,821, forward strand.
AACGTCACGGCTCCGTTGACGTCGGTGCGGTAGACGCGCGCTCCGGAGTTTTGCAGGCGCGCTAGCACGTCGGGCTTCGGTATACCAAAAGAATTTTGGAAGCCGACCGAGATCACCGCAAAACTTGGTTTTACGGATTGCAGAATTTCTGGTGTGGTTGAGGTTGCACTGCCGTGATGGCCGACCTTCAACAGGTCCGCGCGCGGATGGTGCAGGCTGGCGATTCGGCGCTCGACAGCCTTCTCGGCATCACCCTCGAGCAATACCGAAGTGTTGCCATAGCTGACGTGCAGCACCATGGAATCGTTGTTCTTCGGCGCGAGCCCGACTGGCCAATCTCGCGGTGGAAAAAGCACGTTGACGTTAGCGCCGCCCAGCTCAAACTCGTCTCCCTCCCAATGCCGTACCACTTTGATTCCCAGAGCGTGAGCCTCCGTGATCAAATTTTCAAGCGCTCGACTTGGAGGCAGCAAACCGATCCATAACTCTTTCGGCCGGAAATCTTTGAGGACGGCGGGCATGCCTCCGATGTGGTCGGAGTGCCCGTGAGAAATCGCAACCGCATCGAGGCGGGAGATGCGGCGCGTCCACAAGTAAGGCGCAACCACATCTTCGCCAAAGTCGAGCTGCGAACCAGCACTGAATATGGGGCCGCCGGCATCAATGAGCAGAGTGCGGCCCTCCGGCATTACGAGCAGGATGGAATCGCCCTCACCCACGTCGATGGAAGTTACTTCGAGTGATCCAGCTCGCGTCTGCGGATGTGGCGGAACGAAAGCCAATGCCAGAGACGCGAGCAGGAGCGCAGCCAATCCGGCGACCACGAGCACCGCGCGACGGCGTGCCAAGACCATCGCCAGAATCAAAGCGCACGCCGCTGCCGTCATCATCATCGCAGACGGTGTTGCGACCCGAAGATCGGCCAGCCGCAGACCTCCCAAGCCGTGTACCGTGCCGGTGATAGCTTGCAACGCAATTGAGGTCAGCAAGGCTGGAAGTTTCGCTAGCGTAAGGGACAAATATCCCAAGCCTACCGTCACTACCGCCGCCGGCATAAGGAGTTGTGTGAGTGGAACGACGGCCACGTTAGCGGGAAGACCGATGGTGGTAGCGCGGTGAAAGTAATACGCCATCGGGAGCGCTAAACCCATTTGCATTATCGCCGACACCAGCAGCAATTCGAACGTGCGCAGGCAAATAATGGCCACGCCTCGTACCAAGTGCAACGATCCTGTTTTCCCCAGGAACCGCGCGAGCCTTCCTGCAATCAACCGCAGGTCCAAACGGAACTGCGCAATGCGCGGAGGCAGCGACGAACCGTAATCCTCGGAATCCCAATGCGCCAAGGCCCGGCGATAGCGTTGCGAAGTGCGCTCCACTAGCGGCAATCCAATCGCAGCGACGATGAGCACGCACACAAACGTCATCTGGAAGCTGGCGGTGAAGAGCTGTCGCGGATCGAATACAAGCAGCCCCAAAGCGGCTGCCCCCAGCGCATTGATCATGGCCCGGTCACGGTAAAGCAGCCGCGTGCCCAGAAAGATTGCGCACATCAACGTCGCCCGCCACACCGGCGCGCCCACTTCTGTAAGAAAGGCGTAAGCAACGCAAAACAGAATGGTGAGCAGAGTCGCGGGGATCTCCCCAACCCGCAGCCGGCGCAGTGTCCAGAAAGCTACGAACGCAAGGATGGTCACATTCATTCCAGACACGACGAGGATGTGATACGTGCCAGAACGCTGGAAATCGACTCGCGTATCGCGATCGATGAAAGCCGCCTCGCCAATCACCATGGCGTCAATCAGAGCAGCCTGAGGCGGCGGCCAGAGTGCCTGCACTTTAGCGATGATGCTGGAGTGAATGCGCGTTCGCCAGAGTTCGACACGGCTGCCCACGAAGCCCGGCAGCATTTCCACGTCCTCAGCCTTGGCTGAGCCCAGCGCCGCAATGCCGTTCGAGGCGAGATAACCTTGGTAGTCGAAGGCCCCAGGATTGCGGAAATTGCGCGGCAGCTTCAGCTTGACAGGAAGCCGGATGCGCTCACCATAGTGCAACTCGCCATGGTGAAAAAGGCGCGTCGCGGAAGCTGAAGGGGTATTGTCCGATGAAAATGTTGACCCGTTTGTTCCCGCGCTGTAGAGCGCGAGCCTTACGCCGGAACGGATAGGAATGTGCGCACCACCATCCTCAGTGGCGATTTCTTCAGTTTCGACGTCAATACTTTGCCGGAGTTCGCCCGCACCAGCTTCCCGCATTTTCCCGTCTCGGGTCACATGTGCCGTCATCTCGACCGCATTGCCGTAAGCAAAAGGTTGAAGGCTGGTATCGAGTGGATTTGCCGATCCACGCATTTGCATGTGAAGCGCTCCGGCAAGAAAAAACGCGCCCAGCGCCAGACCTGCCCCGAGCCATTTTCTTTTACGCGCGAAATACATCCCCGCGGCAAGAAATGTGCCGCCCGCCGCCATCCACCACGAGGGCGGTCGACTCATATAGGAGCCTGCCACTATTCCCGCCGAGTAGGCCAGTGCGGCCCATAACATTGGTTGCCGGGGAGTCGATGGTTCGAATTCAGGTGGAGTTAATGGAGCAGGCGGCTGCTTAGGTAGAGGCAAGGACGGCATTGTGTGCCATGGTTTGAGAGCGGGTGGATGTAAAAACCTACCGCCTTGAAAAAAATACCCAATCGGGGCGAAGATTTACCTTTCTCGCGAACCGCTGAAACTCGAGCACCGATTCCGTTTTAAAGGGTGCGGCTTGCAGCCACGCCGTAAAACGCAAAATCTATAGCGGCTTTAGCTGCGGGGGGAAGGCCCGACCGGTTGAAAAGAGCTTTTTAAGCAGCCTACAAGGGCCCTTACCTCGCTAACTGTACGACGCTCTCCAGGTGGTAGGTTTGCGGAAACAGATCGATCAGATGCACCTGCTCGATGCGATAACCCGCTGCCTGTAGTGGCGCAAGATCGCGGGCCAGGGTCGCCGGATCGCACGACACGTAGGTCACGCGGAGCGCGCCTGCCCTCGCCAGCAAACGCGCCACGCGATCTCCCAAACCGCCACGGGGCGGATCCACAACTACCAGATCGAGCGTATGCCCTAAACGGGGGAGGACTGCATCCTGCCCGGCACGCCCCATATCCCCGAGCGCCGCTAAATATTGCTCGGTCGCGGAATGCACAGCCTTACCACTACCAGGCAGATTGTATTGCAGGTCATTGACGGCTGTCTGTGACGACTCAACCGAAACGATGTGACAGAAGTCACGGGTCAGAGCTGTGGAAAACAGTCCTACGCCAGCGTAGAGATCCAGAGCCAGCTCGCCGATCCGGCCCGCGGTCACCAGGTCGATCAGTTCATCGATGAGAAATCGGTTGGTCTGGAAGAAAGCACCTGCGCTGACGCGGTAAACCCCTGCCTTAGTCCGGTAGCTCAATTCCGAGGCGCCGACGGTGACCAACGGTGTTTGCACGCCTTTTTGGGGCTCGCGGAACGCCACCACGCCCACGATCTCCGGCATCCCGGCGCATAGGTCCTCGGCCCATGCCCGCACTGCGGCGCGGCGCGCCTCGGGGGCGCACAAAAACTCAACCAGCAGACGGGTGTCATCTTCATTTGCAAAAAACTCAACCTCGTCCACACCTTCCATGGCTTTGCCTGCCCGCCCCGCTCGCCACAGCGCGGCAATGGCGCGATTGATCAGCGGAGAGCTGATCGGGCACTCCTCGACTGGAAGCAGTTCATGCGATGCGAACTTGAAATACCCCACCGCGAACTCCGGCCGAGTCCGCACCTGCAGACGCGATCGATTGCGGTAGTTCCAGGGCGGCGAAGGATGCGCCTGAATTTCGCAATCCAACTCAAGTTTGGCAATCCGCCGCAGATTCTCGCGCAGGATTTCTTTCTTGATTTCGAGTTGATGATTGTAGCTCGCATGCTGGTAGTTGCATCCGCCGCAGCGGCTAAAGTGGGGACAAGGCGGTGGTATCCGGTGCGCCGAAGGTTCCAGAATTGTGTTGGCGTGAGCGCGGGCAAAGCCTGGCTTCTCTTCCGTGAGCGCGGCTTCAATCTTCTCTCCGGCTAGAACAAAAGGAACGAACACTGCCTTGCCCTGACCACGGTCGTTCGCCGGAAGGCGAGCGAGTCCGTCGCCGCCATAGATCATCTTTTCAATGTTTAGGAGCAAGACTTGATTCTACGGCATGGTCCAGAACGAGACGATTGGCCACGAATCTTTTATGCATGCCGAAATGTCGACACCCAGCCACTTAGGCCTCAAGCTGCCAGGTTTGCAAACTGAGCTGAGGAGCCTCATCACAGCTCATATTCCGCGCCGCGGCTTTATCTGGAGTTTGGGTCGCAGCCTTCTTTTCGTGCCAATCCAGAAGACGATTCATGCGATCGATGATAGAAGCGAGTTTCTGCGGATCGTTTTCCCGCTGTGCCATTCTTTGTAACTTTCTCCAGCCTTTTGGTTCATTTGGCAACCGCATGGGTGGTCAATCCTCCGCTAAGTGTCTGAACTTGAATACCTCAGTATTTTTTCAAGACCAATACGGTTGTTTCTGTAGCACCTTTGACTCGCACTTCCCAAAATGGGAAAACGAGGGATGCTGCCGTGGCCGACTTGGCCGTGCTTCCTCTCGGCAATGAAAATGCCAAACCAGCACGTTACAAGGCCCGTCCCGCCGCCGCGCCGGAAGCCCACGCCCACTGAAAGTTGAAGCCGCCAAGATGTCCGGTCACGTCCACTACCTCACCAATGAAAAACAACCCTGGGACCTTGCGGCTCTCCATGGTCTTGGCGGAGAGTTCGTCGGTAGCCAACCCGCCCGCCGTGACCTCAGCTTTCTCATAGCCTTCTGTGCCCGCCGGTGAAATCGTCCAGGCGTGCACTCGACGTTCCAGATCCGTCAGTGCGAGATTGGTCCATGAGGTGGGCGCATGCATATCCAGCCAACGATCCGAGAGACGATGGGGCAGAAACCTCCGCAGCTCTGCCCGGAGCGTGTTCAGATTTCTAGGGACAACGGAATTGCGAAATTCGGCTGTAACCTCGCGCCCGGGCGCGAGGTCGATCGCAACAGATTCCGGGTTTTTCCAATACGAGGAAATTTGCAGAATCGCCGGTCCGCTTATGCCGCGATGCGTGATCAGCATCTTCTCGCGAAACTGCTGCCCGCCACACGATGCAATCACCTCCGCCGAAACGCCTGCCAGATCACAATAGCGGGAACAATCCTCAGGATTCAGCAACAACGGCACCAGCCCCGGCCGCGGCTCCTGGATCGCAAGTCCAAACTGCCGCGCCAGATCGTATCCAAAAGCGGTAGCGCCTATCTTCGGAATCGAAAGCCCTCCGGTTGCGACCACCAGCGCGGGAGCCCTAAATACTTCGTTGGAAGAATGCACAATGAAGTCCGGACCTCGCTCAACCTGCTGAATCTTCGTGTTCAGAAAAACGCTGACTCCGACATCAAGGCACTCGCGTTCCAGCATTCCGAGAATGTCACGAGCCGAGCGGTCGCAGAACAGCTGCCCCAAAGTTTTCTCGTGATAGGGAATGCCGTGCTTTTCGACCAGGGCGATGAAATCTTCGGGCGTGTAGCGCGCCAATGCCGACTTGGCAAAATGCGGATTCGAAGAAAGAAAGTTTTCTGGCTGGCAATGAAGATTGGTGAAGTTGCAACGCCCGCCGCCGGAGATCAGAATCTTTTTTCCCACCCGGTCAGCATGTTCGAGCACCGCGACACGCCTGCCGCGCTTGCCGGCCTCGATGGCGCACATGAGTCCCGCTGCGCCGCCACCGAGGATGAGTACATCGAAGGAATGGATCATTGAAATTGAAAATCAGGAAATTGAAAATCAGAAATCGCCAATCAGGAATCGATACCTGCAACATCACATATAAAAGAGGCTAAGGCGTGGCAGGCCGTATTTTTCCAGTAGCCGTTTGTGGACGTATTGTTTTTGCAATTGCTCGATCTGCGCCGACGCCATCTTTCGCCGGTACGGCGCCAGTTCTCGGTAGGCCTGCGCGCGCACCGTTACGATTTCTTCATCCGGCGTGGCGGCGAGTAATGCAGCAAAAAGCTTTTCTTCCAACACGGTGAGATGCCGCTCCAAGTCCTCCAGTCTCGATGACGCCTCTCGGCTCTCAATCTCCTGCGCCAGCTTCCGCAGCGTCGCCGCGCAATCCTGGGCAACGGCTTGAACGGATACTCCCGTAGCACATGGCAGTTTCGCCACATCGAGAAGATCGGCATTGCGCAGCAAGAACGCGGCAATTAAATCCGGCTCAAACCCCGGCCCAACAGCCGATTTGCTCGATGCTGGTTGCTCGGCCGCGCTGCCCACCGCCGCCTCTTTCATCTCTTCCGCCGCCGCCAGCACGGCTTGTGAACAATACGCGAGGCTATTTATTTTTTGTGTTTTCGATGGACGCTGATCGAAGCGGTCAAACGCAGCATCAATCCCTCGCAGCACGGCTTCCAGCGGAACTCCGGCGTCTTTCCAGGTTTCAATCAGAACCCAGTCGAGAGTCGTTAGCAGCAGTCCTCCGCCGCGTCGACGCAAAAACTGCTCCTCGATTTCGGTGAAATAGTTGAAGTAATTGACTCGATCTTCCACGGCAGCTCAGCGAGTGGAGCGCGGAGTGGAAGATGCGCGTTCTCTGCCGCCGTTGGCCGTTTTGGGCGACGCTCCAGACGAAGCCTTCAATGAACTTCGCCCGATCTTGGCAGCGAGTCCGCCACGCGCCGCCACGTTGCGCTCCCAGATGATGCGCAGGCCCTCAAGGGTTAGAAAATCGTCCACCTTCTTAATGTACTTCGATCCCGTGCCAATCATCGTTCCCAGGCCGCCAGTGGCGATCACATGTGTCTCGCTACCCAGTTCCTCCAGCAAAAGTTCAAGAATGCCATCCACCAGCCCGAGATACCCGTAATAAAGCCCCGACTGCAGGCTGCCCACGGTGTTGGTCCCAATCACGCGCGCGGGCTTTCGAATCTCGACCCGCGGCAAGCGCGCGGCGCGCTGAAACAGCGCGTCGGCAGAAATGCCAATGCCCGGGCAAATCACGCCGCCAAGATACTCGCCTTTTGCGGAAACGCAATCGAACGTGGTCGCCGTGCCGAAGTCCACAATCACACACGGGCCGCCGTATTTTTCAAATGCGGCGACGCCATTCACGATGCGATCCGCACCCACTTCTGCTGGATTGTCGTAATGCACCGGCATACCGGTCTTCACACCCGGCTCAATCAAAAGCGGCTTGGAGTTGAAGTAGCGCTCACATACCTGCCGCAATACCGGATCTAGTGGCGGCACCACCGAGGAAATCACGATGCCGTTAATCTCGGAAGCCTCCAGGCTGGCCATCGAAAACAAATTGCGGAACAAAACGCCATACTCGTCAACGGTGCTTCCTTGCCGAGTCGCGACCCGCCAGTTAGCGACCAGATGCTCATAGCGCGAAGCTCCGCCCGCGTCCCCATCGGGGTGCGCCTTCGCACCCCGCGCAAAGACTCCCAGCACCGTATTCGTATTGCCCACGTCAAGAACAAAAAGCATGATCGTCCGCTAGCTGCTAATCGCTTGTGTTAACTCTCTTACTGTCCCACTCAAAATCGTTCGCAATCCC
>JBAPQU010000323.1:0-21562 GCA_049280795.1 Candidatus Sulfotelmatobacter sp.
GCGGCGGAGGATCTTGGCGACTACGGCTTGGCCATGCAGCATTGCGACGCCGCAGACGCCGTGCGCCGTGGCTTTGCGCCATTCGACTCAGCCGCGTTCTCCATCGAGATCGACCGCCTGATTGCCCGCTGTACACCCGAATGGATCGCGCGGGCATCCGAACTCGGCAGCTCGGATGCGACGCCGATACTGATCATCGGTATGCCGCGGTCGGGCACGACTCTCGTCGAGCAGATCGTCTCCATGCATCCCGAGGTCGGGGCCGGCGGCGAATTGCATTTCTGGAATCAGCGCGGAGTGGAGTGGCACCGTTCCCGCGCGGTCGGGAGAGAGAATGCGTTCGTTTCTACGGAGAATCGTCTCTCGGAGTTCCTGGCCAAGGCGGCGGCAGAGTATCTGGGCTTGCTGCGCGCAATCGCGCCGAAGGCCGCGCGAATCACCGACAAGATGCCGTTCAACTTCCTCTGGGCTGGACTAATCCATCTGGCATTCCCGCGCGCGACCATTATCCATTGCCGTCGCGCAGCCGTTGACACGGCGCTATCGATCCATCAAACCCATTTCCATCCGACCTTGGCGCTTCCGACCGGAGGCGCAGAACTGGTTTCGTATTTCCACGGCTACGAGCGGCTCATGGATCATTGGCGCAGCGTGCTCCCGGCAGAGCGCTTCATCGAAGTCGATTACGAGGAACTGACTCGGTCGCCCGAACCAGTCATCCGGCGGATCATCGCGGCCTGCGGCCTGGCGTGGGACGACGCTTGCCTACGCCCCGAATCGAATCCGCGAGCCGTGAATACCCCCAGCAAGTGGCAGACCCGGCAGCCGATCTATCGCACCTCCGTCGAGCGCTGGCGACGCTACGAACCCTGGCTAGGGCCCCTACGCGCGCTCGTCGATGTTTAGCAAAATCTAGGATGGGTGGAGCTGGACTCGGGTATCGCCCGATCTAGATTGGGCTGAATCAGCCTAGCTCACCAGAAAAAGACCAAGACAACTTCCACCGAACAGACCTCCGCTTAGTGTGGAGCTCCGGGTGTCACAATCCGCGAGAAACGATCACCCATGAAACAACATCGCGGCCTCGCCGCGATGTCGGCGTCACGCTCAAGACCAAGATTACAAAAATGTAATCTCGGCGTCATGCTCGTGTCTTTTTCTCAAAACTAGACTGGTTGCCTTGGTGCACAGGGTGTTTTGCCCCAAGCCTGTTGAAGATTGAAGAACAAGCCGAGAACCGCTACGAAGTCCCTTCTACTAAACGTTGCATCACGAAAAAATCCAAAGAGGAGAACGGTATATGTCTCGAATTAAGGTTCGAAATAAGTCTAGAAATAAGTCTCGACTCAACCGTCTGCGTCCGCTCGCGGGACTGATGGTGGCGGGGTTGAGCTTCCCGGGGCTCGCCGCTGCTCAGTCCAATCTGTACCCGACCTACCAGGTCGGCCCGCAGACGAACGGCTCGTGGGTAGTCAGCAGTGGCCAAATCATCAACCCAGCCGGCACTCAAGTGAACCTCGGCATCGAGGTTCGTGCGAAGGCTGTTGCGCTGAATCCCAACGTAAAAACTCACACCGCCGCCGTGCTCACCATGGGTACGTCTTCGTCCAATGGCAACGGAGCCGTCGAGGTGTTCGACATCAACACCGGCGTTGTCATCCAGAACTACATCCCGGCTGGAGGAAACGATCCGAGCGGCAGCTATAGCGGCATAGCCTATTCGGCGGACGGCACGCACCTGGTGTTCAGCCAGGACAGCAGCAATGTCACCATCGCCAACGTCAACGCCAAGGGCTTGCTGTCAGACAACGCCCAGATCAGCGTGCCCCCGAACAATTCCTTCATCGCCTGCTTTCCGAACAGCCCTCCGGCCGCTTATGCCAACCCCTGCGGCTCGTTCTATAGTTCGTTCACTTCTTATCCCGGCGGCGTGGCGGTCTCACAGGATGGCACCAGCGCCTACGCTCTGCTGAACCAGAACGATACGCTGACTCAGATCGACTTGGCCACGCTGCAGCAGGGCACGCAGATCCGAGTCGGCAACGCACCGCACAGCATTCTGATCAGCAAAAACGGCACGACCGCCTATGTCAGCAACGAGGGTGGCCGGGCTGCTACAGAGGCAGATTTCCAGATCAACTCCGCCGGCACGGAAATTGTGGCCGACCCAGTGGTTGGCGCCGCGATCACCGGTACCGTCTCCGTGGTTGATCTGCCCTCGATGTCGGTCACGGCTAACGTCCCAACCGGTTTGCACCCGACGGGGATGGCGTTCTACGGACAGTACCTCTTGGTTGCCAATACCTACAGCGACACCATCTCGGTTATCAATACGGCCACCAATGAGGTTGCGTGGACGATTAACCTTGTACTGCCGATCGCGGTGCCAGGCCTAGGCTCGGCTTATGGTGCCGCGCCGAACTCAATCGCAGTCGATGCCAGAGCAGGTGTTGCCTACGTCGCGCTTTACAATGCCAACGCGATCGGGGTAGTCGACCTCAGCAAGGGCGCGACGAAGCCCGTTCTCGGCATGATCCCGGTAGCCTATGCTCCGAGCTCGGTCGTGTTGGACGCGGCCAGTAACGTGCTCCTCATCGCCAACGACAAGGGCATCGGCGCGCGTGAGTCGTTCGAGTGCGACCACGGTGTCTGCGGCTACAACACCCACCAGGACAATGGCACCGTCAGCATCGTCCCCGTGCCGAATAGCACGACTTTGGCGACAATGACGACCGACGTCTACGACTACAACCACTGGAACCGGGTGGCAAATATCGAGTCCGCCTCTAATGGCAACCCGCATGCGACGCCGGTCGCAATCCCGGATAGAATCGGCGCTCCGTCGCTGATCAGGCACGTGTTCATGATCATTCGTGAAAACCGCACGTATGATCAGGTCCTAGGCGACGTGGCTGCCGGCAATGGTGACGCATCGTTGGCAGTGTTCGGGGACGGCTCCGCAGCCGGAGGCACCCCGGTCACGCCGAACGTGCACGCGCTGGTGACACGATTCCCGCTATTGGACAATTTCTATGACCCGAGCCGCCAGTCAGCTGACGGTCACCAATGGATCATGGAGGGCATGGCGCCCTACGCCGACGACATCCAGTCGCCGGACTGGGTTCGCAGCTATCCCGGTGGAAACGCCGGCGATGCACTCGCCTATCAGAACAAGGGCTTCCTGTTCTCGGAAGCTGCAGCCGCCGGTCTTCCAGTGAAGATCTACGGCGAATACGTCGAGAACGATACGTTCTTACAGCCGAACGGGTCGACCAACGAGCCGAGCTGGAGCCAGTTCTTCGCTGACTCACAGTGCTTTGAGGGAGGGCCTGGTTGCGCAGCACCTGGGACCGCCGGCGAGAAGACGCTGTACTATCAGAACACGGTCCAGGCACAGTCCTCTCTCCCGGCCGTATATAACCACCTCATCAAGAACTTCCCGCAGTTCGATCTGGGAATCCCTGACCAATTCCGCGTCGATCTGTGGCTACAGGACTTCAACAATGACGTAAAAGCCGGTACGGTACCCTCGTTGAGCCTACTGTGGGTAATGTGCGACCACACCGGCGGCCCGCCGGACTCGAACGCCGAACAGGCCGATAACGACTTGGCCGTTGGTCGCATTATCGACTACATCAGCCACAGCAACGTGTGGTCCTCATCGGCGATCTTCGTCGAAGAAGACGATGCGCAGAACGGCGTCGACCATATCGACGGTCACCGCAGCCCAGGCTACGTCGTCAGCCCGTACACTGTGCAGTACGGAGTCGCCGATCACACCTATTACTCGCAGGTCAACATGACTCGGACGATCGAGCAAATCCTCGGTCTGCCGCCCATGAACCAGTTCGACCTCACGGCATCGCCGATGAGGACGGATTTCACCAACACACCGCCCTCGGATAACTTCCTGCCGTGGACGCATGTACCGAACCAGGTCCCGCTGACCGAGGGCGTGACAGCGAGCGCAGCCGACGCAACGGGCAGCCCCGCGGTCAAGGCCTTGAGGGCAGGTTGGCTCCAGAAGAAGACGCAGATCTTCGCCGGCAAGCTGACCAAGCCCGACTCCGAAGACCCGGACACCGTGAACCATCTGAACTGGTACATGTCCACCGGATTTACGCGGCCCTATCCGGGAGAGAACACGGTTCGCCCCGCGAGCCAGTTCAACAACCCGGCACCTACCAAGGTTGACGACGACGACTAAAACACGTTTCGACTGCAATCGCCCCTCTCCTCGATAGCCGGGGAGAGGGCTTTTTGTTTACCCTCAAACGCAAAGTCCCTATTTGGGTTGGGGGATTATTCGGGTGCGTCCTGGGTCACTTCTGCTTGAGCCACGGCGATGTATTTGTTGGGCGCCGCCGAAATAGAAGAGATAGTGGTCGCCCTGGGGCGCAGCGCCTTCTTCCCCTGAAAGTGCGGCAGCCGATGCTATCTCTCTCCCGGCCCCTTGGGGTGTGTGAGGGGCATTCTCAAAAACGAGTATCTTCGAGTCCGGAAGTATTCGAAGAGCTAAGTACCGCCGAGACTGACTTAATCGATTCCAACACTCGCGGCAGATGAAATACGCACATTCGTTTGCTCGACCAACTCTCGCAGGGCTTCAGGGTGTAATGGCAATGACTCGCAGCGGACTGCCGGAGCCGCCGACGATTTTCAGTGGCGCAGCGATTACGATGGCGCCGGTGGGCGGAAGCTGATCAAGGTTGGACAGACTGGCCAACCCAAACTTGCCGCTGCCGTGCATCAGATAGTGGTTCGGGAAAGGTGGATCAAACGTCGCGGCCTGACCGGCATCGGTCCCCACCGTTTCCACGCCCACGCCGAGCACATCCCGCTCCTCGGCAAGTAGCGCAGAACTATCCTTACTCAATCCGGGAGTATGCGGGCCATTCTCTTTTAGGTTGATGTAATCCTTGGGGTCAGTCCGCTTCGACCAGTCCGTGCGCAGAAGGACCCATGCGCCCGGCGGAATAAGGCCGTGCTGTTCTTCCCACTGGCTGATGCGTTCCGGCGTCAACAGATAGTTTGGGTTTCCCGCCACTTCCGCGCTGATGTCGATCACACACGCGGGTCCAACAAATTTTCTCGGCGGAATGCGATCTACGGTGTTGTCCGGAAGGTCTTTCCCCGAGACCCAGTGGACCGGAGCATCGAAATGGGTGCCAGTGTGCTCGCCGGTCTCAAACCCATTCCAGTACCAGGCGGGGCCTCGCTCATCGTAGTGTGATAGCTCCCAGATTTTGAATGCAGGCGTATTGTTCCACTGCGTCGGCAGAGGCAGCAAAGGGGTCTGCGGGGTTAGGGACTGGGTCAGATCCACGACCCGCAACCGACCGGAAGCAAGTTCCTCAAGCAATTTAGACAAGACGAGAGACATTGGAACTCCTCACAAGCGTTGCGTTTGGCATGCGCATCTCAGTGTCTGTTCAGCGACTGAATATGCCGGCAGAATTGAAATCGATTTTCCAGCAACGACAAGTCGGTAACGTAGGCGGCGGGACCCTTGGCTTCGACCTTGGCGATAATGGTTGTGAGCTCGTTGCCCTGCATGGCTTCGTTCACGGCGGCCTTAAAACTTTCCACACTACGGACTGTGGTCACTCGGGGAATGCCGGAGGAACGAGCGATGCCCTCCAGATCCGTGCCTGCGCTCGTCGCTGTTGGAAAACCTCCGACTGAGAGCAGACTTTCGTTGTCGAAAACAATGTGAATCAGCTTTTTGGGTCGATAGCGCGCCATCGTACTAAGACTGCCGAGGTTCATCAAAAGAGAACCGTCGCCATCGAACACGATCACGGTTCGCTCCGGCAGACAAAGAGCGAGGCCCAGCCCGGTCGAAGAGGCGAGTCCCATCGCGTGTTGCAGGTAAAAGAAATTGGGACAATGCCCCAGCGAATGCAGTTCAGCGGCGACTGCTCCCATAATAGTGACCACCAGACAGTTTTCCAGCTCCGAATAAATCGAGCGAAGACAATCGAGGCGAAGCATCACTCCTCCCACATCAAGTCGCGCGTCAGGAGCAGGGCGACTGGCTGCAAGCTGCTTTCGGCAAGAGTCTGCGCCTGCCGAATGCGTTTTCTCACGGTGTCCGTCGCGTCGAGAAAAAAGTAAGGGATACGCAACGCTTGCAAGAGCGGCTCAGTAACGTTGCCGCCTTGCGTTTGCCACGGGTCGCGCTCTCCCAAAGAACCGCGGTAGCTGATGAGCATCAAGAGAGGGATCTTGTACAGATGTGCGAAAGAGACGATAGCATTGATAGATGCCAGAAAGCCGTGGTTCTGCATCAGCATGGCCGACTTGACCCCGGTAAAGTGCGCTCCGGCCGATATTCCGACCGCTTCTTCTTCCTTCGCCAGCCGCACTAAAATCATCTCTTGATCATCGTCGGCCAGGCGAATGAGATGCACCAACCAGGTTTCCGGCAGAGCCGACACCAGGCGGATGTCGCAATCTTTCAAAGCGTCGTAAATCAGCTTCGAGTTGGTCGCGGAGACGGGCATAGGTTGGCTTTCAGGTTGACGAGTTGTCGCAGCGGAGTATAGGTTTGGCGCTGGTCATTTTGCAAGACTACAGCTGACTTTTCAGATGTAGCTTTCCAGGTGTGGCTTTTCAGATGTAACCCAGGAGCAAGGTTTGGAGGCCAAATCCCAAAGTGTTCTCAACCCCGAAATCCCCTCTGCATCGCCTGTGGCTTTTCCCATTGAGTCCGTTCGTGCCGCTTTTCCCGCGCTGACCCGGCCTCCAGGCTTCATCTTCTTCGATAATGCGGCGGGTGCGCAGGTTCCACAAGTCGTACTCGACGCGGTGAATCATCACCTCCTCGAATGCAATGTGCAGCGCGGCGGACGCTACGCGAAAAGCCGTGAAGTGGACGAGATGATTTTGCGCGCACGGCACAGCGTGGCTGATCTGGTGAATGCCCGCGATGCGCGCGAAATCGCGTTTGGCATGAACGCCACTTCCTTTATTCGTTTGGTGAGCCTGGCGATCGGACAAACGCTCGATAAGCGCAACGAGATTATCGTATCCGACATGGACCACGAAGCGAACGTCGCCACCTGGCTGGCATTGGAACGCTGTGGAGCGAAGTTCTCCTTTTGGAAGATGAGGGATGATGGAAATCTGCATGTGGACGACCTCATCTCTCTGGTGTCTTCGAAGACGCGCCTGGTGGCGTGCACACTGGCTTCGAATACCACCGGCTCGATTGTGGATGTCGCGGGCGCAGCCAGAGTAGCCCATGCGGCGGGCGCTGAAATCTTTCTCGATTCGGTGCATTACGGCCCTCACGGATTGATCGACGTGCAAGCCTTCGATTGCGATTATCTGGTGTGTTCGGGCTACAAGATCTTCGGTCCCCACATGGGGTTTCTCTGGGGACGGCACGAACTGCTGGAAAGGCTCCCAACCTTCCGTGAGGATTTCATCCCCGACGAACCGCCCGGAAAAATTGAGGCGGGTACTTTTGTCTACGAAAATGTAGCCGGGATGGATGCTGCCGTAAGCTATCTGGAATCGCTGGGCCGAAGCGTGGCCGGGAATAACGCAACCGCGAAATCAGGATCGACGCGGTCCGCGCTGCGACGCGCGTTCGAGGCAATCCGGATCTACGAAGAATCGCTTTCGCTCGAAATGCTTCGGGTGCTCAACGATTGCGGCGCCGTCCTCTATGGGATAGCGGAGAGAGAACGCATCAGCCAACGAGTGCCAACGCTCAGCTTCAATTTGCCGAATGTCCCACCGGCAAGAGTCACCGAAGAGCTGTCGAAACGGAACATCGGCGTGCGCGACGGCCACATGTATGCACCGCGGCTGATGAAGCGACTCGGGCTTTCCAACGAGAGTGGCGCGGTTCGAGCATCATTAGTGCACTACAATACCTTCGAAGAGGTGCGCAGATTCGGAACCGCACTGGCTGAGATTAGAAACTCATGCTGACCGACCACCAGATCCAGGAAATTCGCGCTCGCTTCCGCATCTTCCACCATAAAATCTATCTCAACAGTTGCTCGCAGGGGCCACTGTCAGATGCGGTGCAGGCCGGTCTGGAAGATTTTATGGCGAGTTGGCACGAGCAAGGCTCGCCGTGGGAGTCGTGGGTGAATCACTACGAGGCGGCGAGAACCGCCTTTGCACAATTTATCAATGCCAGCCCGGATGAAGTAGCCATTGTGACCAGCGTTTCAGCCGGTATCAATGGTGTCGCCAGCGCGCTGAATTTCCGGGAACGAAAGAAAGTTGTGATGGGCGAGTTCGAGTTCCCCACGATGGGTCACGTCTGGCTGGGCCAACGTACGCGCGGTGCTGACGTACAATTTGTGGGCGCGGAAGGCAACTGCATTCCGGCTGCGAATTACGAGAAGGTAGTGGACCGAAATACGTTGATCGTGCCGCTCACCCATGTTTGTTTCAAGAACGGATTTCGTTCCGAGGTAAATGCCATCACGCAAATCGCCCACAGCGCCGGCGCTCTCGTGATGCTCGATGATTACCAGGATTGTGGAACCCGCCCGGTTGATGTGAAATCCCTGGATGCGGACTTTTTTGTAACCGGAACCCTCAAGTATCTGCTTGGTCCTCCCGGCCTGGCTTTTATGTACGTGCGCAAAGAAATCATTTCATCGTTGACGCCGACAGTCACCGGATGGTTCGGGCAAGCAAATCCGTTCGCCTACGATCCCAAACTTTTCGATTTATCTCCCACGGCGCGAAGATTCGAATCAGGTTCTCCATCCGTACCCAATGTGTATGCGGCGCTGCCCGGATTCCAACTGCTGCAAGATATCGGGATGGAAAATGTGGCAGGCCATATCCAGAAGCTCACACAATCGCTATTGAGTTTCGCCCACGACCTGGGCATTCACGCCAAAACGCCCGCTGATAGCGCCGGGCCATTGGTTGTATTACAGTGCAAGGATTCAAACCTGCTTGTGAAAAAGCTCGCCGAAAGCGACATCGTCGTATCGAATCGTCACGACGGATTGCGGATCTCGTTCCACGTCTACAACACGATGGACGATGTGAAGGCGGTCGTAGAGGTTCTCAAGAAGAACATCGATCTTATGGTCCTTGCCCCTGCCACCGTTGGCAGATATGACTGATCAACCCGGCTCAGCTCAACTAGGTGCGGAGGCCGGGGCCGCGTCTGCCACCGACGTGCTTCCGGCGCCGGAAGTGGAAGGTCTCCGCCGCCGGTTGAGCCAGAGGCAGCTCACCATGATGGCGATTGGCGGCGCCATCGGTGTCGGTTTGTTCCTGGGAAGCAGCGTCACGATTCGCCTAGCGGGGCCCGCCGTGATTCTTTCCTATCTTCTGGGGGCTGGCATCGCTCTGATCATGTCCTATGCACTGGCGGAGATGGCAGTCGTCCATCCTGTCGCCGGTGCCTTCGGAGTCTATGCGGAGAAGTACCTCAATCCCTGGGCAGGTTTTTCCGTTCGAGCCACCTACGGAGTGGCGCAGATCATCGCCATCGGTGCCGAGGTCACAGCCGCCGGTATCTATATTTCTTTTTGGTTCCCGAATGTTCCGCAATGGATTTGGGTAGGGTTGGTTTCAGCCGCTCTGGTGGCACTCAATTCCATGCAGGTCAACCGCCTGGGTGAGTTCGAATATTGGTTTGCAATGATCAAAGTGGCGGCCATCATCGCCTTCATCATCGTCGGAATAGCTTTGATTCTAGGCATTGGCTCCCGCGGCGCAATTGGCTTGGCCAATTTAACCCAGCACGGAGGATTCCTGCCTGCGGGATGGAAAGGAGTCTGGCTCTCGCTCACCATCACCGTCACCAGTTATATGGGAGTGGAAATTATCGCTGTCACAGCCGGAGAGGCCGAGCATCCAGAAATTACCATTCCACATGCAATGAAGAACATTGTATGGCGGCTCATTTTGTTTTACGTGCTGGCGATTGCGATCATGGTGACAATGGTTCCGTGGAACCAGACCAGCGCTTCGTCCACGCTTTCTGCCAGCCCTTTTGTCACCGCATTTGCGGCGGCACACATACCGTTCGCGGCGGCGATCATGAACTTCGTCGTGCTGACGGCGGCATTGTCGAGCGTGAACACTAATCTTTATCTGTCAACTCGAATGCTTTTTTCTCTCGGACAGGGAGGGTATGCACCGGAATGGATGGGCAAGGTGAGCCGCAACGGAGTGCCGCATCGCGCGCTACTGGCTTCAACTGCGGGAATTGTCGCAGCGATTCTGCTGGCCATCTTCGCTCCGAAGAATGCTTTCCTCACCCTCTATGGGACTGCAGTAGCCGGAATGCTTTTTGTGTGGCTGGTGATTCTCAACACGCACCTCCGCTTTCGCAAGGCCATTACGCGGCAGCGCCTAATGAGTCTGCCCATGCGTCTGTGGGCTCATCCGTTTTTTACCGTAGTAGGGATTCTCCTACTTCTTGCAATCTCAGTCACAACTTTCTTCGTGGATGGGTTGCAATGGTCCGTGCCGGCATTTTCTGCTTTCCTGGGCCTTATCTCAATTTTGTACTTGCGAGCCCGGCGCAACAATCAGCGGAGAACAATCATGGACCGCTAAGGACACAAAGGACCACGAAGGTGTTCGTGGTCAGGTTTCCTTTGTGTACCTTCGTGTCCTCCGCGGTTAAAGTTTGGAACCTGTGCAAGGAAAGCCTGCAATGCCCGAAGCCAGCGAAGAGGTGTACTCGTCACTCCACCGCCGATTCAAAGGCGAGTTAGTGCGTCCCAGCGATAGCAGCTACGAAGACGCGCGTGCTATCTGGAATGGAATGGTGGCCCGCAAGCCAGGCCTCATCGCGCGCTGTGCGGATGTGAGTGATGTGCAAAGCGCGATCCGAGCTGCGTCGGAGGCCGGGCTCCTTACTGCGATTCGCTGTGGAGGGCACAGCCTTGCAGGTTTTAGCACGTGCGATGGCGGCCTCGTAATTGATCTTTCGAGAATGCGCCAGGTCATGGTTGATCCCGAGGCGCGCCGGGCCAGGATTGCCGGAGGTTGCCTGTTGGGGTCGATTGATAGCGCAACGCAGAAAGCAGGGCTCGTCTTTCCTTCCGGCGTCGTCTCTCACACCGGAGCCTCCGGGCTGATCTTGGGTGGAGGAACCGGATGGCTCACTCGGCGATTCGGATTGTCGTGCGATAACGTCGAGGGGTTTACTCTCGTAACTGCAGATAGCTCCGTCGTGCGCGCCAACTCCAAAGAGAACCCGGATTTATTTTGGGCCTTGCGGGGAGGCGGCGGGAACTTCGGGGTGGTAACAGAATTTGAAGTGAAACTCCATCCTTTGACGTCTGTGGTCCTCGCTGAAGGCCTGACTCCAGAGCCCGAAATTCGCCGGCTGCTCGAATGCTGGAGAGACTTCATGGCCGATGCGCCGCTTGACCTCAAGTGGAATATAGATCTACGTCTTGCGACCCATGCAAATAAGGTGCCCGTTGCACTCCGCGGGCATCCGGTCGCGGGCAGTTCCTTGATTTGGACGGGCGACCCTGAAGCCGGGCTTCCCTACTTGGAGCGGGCGCTTTCCCTCTGTAGCCCGGATTCTGTGAGCAGCAAGATTGTGCCATTTTTGAATCTGCAAACCATGGCAGATTCCGATTTCCCGCATGGCCGACGCTACTACACAAAATCAGGTTATTTCAGTTATCTCGACGACAGTATCGATCGCCTGGTGGAGGCAGTGACCACGATTCCATCATCGGAAACCCAGATTGAATTGGCCTACCTTGGCGGTGCCGCGGGGCGGATCGGCGCTGACGAGACTGCATTCGGTGATCGCAGCTCTCCTTTCATCCTGAATTTGCTGGCGAACTGGTCGGAGCCATCTGCGGATGCCGGCAATGTTGCCTGGGTTCGCGGAATCTTCAACAAACTTCGGCCCGCAATGAAGCCCGGTGTTTACATAAATTTTATGAGCGGCGATGAACAGGATCGCGTGCCGGAGGCTTATCACGAACGGTGGGATCGCATAGTGGCAGTCAAGTCACATTATGATCCCAATAACTTCTTCCGGCTGAATCAGAACGTTCCGCCACGGAAATCCTGAAGTTCGATTTCAGATTCCAGAACTAAAGCGCGTGCGGCGTTCATCGTTACCGAAAATTTCCTAACCAAACGTGAACGCGAATGCTTGCACGCCTGGATCCAGGAACTCAATCTCGAATGTTCTATCTTCTACTGCGCCTTTTTGCCGAATAAGCTGATAGAGCCGGTGTCCTTGCACGGCGCCTGAACCGTTGCTATCGCAATCGACGCCGTGATCGTCCCCTGGAGCAGTGCCATCCAGTTTCACGGTGAAGCGGACTGGCTTGCCATCCTTGGTGGTTCCCAGCACAAGGTGAAGATCGCGGGCGTGAAAGCGGAAGATAATCTTTCCGGGCGCCGTTTGCAGCACTGCGCTCTCAGCACCAACCTTCCAACTTCCACTGAGCGCCCATTGATTGAGCGAGAGCCTGGGTTGCGGCGTATAAGAATGTTTTGAATCTTGAGCGATCGCTTCGGTGGAAGCAAAGTGTTCTGCGCGATGGTAACCGACGTAGGTTTCCGGCGAGCGCACATTCGCACTGGGAGCAGCTTCCGCTCCGGCGCCGGATACAGCGAGGTCTCCGGACGACGCCAACTGCGCTCCGTTTTCCTTCAAGAGCTCGCGAATCACTCGCTCTGACTCGTCGTACTCGCCCTCGCCGAAGTGGTGATAACGAATCCGCCCCTTGCCGTCAATGAAGTAATGCGCCGGCCAGTATTCATTATTAAAGGCCTTCCAAATCGCGTAGTCGCTGTCGATGGCAACGGGGTACGTGATCTTCAAGTCACGCACAGCCTTTTCGACGTTGCTACGTTCTTTTTCGAAGGCAAACTCCGGCGTATGCACGCCGATGACTACCAGGCCCGCATCTTTATACTTCGCTGCCCAACTTTCCACATAAGGTAATGCCCGCAAGCAATTAATGCAGGAGTAAGTCCAAAAGTCGATGAGGACAACTTTTCCCTTGAGTGCCTTGCTGCTAAGCGGAGACGAGTTAATCCAGGAAACCGCGCCGCTCAAATCCGGCATTGGGCCTTCATCGTCAAGAGCAGGTTGAGTGTCGATCGCGCTCGCTGCCAAGACGGACGTTGGCTTCTCAGGACGCAGCTTATCGATCAAATGCTCTTCCGCTTTGGCCGTGTTCACAAAGGAAAACTTCGTGAGCAGATTTGTGTCCCAGCCTAGAGCGATCGCAACCACTCCCATGATCACCGCAACACCCAATCCGCGGCGAATCCAGATCTCAAACGAAAGCGAACGCTTCAGAGCGGAGAAAACTTTATTGCCAGCGAAGAGTGCAATCCCCAAAGAAGTGGCGGCGCCTAACGCGAAGGACAATAGTAAGAAAGACGAGCGAGCGCCCGGCCCCTGCAGCGCCGCCCCGGTCAAGATCAAACCAAGAATCGGGCCCGCACAAGGAGCCCATAACAGGCCCGTCGAGATTCCCAACACAAAAGACTTTCCGATCCCGCTCTCCGCAGACGGACCGCCCTGCAGTTTGCCGCCCGCGCGCACCAGCGGACGTGTCAGCGCTTCTGCAATGGAAGGAAAGAGAAGACTCACACCCAACACCAGGAAGATGAACATGGCCACGTAGCGTCCGCCCTGATTCAGGCGCACAACCCAATGGCCGCCGAATGCAGCTGCGATTGCCACAACGGAAAACGTCAGCGCCATTCCCACGAGTAAAGGCAGGCCGGAACGGCGAAAGGGTCGATCCGCACGCGCGAATACAAACGGCAGCACGGGCAGGATGCACGGACTCAAAATCGTCAGAACACCGCCCACAAATGCCAGGAGATAAATCAACATTGGACAATCCAGCGTGCGATCTTAATTGTTCGCAACATAATTACCCATCTACCCGGCAATTGGATTCATCGGGAATACAAAAGTTACAAAACAACCGCGGCAAGTGTAGCCCCCATGAGGCCGCTGCCTGTATTAGAATCGCTCGCGGCAGTCCTTAGCCGATCTCCGGAGGCTTCAATGCAATTGTCCCGATTATATAGACCTCGGTTGTTTGTCATTGTTGTGCTCGCCTCAGTATGCGCCCTCAGTTTAACGGTCTCGGCGCAAGATCAGACCAGTCATGCCAAGACAGCTAAGAGTAGCTCGTGTTCGCACGATGACAGCGGATTGAAGCTGCCCGCCGGTTTCTGCGCCACAGTATTTGCCGAAGGCATTGGGCACGCACGGCACCTGGTGGTCAGTCCGAGTGGTGTGGTTTACGTCAACACCTGGTCGGGGGACTACTACGACTTCGACAAACCGCATGCTGGTGGTTTTGTGGTCGCGCTCGAGGATAAAACGGGCACAGGAAAAGCGGACGTGATCGAGCGCTTCGGCGAAACCGCGCAGACTGGAGCAGCGGGCGGTGTAGGCATCGGCCTGTATAAAGGATCGATTTACGCTGAGCTCAACGATCGCATCGTGCGCTATTCACTCCTTGCCGGTTCCATCGTTCCCAAAGATCCTCCTGAGACCGTCGTCTCGAAGTTGCCTCTCGGTGGCGATCATCCCATGCATCCGTTCATCATCGGCGCCGATGGATCCATGTACGTGGACGTCGCCACCGCGACCAATTCCTGCCAGCCCAAGAACCGCCAACCCAAAGTACCCGGCGACAATCCGTGCACCGAACTTGAGACGCGGGGCGGTGTCTGGCGCTTTGACGCCAACAAAACGAATCAAATGTTTTCACCGGCAGAGCGCTACGCCACGGGGATACGCAACGCGGAAGGTTATGCATTCGACTCCGCGGGCCGATTGTTTGTTACGCAGCACGGCCGGGACCAGCTGCATTCGAATTGGCCGGAATTCTACAAACCTGAAGAAGAAGCTACTCTGCCGGCTGAAGAGTTGCTGCTTTTGAAGTCCGGCGGCGACTATGGTTGGCCCGAGTGCTACTACGACGGCATGCAGAAGAAACTCGTGCTTGCCCCGGAATACGGCGGCGACGGCGGCAAGAAGGTCGGAGTATGCGCAGACAAGATTGGTCCGGTCGCTGCATTCCCCGCCCACTGGGCGCCGAACGGCATGGCGCGCTACGACGGGAACAAATTTCCCAACCGCTACCGTGACGGCGTCTTCATTGCTTTTCACGGTTCATGGAATCGTGCGCCGTACCCGCAAGGCGGCTACAACGTAGTTTTTCAGCCGCTCGCGGGCGACCACGCGTCTGGCAACTGCGAAATATTCGCCGACGGTTTTGCTGGAGCAAAGAAATCTCCGGAAGGCGCGATCTATCGTCCCACAGGACTGGCGGTCGGGCCCGACGGCGCGCTCTACATTTCCGAAGACATTCACGGACGAATTTATCGGATCACCTACACGGGCGATCCCGCCGGCCCAGCGCCCAAGGGCACTCCATGCCCCAGTATTTCTGCCCCTGCTGGCAAGGTGGTGGCATCGTCCGCACAGCCGCCCGAGAGTGACACCGAAAACCTTCCCGTGCCCGTAGGGTCGACGGCAGATATGGTCGCGCTCGGCGCTCGTATTTATCATGGTCAAGTGGGAGGAGCGAGTTGCACCGGTTGCCACGGCGCAAATGGCACCGGCTCAACGCTAGGCCCCGACCTGACCAAGAAAGAGTGGATGTGGAGCGATGGAAGTTTCGCGGGCATCTTGAAAGTGATCACAGCCGGCGTTCCGCAGCCCAAGAAATTTCGCAGCCCGATGCCTCCCATGGGCGGAGCGGAACTCACTGATGGTCAAGCGTCCGCGTTAGCTGCATACGTATGGGGTCTCAGCCATCCGGCGCCGAAATAGGGGGCACGTTGGCAAAGCAATGGCATTGGCGCGAAAGAATCGTCGTATTTTCTATGCAATGCACAGTCTATAATTGCGCCAACCGATGCCTCTGACCTCCGGCACAAAACTTGGTCCCTACGAAATCCAGTCTCCGCTGGGTGCTGGCGGGATGGGCGAAGTGTATCGTGCGAAGGATGTTCGCCTGGACCGCACCGTTGCGATTAAAGTTCTCGCTTCCCACCTCTCTTCGTCGCCGGAACTGAAACAGCGCATGGGACGCGAGGCTCGAGCCATCTCTTCGCTGAACCATCCTCACATTTGCCATCTTTACGATATCGGCTCCTACGAGGGCACCGATTATCTGGTCATGGAGTTCCTCGAAGGGGAGACTCTGGCTGAGCGGCTTCGTAAAGGCCCAATACTGCTCAACGAAACCCTGAAGATTGGGATCGCCGTCGCCGACGCGCTCTCCGTCGCACACAAGCAAGGGATCATTCATCGAGATATCAAACCCGGAAACATCATGCTGACGAAAAGCGGCGCCAAGCTGATGGACTTCGGGCTGGCGAAGTCGGCGGCTGGAGGCTTAGGTTCCGCGGCGTCAAGTGCGCCTCTTTTATCCGCCGCCAGAACAATGAGCGGCGCGAGTCCTATGTCTCCGCTGACAACAGCGGGCGCCATCATCGGCACGATCCAATACATGTCGCCGGAGCAGATTGAGGGCAAGGAGGCGGACGCGCGCGCCGATATTTTTGCGCTCGGCGCGGTTCTTTATGAAATGGTAGCCGGGATAAGGCCATTCGAAGGCAAAAGCCAGATCAGTGTAGCCAGCGCGATTCTGGAAAAGGATCCGGAATCAATCTTCGCGGTTCAGCCACTGACGCCACCCGCGTTGGAGCACATCGTTACCGCTTGCCTCGCCAAGAATCCTGAAGATCGCTTTCAGACCGCACAAGATATTGCGCTGCAACTGCGGTGGATCGCGGAGAGCGGGACCTCGGCAGCCGCGAAACCGAGCGTTACTCATGACGCTGGCCGCGAGCGCGTGGCTTGGCTGGTCGCGGCCGCTCTTACCCTTGTGCTGGCCTCATTCGGCTTATGGTGGCTGAGTTCAAGGACGAAGCCTAAGACTTCTTATTTTGCAGCTCCTCTCGCATTCGAAGCGCAAGATCTCTCCATCGCGCCCAACGGTCATACCGTAGTGATCGTGGGCTATCCGGAAACGGAGCGCACCAATTCGCTGTGGCTTTATGAGCCGGGAGCGCAGGAGGCGACCCGCATCGCCGGCACCGAAGGGGCCAATTTTCCCTTCTGGTCCGCCGATGGACGGTCACTCGGATTCTTTGCCGATGGAAAACTCAAGCGGCTGGATTTGGCTGGCGGCCCAGTGCAACCGCTCTGCGATGCTCCCACCGGACGCGGCGGCGCCTGGAACAAGAATGGCGACATCATTTTCACGCCGAACGGGATGCTGGGTGTGGGGCTTTATCGCATCCCTGCTTCCGGCGGAATGCCCACGCCGATCGCCTCACCCGATCGCAACCTCAAAGAGGACAGCTTGCGCTGGCCGTTCTTTCTACCCGACGGCATACACTACCTCTATTCCGCCATCAATATCACCGGGCGAAAAGATCTCTATGCCATTTACGCCGGCGCTCTGAACTCGACTGAGAAACATTTGATTCTCAGAACTCAGGGCAATGCTGCCTACGCCGGTTCCGGCTATCTCCTTTTCTATAAAGATCGCACGCTTTTTGCGCAGGACTTCGACCTCAAGAATCTCAAACTCACTGGCGAGCCGGCCCCGATCTTCACCGACGTGGAGTTTTCACCGCGCATTTCGAAGGCAGTCTACTCAGTGTCGGGAAGCGGGCTGCTGGTGGCGCAAAAGGCCGGGGAATCCGCGGTTTCTCAATTGGTTTGGTTCGACCGGACAGGTCATGAGGTAGGGGTGGTCACGAAACCGGGCGTTTACGGCAACACTATGCTCTCTCCTAGTGGTAAATGGGTTGCGTCGGATACGACTGATCCGGGCAGTCTGAACACCGATATCTATATTTACAACGTAGACAGCACGGAAACGAAGCGGCTTACTTTCGATCCGGCCATTGATTCTATGCCGATCTGGAGCCCGGATGAAAAGCAGGTGGTATTCGCCGACAACCGCGAGGCCGAGTTCGATTTGTATTTGAAAAACAGCGACGGCTCGCAGGAGGAAAAACAAATTCCGCAGAATGGCGCTGACCGTTTCCCCAATGACTGGTCACACGATGGGAAATACATTTTGTACGAACGCGGCGCCGATTTGTGGTATGTGAATGTCGCCGACCTAAGGGCGACAGAGTTCTTGAAAGCCCCTTCGACTCTGCGTATGGGGCGCTTCTCGCCGGATGACAAGTGGGTCGCGTATGCCTCAAATGAAAGTGGAAAATGGGAAATCTACATCACCTCATTTCCCGAGGCGCATGGTAAATGGCAGGTCTCAAACGCCGGCGGCACTCAGCCGCGATGGCGCGGCGATGGCAAAGAACTGTTCTATCTCTCGCCCGACGACAAACTTATGTCCGTCCCGGTGAAGATCGGCGTGACCGTCGATGCAGGGATGCCGGCCGCACTTTTTCAAGCTTATCCCCGCGAGTTCGCGGCCGCCACGTCGGAACAGTTTTTCTACGACGTCACAAAAGACGGACAAAAATTCCTCATCAACACCCAACTGAAATCTGCAAAAACGCCCATGTCGGTGGTCCTGAACTGGAGCGCAAAGTTGAATCAATAATCCTGGCGCGGCTTTGCAGAGGCAAAATAGCATTGCGATACCGTTTGCAGGGAATTGAATCTCTATTTAACGAAAGGCTGACATGTCACGAACTCGAATAGCGGGTGCCTTTGTGATATCGCTGCTGGCAATAGCTTTAGTAGCGCAGGAGAAATCCACCCCTAAGTCAAAATTTATACTCTCCAGTCCGGACGCGCAGATGGCTGCGAAAATTCCCGAAGCCTATGTCGGGAACGTTTATGGATGCACCGGTGGAAATATGTCGCCTCCGCTGCAGTGGACCGGCGCACCGGCTGGCACGAAAAGTTTCGTCGTAACCTTATTCGATCCTGACGAGCACGGCGACCCCTCGGGATGGTGGCACTGGATCATATACGACCTGCCCGCGACTGCCGACAAGCTACCCAAGGGAGCCGGCGTCGAGCATAGCTCCGTTCTGCCGCCCGGCGCGATGCAGGGCCGCACCGATCTCGGTACCGACGCTTATCACGGGCCCTGCCCGGACAAGGGCGAGCGTCCGCATCGTTACACGTTCACCGTCTATGCGCTGAGCGTAGAGAAACTGGACGTGCCCGCCGACTCCAGCGGAGCGATGGTGGTATCGACCGCGACCGACCATTTATTGGGGAAGGCGGTCTTCATCGCGCACTACGGGCGTTGAGCGCGGCGTCAACTAAAATTCCATGTCCTCGCCGGCCGTTCTCTACGAAGCGCGAGCCACAGCTTCCGGCCGGCCGCTATCCTTTCCTTTGGGCCGCCGTATGATGAGCGGCAAGATCAGTGACACAGTAAGCACTCCGGCGATCACGTGGATTGAGGTGTCAAACCGTCCCGTGGCCTGGTGCAAGCGGGCGCTCATAATTGGCGAAGGAATTGCGCCTGCTCCCCACGCCAGTAGGATGATGCCGTAAATCCCGCCCATAAACTTTGCCCCGAAAAAATCCGCCGTGAACGATGGCATGGTGCCGAAGCCTCCGCCATAGCAAAGCCCGATAATCGCAAAAGCAATGCTGAACAGCGTGAGGTTGTGGATTCCAGGCAACGAGAAGAAGAGGATCACCTGGATCAGATAGAGAAGGAAATAAACCCGCGACCGTCCCAGGTAATCGGAAACCCATGCCCAAAAAACACGCCCCAGGCCATTGAAGATCGAGATCAGCCCCACCATGCTGGCAGCGGAGATTGCGCTCATGCCCACCAGTTGCTGCGCCATCGGTGAGGCCTGGCTGATGATCATGATCCCGGCCGAAACGTTGAGGAACAACATCGCCCAAAGCATCCAGAACTGCCACGTGCCCAGCGCTTCCTTCACGGTGTATTCGTAACTCGTGGCCGCTTTCGCAACGGCAGAACTCGGCACCCAGCCCGCAGGCTTCCAACCCTGCGGCGGGTTGGCGTAAAACTGCGCGGACGCCGTTACTAAGATCAGGTAGACCACGCCCAGCACGACGAACGTATAAGAAACACTGTGAGCGATAATCAGCCGCGCCGCAATCGGGCTCATCACGAGAGCGCCTGCCCCGTAGCCGCAAACGGCAACTCCCGTCATCAGGCCGCGCCGCTCGGGAAACCATTTGACCAGCGTAGCGACCGGGCAAATGTACCCCATGCCCATGCCCAGACCAGTGAGGACACCGTAAGCGAAATAGAGACCGTTCAGGCTGTGATTGCTCGCGAACACTCCCGCCAGAATGTAACCGATCCCATAAACCACTCCCGCCACGGTTGAAACCAGGCGCGGGCCTTTGCGATCCTGCCATAAGCCGCCGACAATCGTTCCCACGCCGAGGAAAAAAATGGCGAGAGTAAAGTTAAGTTGCACCGCGGTTTCGGACCAATGCTCGGCGCGCATCAGGGGAATCTTGAAGACGCTCCACCCGTAGACTGCGCCCAGGCAAATCTGCATAACGACTGCAGCGACTGCAATTCCCCAGCGGTTCGGAAGACGTTGCTCCGCCATTCGTTCCCCCAGAAGTCGCAAATACCTGTCCGCTTCACGGATGCAGGCAACCTCTTATTGCGTGACGCGATACATATAGTCTCGGCATTTGGTGCTGTCAAGCCTTTGCTTAATATTGCGGGCAGCGCTAGCATGGTGCCCTACAGACCGTTTGCCACGGCTGGAGTTTCCCATGATTAAAGAGTTCGCGCTCCGTTGGCCGGTGATTCGCCAAATTCTGTATGGCGGAGACGGTACGGGTCCGGAAGCTATGAGCGATGAGACGCGAAACATGCTTCCCAAAAATCATGGAGCCGACGTTGCCCGCTCCGTTTGCCCTTACTGCGCCGTGGGCTGCGGCCAACTCGTATTTCACAAAAATGGAAAGCTGATCTCGATTGAAGGCGATCCGGAATCCCCGTTATCCCGCGGACGCCTGTGCCCGAAGGGTTCGGCGAGCTACGAACTGCTTACTCACTCTCAGCGGCTGACCAAAGTGAAATACCGCAGGCCTTTTTCCAAAGTCTGGGAAGACCTGGAACTCAGCAAGGCCATGGAGATGATCGCCGACCGTTTGTGGGAGAGCCGGGAGCGCAGCTTCGTCGAATCCCGCGACGGCCAGGCGCTGATGCAGACCACCGCCATCGGCCACCTCGGCGGCGCAACGCTCGATAACGAAGAAAACTACCTGATCAAAAAGCTGTTCACTGCTGGCCTGGGCATGGTGTGCATCAGCAATCAGGCCAGGATATGACATAGCTCGACTGTGCCCGGTCTGGGCACAACCTATGGGCGAGGCGGAGCGACCACTGCGCCCAATGACATGATGAACTCCGACGCGATCCTCATCATGGGATCGAACATGGCGGAGAATCATCCTGTAGGCTTTCAATGGGTGATGGAAGCGAAAGAGAAGGGAACCACGGTCATTCACGTGGATCCACGCTTCAACCGGACCTCAGCCGTATCCAACATATGGGTGCCGCTACGCGCCGGGTCTGACATTATTTTTCTGGGCGCATTAATCCGCCACGCACTGGAGAACGAACTCTTCTTCCGCGAGTACCTGCTGCAC
>JBAPQU010000324.1:0-3526 GCA_049280795.1 Candidatus Sulfotelmatobacter sp.
GGACACTGGTTGGCGTTGGTGAGCGGGATCGAGTAGTAGAAAAAAACCACCGTTCCCCAATATTGTCATTCCGACCGGAGCGGGAGTGCCAGCGACCGCGAAGCGGAGGAATCCCTGCTGTTTTGCCGGCAGCCAAGGTGGTGGGGATTTTGACTCCCTATCCAAGCACGCAATGAAGCGTCGTTTACCCCTCAGAATTCAGTTTCTCGACAGCCCACTCTGCACTCTCTCTCACGATTTCATCTTCATCCGCCGCCAGCCTCTCCAGCAACGGTACAAACTTCCGTTCTCCACTATTACCCATCGCAATGACGGCATTCCGCCGCAGCCCCGTGCGCTTCGCTCGCTTCACCGGCGATCCGCGAAATGCCCGGCGAAATTCTTCCGCGCTAATTTCCGCCAGCCACTCGAGCGCAGGATTCACCAATTCCGGCCGCGCCTGAAACTCAGCGGCATTCGTCGTCGGCGCCTTGCGGTTCCACGGGCAGACATCCTGACAAATGTCACAACCAAAAATGTGCCGCCCCATCCCCGAACGAAGCTCCTCAGGAATTGCGCCGCGCTTCTCAATCGTAAGGTAGGCGATGCACTTGTTGGAGTCGAGCTGATAGGGCGCGATCAACGCATCGGTCGGACAAGCGTCGATGCAACGCGTGCACGAACCACATCGATCCGGAGCAGGCAGCCCCGGTTCGAGTTCGAGCGACGTAAGCATCACTCCCAGAAACATCCACGAGCCCATTTTCTGGTTAATGATGCAGGTGTTCTTTCCGATCCACCCGATCCCCGCGTACTTCGCAGCCACCCGCTCCACAATCGGCCCGGTGTCGACATAACAGCCCGTGATCAAATCATCGCTTCCACGCGCCTTTCTCACCGCTGCCTCTACCTGCCGCAGCCGCGGCATCACCGAATCGTGATAATCCTGCTCGCCCCATGCGTAGCGTGAGATCCATCCCCGCCCCGCATCATTTACCTGAGTGGAATATGGTTGCGCCGTGTTGTAGTTGATGGCGCAAACCACCACGCTGCGCGCCCACGGTGCGGCATGCGCCAGAGACGCGCGCTTCAGCCGCCCTTCCTCATCGCGGGCTTCCAAATACTTCATCTCGCCAGCATGCCCCTCGGCAATCCAACGAGGAAAATATTCCAACTCCGGAGCATCCTCCACCGGAGCGACGCCCACCAGATCAAACCCCGCGTCCCGGGCGGCTTGCGTTATGGTGGCCGTGATTTCGGAAGATTGAAACATGATAGATAGAAGAATGAATCACCTTGGACTTCCGCAGAAGCCGCAACTCTCAGCTCTCGCCTTTTAACTAATATCTAAAAGCGCAGAGTCTTAAGCTAAAAGCTGAGAGCTGATAGCTAAGAGCTCTCACCCCGTTCCAATTTGGAAACCGCTCCCACTTTTAATCCGTAAAACCACTCTCTCCCACTCGCACAGCGTATAGGCTTTTAATCACAGAGTCACGCAACTCAACTTGCTGCGCGTTCTCCGAATTTTTTCACCAGGAGAGAAGCTATATGCCGCAACCCACTCAAGCTCAAACTCCAACCATCCAAATCGCTGTCATCAACGAGAGCACGGTCCTGGCTGATACGGATGTCACGCCAGTCATAGCCGCTCTCCAGAAGCAAGTCACCAATGACTTCGGTCCAGTATGGGGGACCGCTGCCCAACTCACCGTCGTTCCCAAAGGTTCTCAGCCGCCCGCCGGGAGTTGGTGGCTCGTTCTGCTCGACGACTCCGACCAGGCCAACGCTCTCGGCTACCACGACCTCACCACGGAATCGCTACCCATCGGCAAGGTCTTCGTAGCCAGCGACCTGAAGGCTGGCACATCCTGGACCGTCACTGCCAGCCACGAACTGCTGGAGATGCTCGGCGACCCCAATATCAACCTCACGGTGTTCGTGCAGAATGCCAACACCGCCGGAACTCTGTACGCCTACGAAGTCTGCGACGCCTGTGAAGATGATAGCCTCGGCTATCAGATCGATAACATCCTGCTTTCCGATTTCGTTTACCCAGCTTGGTTTGAGAGTTTTCGCCCCGAAGGCTCCACTCAGTTCGATCGTATAAACAAGATACACACTCCCTTGCAGTTGCTGGCCGGCGGCTACATCGGAACCTTCAACGTGAACTCCGGCAGCGGTTGGACGCAAACCACGGCCGAGAAGCGCCCCACCAGTGCACTGCATCGTGGCGCCGTCGGCACCCGCCGCGAACGCCGCACCATTCCTCATGAATTGTGGATCAACAGTCTCCCGCAGAAGAAAATCGTGAGCAACGCACAGAAGTATCGCCAGCTCCTGGAAACCATCCAGCAGCGCCGCGAAGAAGCAGCCTGAGGATTTCCCCAGTCCCCCTGACGAAAAGCCCCGCGCGGAAGCGTGGGGCTTTTTTCTTCAGAAAATACACTCCAGCAAAGACTGCCTTATGATGAACATTGCTCCCGGAGATCACAATCGACCTCATCACTATTCAAGTCTTATTAACGATATTCATCGCCACGCTGGTCCGCTCTACCATCGGTTTCGGTGAGGCGCTGGTTGCCGTCCCGCTGCTCGCCTTCTGCATTCCTCTGAACGTGGCCGCCCCGCTCGCGGTGCTGGTTTCAATTACTGTCGCCGGCATCGTCGTCGTGCAGGACTGGAATAAAATCCACCTGCGCAGCACCGGCTGGCTTGTGCTGCCCACGCTCTTCGGAATCCCGCTGGGCCTTCTGCTTCTCACCAGCAGCCATCAGAGGCTGGTCAAAGCCGCATTGGGAGTGATCATCGTCTCATTCTCGATTTATTCTCTGATCGGTCGGACGCCGCTGGAACTAAAACGTGACAGCCGGGGATGGCTGTTAGCCTGCGGATTCTGCGCCGGAGTTCTCGGCGGAGCCTACGGAATGAATGGCCCGCCGCTCGCCGTTTACGGCGCCATGCGGCGCTGGTCGGCGCAACACTTCCGCGCCACACTGCAAGGATATTTTCTGCCCGCCAGCATCATCGGTATGGCTGGCTACTGGCTCGCCGGGCTTTGGACTCCCGCCGTTACCCGTTATTACTTACTCTCGCTGCCGCTCACCCTGCTGGGCGTGTTCCTGGGAAGAGCCATCAATCATCGCCTCCACGGCGACGCTTTTCTGAAATACATTTATCTCTGCCTGGCAGGAATCGGGGCGCTCTTGTTTGTGCAAGCGATCACGGGAAGGCTCTAACCGCGCGGGAGGAACCGGTCGCGACTAGATCCCCAGCTTCTTCACTTCTTCGTTGTAGTACTTGCGGTAAAGAATGTCCCACTCCTGCGAACCTTCGAGGATGGTCCGCTTCTGGCTTTCGATCTTCTGCCGGGCGGCAATGTCGATTCTCTCTTCGTGATTGAGAAGTTCTTCCAGAATCTTGCGCGTTTCCTGCCGGATGGTGTTGGGGTCTTCGATAAAATCCACTTCATCCATCGTCTTAAGCGCGTCGGCAACCGCCCGCGCCAGCACATTCACTTTGTCGCGGCTCAGTCTCACAGCACCGCCTT
>JBAPQU010000325.1:0-17634 GCA_049280795.1 Candidatus Sulfotelmatobacter sp.
GCCGTGGCCGATGCTGGAGCCTCCGCCGGAGCCGCCGAGGCCGGGTTGATCTCCGCCGGAGGGTGAGAGGGCTAACGAACCTTTGCCGCCGGTACCGGGCATGCCTACGCTGGCGCCGGGCTGAGGCGAGACTACGATTCCTGAACGGTTATTGTTGCCGTCCGCGCCTTTGGGCGGAGCGAGAACGGAGCCCGTGTCGCCGGGACCGCCTAAGCCGACGCCTTTTCGGCCGGAGCCGGAAGAATCCGATGCGGTGCCTACCGAAGGTGGTGGGGGAACTACGTTGCTGGCTAACGTGGCGTTGTTGGAGCCGGAGGAATTTATTGTGCCGTTTGAAGACGAGTTGTTGCCTGCGACTGATGGAGGCGGAGGGATCACGTTTGATCCGCCTAGAGCAGAACTCTGCGATCGTGCGGGTGAGCCTGCGTTGCCGACTGACGGGGGTGGTGGAACTACTTTCGCGTTGAGGGCGGTGTGGCGAGTTCCGGAAGATGCGGCGGATGAGCTGTTGCTTGCAGCCGATGGAGGAGGTGGGATTACGTTGGCGGCGAGGGAGGTTGATCCCGATGAAGAGTTGCGAGTTGTTCCTGTCGAATTTCCTGCGGCGACAGTTGGTGGCGGCGGGACTACATCCTGCGTGCCGAAAAGTTTTCCAATGATGCTGCTGACCAGCGATCCGTTTGCTGATTGAGTTGGTGGCGGCGGAACTACGTTTGGAGATGCGCTTACATTGCCGCTTTCGAGGCGTCGCAAGCTGCGGTCGGAATCCGCGGATGGCGGCGGAGCGACTATGGACGGCGCCGGAAGCATAAGTTTTGCATTACGCGAGGCTTCGCGCTCTGGAGCGGAGACTGGCGGAGGTACGACGGCGCTGTTCATCTGCACGCGCGAGGGTGAGACTTCGTGGCTGACGGATGTGGGAGCGGGCGGAATGATTTGGCCGTTGAGAGCGGGCGCGGTGCGTGGCTGATCGCGGGAGATGCGGGTTGATGGAGGCGCGATTACGGATGCGTTCAGCGCAGGCGCGGAGCGGGTTTGGTCGCGCGAGATTTGGGGCGCGGGGGCGATGATGCGAGAGTCCAACACGGGCGCGAATAGCGTGTGATCGGAGTGGACGATGGGCGCGGGCGGCACCACTGCGGCATTGAGTGTGGGCGCGGTGCGGGATCGGTCGGCGGATACGTTGGGAGCGGGAGGAACGACCGAGTTCAGACTTACACTGGCGCGGGATCGTTCGCGCGTAACGTTGAGCTGGGCGGGCGGGATCACGTTTGCGGGAAGGCTGGGCGCGACTAGGACGGAATGCAGGCCTTCTGCGGGAGGCGGCGCAGGATTCGATTTGAAAGCCAGCAAGTTGGCTACGGCGGTGGAAGACGCGGGAAGTTTGAGGTCGGGAGCGTCGACTACTTTTTGGGCTAGCGAAGCGCCGCGTGAGATGTGAATGGTCTGTGTGTTGTGATGGGCTTCGTGGCCGCCGGCGCGGGCGGTTGCGCCCGACTGGGCACCGCCAAGGTCTTCGATGCGGGGGAGTTCGTCGCCGGTGTAGTAGATGACTTCATCGGGCTGCAGGCGGGGCGGGGAATAGGGGCGCAGGCGGTTGACTTCGCGGGGAATGATGATGATGGCGAAGATCAGGAGCGCTTCGAAAAGGCAGGAGGCGATGAGTCCGGAATAGGGGAAAAGTCCATGGGGGGCTTCGCCGGCGAGACGCGCGCCGGAGCGGGAAAAGGCAGGGCCGATGGAGGTGGTGAACTCCTGCCAGCGGGGCGACCACTCGACCAGGAGCTTGGGGGCGTCGTGGAGGGCGGTAGGTTCTTCGAGTTGGAGCGTGTTGGTCACAGAGTTAGTGTTGGCAGCGCCTAAAGGCGCAATAATAAGGGGCAATTTTCGGCATGCCTAAAGGCATGCCCTGATACGAATCTTTCCCTTGATATGGATCCGCAGCCTGATAAGAATCCCGCTGATACAAATCTCTTACCTGATACAAATCCCTGATGGAAGCGGAGTTAGGCGTCCTCCTTTAGCTTGATTTCAATTCTATCGCCCAATGCGGTTTCTGTTTGGGCTATCGTGTGGCTGGGTAATTCCAGGACCGAGGCGGCTTGCATGCGTATGGGGGCGAAGCGCCACGGGCGGAGATTCGGCTCCAGGTGCACGACTTTATTTTCGCGGTCGAGGTAGACAACGTCGATGGGGAATTGCATACCTAGAGTATGAACGCCATGGCAGGGGCGAATCCAGAGGCCTCCACTATTACGGAAGTCACGTTCGGAGGTCGCGAGGAGGCCACGCAGGCGGGTCCAGTGGGTCTGCGCCACGGCGAGATTGGTGGCAAGCGGGCGTTGGCGGGTTTGGTTGAAGGCTTGTCCGAGTGGGGTTAGTGGCATGAGTTTATTCGTTGCGGTTCATAATCGCATGGGCGTAGGTTCGAAGCTAAAGGGCGCGCAATCCTCACGGCCCATATTAAAAGTCGCCGAGGTATCTCTGCGGATAAATCCGCTTATCTTGCAACGGCTTTATCGCAGCGCTGAAAGCGCTGCGCCACCCGAAAGCGGTGGGTGGTCCCCCTCAGAGGCTAAAGCCTGCATATTGGCTGGCTTTGAGCGGCACGACTGAAGTCGTGCCCTTCCCCATCCTCTCCGCGTAGATTCGAACACCCCCGCGATTACTTGCTGACTAGGGAGCGGTAGGCCTGGATTAGTGCCGGGCCGATGGTGACGAAGAGGAACGGTACCAGAATAAATATCACGAGGGGAGGGACCATTTTGATGGTGGTTTTGGCGGCCTGTTCTTCGGCGCGCTGGCGGCGGGCGGTGCGCAGAGAGTCGGAGTGAACGCGCAGAGCCTGGGCGACGCTGGTACCGAAGCGGTCGGTTTGGATAAGAGTTCCGACGAGAGAACGAATGTCGTCGACGCCGGTGCGGTCGACTAAGTTGCGGAGGGCTTCGGCGCGGGGCTTGCCGGCGCGCATCTCGAGGTTGACCAAATGAAATTCGTCGCTCAAGTCAGGATGAGCGTGGTGGAGATCCTGGCCGACGCGCATGAGGGCCTGATCGAGAGCGAGGCCGGCTTCGATGCAAATCACGGTGAGATCGAGAGCGTCGGGCAGTGCGATGCGGATGCGCTGTTGACGGTCTTTGATCATGCGCTTGAGGAAGAAGCGGGGAATAAAGAAACCGAAGGCGGGAACGCAGACCAGCAGGGCCATGCTATCGACACCGGAGAAAACCACCACGCCAGCGAGACCGAGAAAGGCGAGCATGATGCGCGAACCGTAATAGTAGGTAACATGGCGCGGCTCGCGAAGGCCGGCCTGAATGAGCCAGCCGCGGGTACGGGAGACATCAGTGGGAGAAAGCGGAATGGCTTTGCTGAGGGGATCGAGGGCTTGCTCAACGCGCTCTTTCATTTTGAGCGCAGGCTTTTCTTCCACCATGGAGGGTTGGCCGCCGAGGGCGCGCAGGCGGGCTCCCAGCACGGATGTGGGCGTGACAACGGCGGCGCCGAATGCGAACACCACCAGCACGACGGTCACGAACACGATGATGGCTAAGACAATGGGCATTGGATTTCTAGACCTGAATCTTAATAATCTTGCGGATTACGAAATAGCCAATCGTCTGTAAAGCAATGCTCCCCACCAGCAAAGCGTGGCCGATGGGATCGTAAAAAAGAGGGTGAACAAATTCCGGACTAAAGACGAGGAGAATGGCGACGACAGTGGGAGGCATAGCCATGAGCAAAAGCATAGTGAGCCGTCCCTGAGCGGTGTGGACCTTGACCTGGCGCTGAATCTTGAAGCGCTCGCGAATGACGTAGGAAAGATTATCGAGAATTTCGGCGAGGTTGCCACCGGTTTCGCGCTGCAGCATGACGGCGGTAACGAAGAACTTTACGTCAACCAGAGGGATGCGCTCGGTGAGGTTCATGAGGGCATCGCGCACGGGCATGCCGAATTTCTGCTCTTCGTAAAGTTGGCGGAACTCGGAAGAAAGGGGTTCGGCGACTTCGTTGGAGATCATTTCCAGAGCGGTGGTGAAAGCGTGACCGGCGCGGACGGCGCGGGCGAGCGTGTCGATGGCTTCGGGGAAAAGTTCTTCGAATTTTTCAAAGCGCTTCTGGCGGCGGTAGGAGACGAAAGAATAGGGAAGGAAAGCGCCGATGATGAGCGCGGCCCAAGCGATGGCAGGGTTCCGGGTATAGAGGAGAGCGGCAACTCCAATGGCAATGCCGCATAGGACGCACAACACCAGGAAATTGCCGGCGCGAAGTTTCATGCCTGCTTGCAGCAGGACATCCTGGATGGCGGAGACGCGGGCGGAGCGGCGTAGAAGGGTGTCGAAGGCGGGAATCTT
The DNA here is from genome assembly GCA_049280795.1 of Candidatus Sulfotelmatobacter sp. Classification (GTDB taxonomy): domain Bacteria; phylum Acidobacteriota; class Terriglobia; order Terriglobales; family Acidobacteriaceae; genus Sulfotelmatobacter. The sequence continues at coordinate 4,356 of JBAPQU010000325.1, forward strand.
GCTGAGTTGCTCGTCGCGCAGCAAGGCGAGTTCTTCGTCAGGATCGCGCTCGGGGGCTTTCTGGACGGTAGCGAGGCGATCTTTGATGAGGCGGGCGCGGGCGTTGCGCTGGTCGAGCAGTGAACCGGCGGCGAAGGCTGCCAGAGCGACTACGGCGAAGACCAGAAGAGCGATTAGTGCTGGCATTGTTCTAGCTCATTCCCTCAGGGGCTAAAGTCCTCATACTCTAAAGGCTGTTTTCGCAGCGCTAAAGCGCTGCGCCACCCAAAAGCTTTACGCGTCGCCTAAATACTTTATACGGCGAATTCGGCCTTGCAGCGCCTGAAGGCGCGATCGATGTCGCCTGCAGTTCGGTATGCCTGAAGGCATACCCTGATACGAATCGCGATCCTTCGGCATCCCGGTCAAAATCCGTCTCCACCTTTTACTCCAGCCGGCGAGACGCCGGCGCTACCTAAATTTCAGTCTTCGATTCGAACAAGGACGGGCGTAATTTTGCGCCCATTGTTGCCAAGCGATCGGCAAACTGGGGGCGGACACCCGTGGCGCGGAAACTTCCGCGGACCTTGCCAGCTTCGTCGATGGCGCGGCGTTCGAAGATGAAAATATCCTGCATACCGATGAGGTCGCCCTCCATGCCAGTGACTTCTGAAATCGAAACTACTTTGCGAGTGCCGTCCGATAAGCGGGCGACTTGCACGACGGCGTGAATCGCGGAGGCGAGCTGGTGGCGCACGGCGCGCTCGGGAATATTCAGATTGGCCATGGAAACCATGTTCTCGACGCGGGCCAGCGCATCGCGCACGGAGTTGGCGTGGACGGTGGTGAGCGAGCCCTCGTGACCGGTATTCATGGCCTGCAACATATCGAAGGCTTCTTCACCGCGGACCTCGCCGACGATGATGCGGTCGGGGCGCATACGCAAACTGTTGATGACTAGCTGTCGCATGCGGACGGCGCCTTTGCCTTCGATATTGGGAGCGCGGGTTTCGAGGCGAACGATGTGCTCCTGTTTCAGCTGGAGTTCGGCGGCGTCTTCGATGGTGACGATGCGCTCGACATTGGGGATGTAGCCGGAAAGAACGTTGAGCACAGTCGTTTTGCCGGCGCCGGTACCGCCAGAGATCAGCAGATTCAATTTCCCCTTCACCATGGTTGACAGAAGTTCGAGCATGGCTTCGGTGAGGGTGTGATTCTCGATCATGTTGCGGGCGGTGACGGGATCGCGACCGAAGCGGCGGATGGAGAGGCATGCGCCGTCGAGCGCTAACGGAGGAATAATGGCGTTCACACGGGAGCCATCGGGCAGGCGAGCGTCGACCATGGGGGAAGATTCATCAACGCGGCGGCCGACGCGGGAGACGATGCGTTCGATGATCTGCATGAGATGCTGATTGTCTTTGAAGGACAGGCCGGTGAGTTCCAATTTGCCGGCACGCTCGATGTAGACCCGGTCGTAGCGGTTGACGAGAATGTCGGAAATGGTTTGGTCCTTGAGCAGGGGTTCGAGCGGACCGAGGCCGAAGATTTCGTCGAGAATTTCGCGGGAAAGGCGTTCGCGTTCGGCAAAGCTGAGAGGAATGACCTCATTATTGACGGAGTTGCGGATGAGAATGAGGACTTCTTCGCGGGCAGCTTCGTTGGAAGTGCGACCGAGTTTTTCGAGATCAAGGCGGTCGAGGATTTTGCGATGGAGATCGGCCTTTACCTGCTGATACGCACTGTGCTCGAAGGTTTGCAGATTGGCCATAAAAGCTGGTTGATCGTGAGTGTGCCGTCCCTAACGGGACTCGTTTTATCTTTCCTTCCACCACCCGGCACTTCCGTGCCGGGCTTTCTCATGCCGCCCTACGGGGCTTGCCATTCAAACTCTATACGCTCTTGAACAACGACCAGGCGGCGCGTTTGACGTCCACGTCATCGCGCGTTAACTCCTGGGCCAATCCGGAAAAACAACGGGCAATGTCAGTGTGACTCTGTTCCATGACCGGCGAACCGCGATCAATCGCGGAAGAGATGGCGAAGTACTGATTGGGAACGCGCCACAACAATTTTACTCCGGCGGCATTTTCGGCATCGGCTTCGCTGAAGCCGGGAACTTTGCGGAAGCGGTTGAGAACGAGGCGGACGCGTTCGCGATTGCCAGTTTCTCCCAGATACTGCTGCACGCGGGCGGCGCTCCAGAGAGAGGCCACGTCGGTGCAGGCGACCAGGAGAACGTATTCGGAAAGATTAGAGACGAGACGGCTGGCGACATCAAGGCGTGAAGAATTGTCGACGACCACATAGCGGTAATGGCCTACCAGCATATCGAAGAGACGGACGAACTCGGCAGTGGAAGGTTCAATGGCCGCAGGAGAATTGGTTCCTGCGAGCAATTGCAGGCCGCCGCCGTGACGGGTCATAAAACTTTCCAGCAGGGAGTTATCCATGCGGTGGAGGTTGCGAGTAGCGTCGGCCACGGTGAATAGAGGCTTGAGGTTGAGATGTAGAGCGGTATGGCCGAGGGGCGCGAGGTCAACGAGAGCGGTGTGTCCGTAGGCCGATTGCAGCGCGAGCGCGAGGTTGACGGCGACGGTGGTGGATCCGCTGCCGCCCTTGGCGTTGACCACAGAAAAAACTTTGCCGCGCGGACCTTCTTTTTGAACCCGGCGTTGCGCGGTGGAGAGGCGAACAAAGGCCTCAAGCAGATCGGTGGTGGTAGTGGGGCGGTCGATGAACTCGCGAGCGCCGGCACGCATGGCGTTGACGATGACCTGAGGCTGATTGAGACTTCCAATGGCGAAGACCGCCGAGTCGGGAAGCTCCTGGTGGAGGAGTTCAATCGCTCGCATGGCCTGGGTGGGGCTGTCAGAGGGGATATCGACGAGCAGGACATCGGGGTGCGCGGCTTCGACGCGGCGCATGATGGGATCGGAGGCGGCGACGGGAAAAGTGGCGCAGGTGTGGACTGTGCTGGCTACACTGGTGCCATCGACCAGCACCTGGAGCACGGTGCGCTGTTCGTTGTCGGTGGCCACGATTACGACGGAAAGCTGCGCCATAAAAACAGTTGCCAGTACCCAGTTGTCAGTTGCAAGGGAGTCCACTGCCGACCGACGACCGGGAATCTATTACCTGCCTCACCCTTTCTCGCGAACTTTCCCGCGAACTCTCCTGCGAACTCTGTCGCAGCATGGTTCGAATGCGCTTACTTCCAAAGAGGCTTTTTTGCGTCGAACTTGTCGTTGTTGATGAAAGTGTCCGGATTCTTGGGGCCGGGCGGGGTGTCGGTATTGGGCGAGACCCGGTGCACGGTGCATAAGACCATCAGTTCCGAATTGCTTTTCGAAATACTCTTACTTCTAAAAAAGGCGCCGAGGATCGGAATATCGCCCAGGCCAGGAACCTTGTTCCAGGTGTCGGTGACGCGATTGTCGATCAGCCCTGCGATCACGAAACTTTGCCCATCCCGCAACTCGAATTCAGTCTCGGCTTTGCGCGTGCTCAGGGCGGGGATGGTAAATCCAGAGATAGTGAGCGCGTCGGCGAAGTCGAGCGTGCTGACCTCGGGGGCGACGGTGAGGTGAATGTTGCCGTTGGGCATGATTACAGGAGTGAAATCGAGCTTTACACCGAACTCTTTAAAGGAGATGGTAACGGCGGTGAAGCCCTGTCCCGGCTGCACGATGGGAAAGGGAAATTGGCCACCGGCGAGGAAGCTGGCTTTCTTGCCGTTCACTGCGATGAGCGTTGGCTCAGACAAAATTTGCAGAAGATTCCTGGTCTGCAGGGCTTCAATTACGGCACCCAAATTGACATTAGGAGCGAATAGAAACATGTTGAGAACGCTGCTGATCGATTCGGTGGCTGTAACGGGTGCGCTTTGGCCCTGGGTCTGGGTGATTGACTGGGGAGCGAAACCGCCGTATTGCCCGGTAGTGCTGGTTCCGATCAAATTGCCCGCGCCAGTGGAAAAGACGTTGATTCCAAGTTGGGTGAGAGAGCTACGGTCAACTTCGGCGAATTTGACTTCGAGAAGAACTTCCTGCGCACCCACGGGACCGAAGGTGAGCACATTGATGACATTCTTGGAGTAGGCGGTAGCGAGTTCTCCGGCGCGTTTGGCAACGTCTTCGGTAGTGACGTGACCGGAGAGAACGATCGCGGCACGGGAGGGACTTACGGAAATCTGTTCGTCCGGGAATACGCGATGTTCCTCTTCAGCGCAAGCGGTGACATCCACATCGACACGGAGATCGAAGCTGCGGGAGCGTTCCAGTTCGTCCCAGATGATGAGAGAAACCTCGCCGGGGGCGCGTCCGTGGACCAGTATCTGGGTGGTGGTAAGTACCTGGGGATCCGCGATCGAGGGATCCGTTACCGAGATGCGCTTGATGCGCTCAGTCGTATTTATGAGCAGAGACTTGTCGACCATGACGCGCAGCGGAGCAGAGCCTTGCGGCGCCGATTGCGGCGGAAGCGTGGTCTGTGTGGTTGGTGGCGGAACGGACTGATCGGGCGGGCTGCCGGCGGGAGGGGCAGACTGTTGAGGGAAAACCTCGGCCGGAGCAAACGCCGGGAGGATTAACAACAGGGCGACAGCTGCGAAAAATGTTGAGCGAACCTTCATCGAGTAATTCCTATCGACATGCGGAAACCTGCGCTGCAGCGCATAGAACAAGTAGGCCGAACTTCTCTCCGACTATTTGGGGTCATCACCGTTCTGTTCGGGTAACGGCACAACGGTTTTCTTATCCCCTTTATAAACGTCAATACTGATGACCGAAGAAGGTGGGGGCTGCGGAGTTTTCTGGGTCACGGGACGAATGTGTGCGCGAGGAGCCGCTACCGGAGTGCTTCCCTTATACAATCCTTTGGCATTGGCTGGATCGACGGGGTCCGAATGCGTGTCGAGTGGGTTGCGCAGCGAGAGCTGAATCTTGCCTTCCATGCTGGCGAGAGTGAGCCGTTCAGCATCCTCGGGGGAAGCCAGGAGGGTGATTACGGGAGTGTTCTGAGGTTCGCCGGAGGCGTTGCGTTCGAGGGTGTGGCCGGAGGCTATCACCGCGACATTCTGCAAGACGGTGGTGGTTTGAGACTCGCCGCTGCCGCTGGGCGTTCCGGTGAGGAGCACGTCAACTCGCGTGCCTGGACCGACAAAGCCTGCGACTGAGACTACCTCGTTGACCCGGACGGAGACGGCGCGCATGCCGCGGGGAATCAGAGAAGGCAGGCCGGCGCCGGCATTTTCCGGAGCGAGTTTGCTGGGCAGAATGAATTCGCCCTTGCTGATCGGAAGAATTACGCCGAGGCCAAGGACTTGAGAGCGCTTGCCATAGAATCCGGCGGGGAGAGCCGAGGCCGGATATTTGACCGTGCGTATGTCATGCTCTCCGATTCTGGCGCCTACCTGAATATCATCGGCGGCCACGATGACGTCGGTGCCGGGCTCGGTGTTGGACGAGGCTCCGCCTTGCAGCTTCTTGAAGACAATGAGGGCGACGACGGCTCCCAAGGCCAAGGCCAGGGCCCCGATTATCAGCAAACGCGAACGGTTCATAGCACTCCGTTATAGGGCGCGAAAACGCCGATTCTTGCCGTGAATCGGCAGAATCTGATTGTCCTGCATTGCCCCAACAAATTCCTACTGAATCGAACTGGCTACGTTGGAGAACACGTTGTTTGCGTTGGAGCCAATCAACCGGATGGTGCCGACCACGATCACAAGGATGACGGCCAGCATCACGGCATATTCCGCAATGTCCTGTCCTTCCTCGTTGCGCCACAATCTCCAAAGATGGTTCATAGTTTACCGCCTCCTAAAGAAAAACATTAAATTCATTAAGCAGCGGAGCGGAGCAGACCTTACAAAGCAAGTCAAACCAAGGGCTCGTGGCCTCTGGGGGACTAAGGTCCATTCTCGCAATGCGCTGCGGGGAGATTTAATTCAGATCATAATAACCTGCAAATTGCTCAAAGGGGTGTACTTTCTTGCATACCAAGGTAACTGGAAGGGCTTGATGGCGATGGAGGGACTGAGAGTGGTTCGTTGTCCTCAGGGGCTGAAGCCCGTTTCAATGGGGGAGATTTCTCGCAGCGCTGAAAGTCAGTCAGGATCTCGGCTTGCGAATCCTGGTAGGAGATGGTCCAGTTGGGAGAGTTGCGCAGGCCTGTGGCCAGCGCAGAATCGGGGGGAACAATTACAGTCTGGATGTGCCAGCGCTGCAGAATCTGCTGCCATGGACCACGGAACTGATAAAGCTCTGCGAAATCGTGAAGCAGAAGTTCTTCGTATAGATCGGCGCGGCCGTCGATGAAGACGGGAGTAGAAGGGTAAAGGTTCCAGATCAGATACCCCCCCCAGTCATAGTGGTTGAAGATTGGTCCGGACGATGGATGCGACTGGAGATAGGCGACGGCACCCGCTGGGAACTGCTGAGCTTCAGCCTGAGGCCGGCGATGGATCACCTGCGTGATGCGGACGCTGGCAAAGATCACCATGGAAAAAACGATCACCGCGTTAAGCAAAGTGCGGGACGCAGGATTCCGATGCGATTGTGGGCTGGTGCGGGGCCAGTTTTCCACGCGCCGCGCGATGAGCGGGACTGCGATCAAAATGAACAGCGGTATCATGCGGATCGAGCAAAGGCTGGCGTACAAGCTGACAAGCAGCAGAAGCAGATCGCGCGGACCGAGTTGGAGGCGAGACCATGTGAGAGTGGCGAAGGTGCAGAGGATGATCAGCAGGAAAAGCCAGTATTCCGGGCGATGGAAGTTTGGCGAAGCCCATTCTGCGATGTAGTTTTGAATGGCGGGTGAGCGAAGAGTCTCAAACGGGTAAGAGAACATTCGCAGGCCGTTGGGATTCAGAGGCACAATCAGTAAATCGAGTAAGAGAATGAACGCCGCGTGGCGCAGGTTTTGCTGGGACCGGTGGGCGAGCTTATTTTCAATCCATTCGCCCAGGAGAAATAAGGCCGACAGAGCCAGACCTAAGGCGAAGCCGGCGTGCAGGTTGACCCAGAGCAAGGTGAGGGGGAGAGTCCACCAGAGAAGTTTTGGATTGCGCTCGGAACGTTCGAGAAGGAACAGCCAGAGACTGGTGAACAGCAGCGAAAGAATCTGAGGACGCACTCCCCAGACTGGCGCCGTGGCCCAGGCACCGAACAGGGTAAGCACGCCGGCGATATAAGGAGCTGGACCACAGCGCAGGTAGAGAAAGAAGAATGTGGCGCAGAGGATTGCGGAGAAAACCAGGATGAGCCCACCGAATCTGATGCTGCGCTCAAGTTCGAAGAGCAAGAGTTCGCTGAGCCACTCATGGGCGATCCAGGGCTGACCGGCGCGGGTGTAGGAAAAGGGATCGGTGTGCGGGACGCTTTTGTGAACGGCGATGTACTCACCGGTTTTGAGGTGCCACCAGATGTCGGGGTCTGTGATATTGCGCGCGGTCATGGCGAAGAGACCGAGGAAGACTACTGCGAGGAATGCGCGCTTTGTAGTGAGGATCGGGCTCATGGAGTGTCGGTCGTGAGTCCCGGCGAAAGTTGGTGCGTGTTTTCGCGCGCGATTGTGGGGCGAAGCAAGACCACTGCGAGCATGGGTAAATAAAGAAAGATGACGGCGGCGCGGCCAACTTCGGTGAAGTTGGCCGGGAGATGATACCAGCGCCATATTCCCGCGCCCCAACTTAAGAGGACGGTGGGAAGAATTTCACGACGTGATTTGGGGATGAGCCAGAGAGTGAAGGCGTCGAAGAACCAGCGCTGCGGCATGAGTGCGGCGAGCAGAAGCAACCAGGCGTCGCGATCGCGGTAGCGTAATAGTGCGAGCAGGAGCAGAGGTCCGGGGAAAACCAGAAGAGGAATGAAGTGTTCGTAGTTGTGAGCCTGACCGAGCCACAAGAGCGGCCACTGCGGCAAGACTATGAGGCTGAGCGCGGCTAGAAAGAGGCAGGCCAGCAGGCCGCGGCGGGTCACGCGGGTGAGGAAGACAGGCAGTCCGACTTGCGGCTTCACCATTGTGACTGGAAGAAGTAGGGGAAAGAATGCGCTGGCAGCTATGATGGTGGACCATTGCGCAGTGAGCACGCCGGCCCAATAGGGATAGGCTAGAAAAACTCGCAGGCGGGAATAGTTTTCACGCGTGATCCCGAGGGCGAGTAGAAAAGAACTGAGGCCGTAGAAGATGGCTGCGGCGAGTTCGGGCGGTATGCGCAAAAACGGCAGCGCAACGAAAGCGCCAGGCAAGGGATATTGCTCGAGCGGAGTATCGTAGGGATTCTGGTGAGCAAGCAGGCGGCGGGCGAGGTGAATCGCCCATTGGAAGTCAGCCGCATTCTGGTGGAGACGGTGCAGTAGAAACCAGCAGAATGTACCGCCGGCTAAGCCCACTAACGCGGAGACTGTGATTCGCCTTGGCATCGAGAGCAATTTGTTCCACCAGTTGTAACATGAGCAGTCTGTTAACCAGGCTGGTATACGAGGTGAAACGTGGAGAGGGCGTGTTTGGCAAGGCTTGAGTAAATCTTTACAACCCGTTGTTCTTCTGGTGCTGGCCGCAGTTGCGGCGGCGAGCATGTGGTTCTACGTGGATCGAATTCTGGTGGGGTATCAGGTTGCGGATGCGGCGGCGCACGAGCGTCCGCGGGGCAATTTGTCCGATCTTTATCCGCGCTGGCTGGGGGCGCGCGAATTGCTGCTGCACCAGCGCAATCCTTACGGCGACGACATCGCGATAGAAATCCAGAAGGGATATTACGGGCGGGCGCTGGATCCGGCGCGGCCGAATGATCCCAAGGACAAGCAGGGATTCGCGTATCCAGTTTACGTGGTGTTTCTCTTGGCGCCATTGATTGGGTTGCCGTTTGCCGGCGTGCAGATATTTTTTAATTGGCTATTGGTGGCGCTGACGGCGGCGAGTGTTTGGTTGTGGCTGAGGGTATTGCGATGGAGGTTACCGGTAACGACGATTGCGGGCGGTATCGCGCTGACGCTGGGGAGCTTTCCCGCAGTGCAAGGACTCAAGCTGCAGCAGTTGACTCTGCTGGTTGCGGCGCTGCTGGCGGGGGCGGTGGCGTGCATGAGCAGCGGATTCTTGTTTTGCGGCGGAGCGCTGCTGGCGCTGACGACGATTAAGCCGCAACTGGCGTGGCCTTTGGTGGCGTGGCTTCTGGTGTGGGCGGTGAGCGATTGGCGGGCGCGATGGAGATTCGTGTTTGGGTTCGGGCTGGTGATGGGTTTACTGCTGGCGGGCGGGGAGATTATTTTGCCGGGGTGGTGGCGAATGTTTGCGCACGCGATCGGGGAATATCACCGCTATACGCAGAACCAGTCGGTACTGGATCAACTGGTGCCGTGGGGGTTTACGGGGAAAATTCTAGCTGCGGCGGCTGTGCTCGCGTGCGCGATTTTTCTGTGGAGACTGCGTCGCCAGCCGGCGGATGCGGAGGAATTTGGTGGGGCGGCGGCGTTGGTGATGGCGTTGACGGTACTGGTTGTGCCTATGTCCGCACCTTATAACCAAGTGCTGCTTGTGCCGGTCGTCCTTGAGTTGGTGCGGGATCGTGCGAAGTTTCTGTCGCGGTCTCGGAATCGGCGACTGGCTTACCTGGTGGGCGCTTTGCTGGTGGGATGGCAGTGGGTTGCGAGTCTGAGCCTGAGTGCGGCCTACCTTGTTGGGGCCCGGGTTTGGGCGCTGGCGCATTGGACCTGGCCATTTTTTGCGACGTTTGCGTTGCCGGTGTGGATGTTTGCATTGATTTTCTTTTGTGTGCAAGACCAGCGGAGCCGAGTGGTGGCAGGGCCTTTCCAGAAGGCTGGCTGAACGAGCTATCAAGCTGGCTGAAACTCATCGAAATTGTGTGATAATCCTGCGCGTATGGATTCTCGAACGACCGCTTACGTTCTCGCTGTTTTACTTCTAGCGACAATACGCGTGGTAGTCAGCATTCGCGAACGGCGCAGGCGAACTTCGTCGATTGCGGAACCGCAAGAAGACTCTCAGCGCAGCGTGTGGCGATTGTTGCTTGCGAGCTTCCTAGTATTGTTCGCCGAACTCGCATTCATCCGCTGGATTGCAGTGGAAGTACGCATATTTGCTTATTTCAAAAACCTGGCTTTGCTGCTTTGCTTTCTCGGCTTCGGAATGGGATGCGCGCTGGTGCGCAAGCCCACGCGATGGAAGATGGCGGTCACATCGCTGTTTGCACTATTGCTACTGGTTCGAGTGCCATGGCAGCCGGGACGGATACTGGAAAATCTATCGCAGAATCTGGGCGCCGCGGCCGACATGAGTATTTGGGACACAAGCGCCTCGGGCAATCTGTTGGGATTTGTGACGGCTGCAGCGCTTTCCGCTTTGCTGTTTTTGTTGGTGGTGTGGGTGTTCGTGCCGCTGGGGCAGGTAGTGGGCCGGCAGATGAACCTTACCCCAAAGCCTCTAATCGCATATTCACTAAACCTAGCCGCGAGCCTGGCGGGCATTCTGGCTTTTCTCGCGGCGAGCCGGTTGATGCTTCCGCCGTGGGTGTGGATGGGAATTGTGCTTCTGGGTTTTGCGTTGCTGCAAAGCGACAAGGAGCGGCGAATTTTGCTGGGAGCCCTGTTGATTCCGCTGGTGCTGCTCCTGCATGATCCTTCCGATCGCGATCATTACACGCTGTGGACGCCGTACCAGCAGATTCGTTTCACCCGCCTTTATGCTTCGAATGGTGAGATGTCAGGCGGGATCGTGAGTGTGAATCATATTGGGTACCAATTCATCGTTAATCTCACTACTGATTTTCTGAGCCGTCACCCGATGGTGCTGAAGGAGGCGATTGACGAGAATCCTTATAACGTACCTTTCCGGTTTGCGACGCCTTCGCCTTCCGTGATGATTGTTGGAGCGGGTACTGGCAACGACGTTGCCGCAGCGCTGCGACACGATAGTTCGTCGGTAGATGCGGTGGAGATTGATCCGGCTATTCTGGAGATTGGAAAGAAGGAACATCCCGAGCATCCTTACGATTCTCCGCGAGTATCGGTGCATTTAACCGATGCGCGGGCCTTCCTTGAGCGCAGCACAAAAAAATATGATCTGATCCTTTTCGGTTTGCTGGATTCGCACACGGAGCTTTCCGATTACGCGAATATGCGCATCGACAATTTTGTGTACACGCAAGAATCGTTTCAGGAGGCGAAGGCGCACCTGAAGCCGGACGGCATTATTTTTATAAAATTTGAAGTGCGGCGGCCGTGGATGGCGCGGCGGCTGAAAGAGATGCTGGCTTCCACGTTTGGCAAAGAGCCTGTTGTGTTCAACGCGGCCTCGAGTTACACGGCGCGGGCGCGCTGTTTTGTGATCTCTTCCTCGAATCAGGTGCAGGATGCGCTGAGCCGGGATCAACGGTTGGCGGATTTTGTGGCGCGGAATCCTGTGGACAGCAGTGGCGGCGATGTGCCGGTTACCACCGACGATTGGCCCTACCTCTACCAGAGGGATAAGACGATTCCGCGGCCTTACTGGTCGATTTCGGCCATCATTATTGTGTTGGCGCTGGTGCTTTATTCGCGGATTTCCGGGGATGCGCCGCGGCGGCCTTCGTTGTTTTTCTTCTGTATGGGCGCGGGCTTCCTGTTGCTCGAGACCCAAGTGATCAGCCGACTGGCGCTGTTCTTCGGCACTACATGGCAAGTCAATGGCATTGTGATTTCGGCGATGCTGACGGCTTTGCTGCTGGCGAATGCGATTGTAGAACGCAGCCGTAAGTCTCCTTCGCCGGCATGGAATCTGGTGGCATTGCTGGCCGGGCTGGCGCTGGCGTTCTGGTTTCCTTTCGAGCGGATTGGAGGATCTCCGGCTGTGGTGGGAACGATTGCGGTTGTGGTTTTTTCGATTCCGGTGGTGTTTGCCGGAATTCTGTTCGCAACGCAATTTCGAGGCGTGGAGTCACAGAGTGCGGCGTTGGGAGCGAATTTGTTGGGTGCGGTCGCAGGCGGTTTGATGGAGAATTTTTCTTTAGTGGTGGGAATGCGCGCGCTATTGCTGATCGCGATGGGAGTTTACGCTTTGGCTGGCGTGGCGTTGTGGCGGCAGGCAGCCGGGGGGACGGAAGCGGCGCCTGATTTTGTCCGGCTTTGAGGAGTGGAGCACTTAGGCCCTTTCCGTCGAGGCCTCATTCCTGTCATTATGCAATAGCTGCGCTACTGCCGGACGAATGTCCAATCTGTCGCAAGAAGCGCGACAGGGATGGGATGTCTGCCGGCGCGAGATCTCATGGCATTGAATGCGATAGCTCGTTCGTCCTCCGGTTCCGGCGTGTTCCCGGCGCTGGTGCTGGTGCAGGGGAACGAGCAAAAAAATATTGTCCTCAACCGGACTCCTTTCAGCGTGGGCCGCAAGGTCGACAAGGATCTGGTGATCGCCGATCCGCGGGTGTCGCGCGATCACGCGCAGATCATCCTGGAGGACGACGGATTTTTTCTGGTCGACCAGGGCAGCAAGCACGGCACGTTCGTCAACGGAGAACGGATTCAGCGGCAGAAGCTTGAGCGCAATGACCGGCTGGAATTTGGCGCGCGCGGTTCGACTTACGCAATTTTTAATCCGGCGCACGGCACTTCGAATACGGCTCGCGATTTTATGAGCCAGATTTCGGGGATCCAGATTTCGCAGGAGGCCACCGACCTCGAGAAGCTCACTCTATTTCTGGAAGCTGCGCGCAAGTTGAACACCGTCGGCGTGCTCGACGAAAGTTTGATGACCATGCTGGAGGTGACGCTGCGGTTGACGCGTGCCGAGCGAGGGTACGTTTTTCTAAAAGACGACGAAGGCAAACTGCGGCTGATGGCGGGACGCAACAGCAAAGGCGAGCCGCTGCTGGATGACAAGACGATTTCGCATTCGGCGCTGGACGAATCGCTGCGATCAAATTCGGAGTTTTTGCGGACCGATACGGGCAGTTCGATGGACCTGGAGGCGCGGCAGAGCATTGTGGCTTACGATCTGCGAACCGTGATTTGCATTCCGTTGCGGAAGCGGCAGATTCAGTCCGCGCGCGAGCAGCAGGCGCCGGCTCCTAACGCTTCCGCAGAGGTGACAGGCGTTTTATATGTGGACTCGCGTTTTGCTTCGCGGGACTTTTCCGGCGTGGGTCACGACATTCTGCGGGCGATCGCAACGGAAGCAGCATCGCTGATCGAGAATGCGCGGCTGGTGCAGGCGGAAGAAGAATCCCGGCGTTACCAGCAGGAGTTGACGATTGCCGCGAGCATCCAGCAACGGCTGATGCAGGTGAAGATTCCCGAGGTGCCCT
>JBAPQU010000326.1:0-45804 GCA_049280795.1 Candidatus Sulfotelmatobacter sp.
GGTCGAAGGCTATGGGTCGCTGGCAAAGAATGCTCAGGATCCCAAAGTGATGAAAGCCGGGATCAAAAACATCCTGAACTGGCTGCAGTCTCTGCGCACGCCGGGCAACCACAGGAGAGGATGACGCATCGTTGTGTAGGGCGGTTGAATATCCGTGCATACCAACCGGTTCGTATGTATGGCGCTCCGATTGCAAGAACAGCGAAGAGAGAGCCAACGGCAGAACCGGCGGAAAAGAAGGAATGGTCAGATCTGTCTCTCCGAAAGAGTTCAATTCGACGGAACCTCGAAAGGCGAAATGATGCACAGCCGAAAATTCGTTGTATTTGCTTCCCTGATCATTGCCGCGATGTTTGGCTTTTCATCGTCGCAGCGGATGCAGGCGCAAGACAAATCAGCGCCGTCCACCATGTCCTCAATCGATCCATATCTGATGGAACGCGATGTCGAGATTGCGATGGCTCGCAGCGCGGCTCCGCCATCCGTTGCCAAAGACGCCACGGTTATGGTCCTCGGAAGGCATGGCTATGAAACTGCCGTGGAGGGGAAGAACGGTTTCGTATGCGCGGTGGGACGATCATGGGATTTACCGAAGAACAATCCCGCTTTTTGGGACCCAAAGATACACGGTCCGATCTGCCTGAGCGCTCCGGGCGCGCGATCTTTTCTTCCGATCTACTTCAAGAAGACCGAACTGGCGATTGCCGGACGTTCGAACGTTCAGATAGAGGCCGCCATAATAGACGGCATCTCCAAAGGTGAGTTGCCCACGCCCGAACCTGGTTCGATGTCCTACATGCTGTCGAAGCAAGGGTATTTGAATGCCGGCATCAAGGGACCCTGGCTTCCCCACGTGATGTTTTTTGTCCCCGAAATCGACCCCAAATCGTTGGGATCCGACTTGGGGGATGACGTCCCGTTGGACGCGCACGAAGAAAAAATCGGCCGTTACACCACAATTGATGTTCCCGTAAGCAATTGGTCAGACGGAACACCATCGCCGCTCAACGGCGGTAGCCATTGAAGGGATGTGTGCCGCTGAGTCCAATCTCTAATCGTGCATCGGAAGGGCTTCAGGAGAAGAACCACATGAAACGAGAGACAATCAAGATGATCGCATTGGCGTTATTTGCGCTGGGCGCGGCCCAGCCAGGACGCGCAGCAGACGCCAAAACTCCGTATCCCAGCATGGCCCCGCTTGACCAGTACCTGATAGCGGATCAAAACGCTGAGATTGCTCTGGCACGCACCGCGGCTCCGCCGTCCATCTCCCGCGACGCCACGGTTATGGTCCTGGGGCCGCACGGTTACGAAAACGCGGTCGAAGGCAAGAATGGCTTTGTCTGTATCGTAGAACGCGCATGGATGAGCACATTCGACAGTCCCGAGTTTTGGAACCCTAAAAATCGCAGTCCGATTTGTCTAAATCCGCCCGCCGCTCGAACCGTGCTGCCGATCACTTTGATGAGGACAAAACTGGTGTTGGCTGGAAAATCGAAAGAAGAGATCAAAGAGAGTGTCAGGGCCGCGATTGAGAAAAAGGAACTGCCGGAGCTCGAAGCTGGCGCGATGAGCTACATGATGTCCAAGGAAGCGTACCTGACTGATAAGGGCAGCCACAACATGGCCCATCTTATGTTCTATACGCCGCTCGGTACGGTATGGGGAGCAAATGTTGTGGACTCCTCAAATGGCCTGTCCGAACCGTTCCCGGGATCGCCGCTCTTGCTGGCTCCCTCGTACAGAGGCAACCCGGAACCGATCAATATGTTCCTGATGGGCACCGGCGTGTGGTCGGATGGAACGACGGCTCCAATGTAGGACGCAGCATGGAGAGAAATGCGGAATGTCTTGCGTTTTCTCCATCAGTTCGGTCAGGACTGGAGTGTGAGTGCGTGATGAAACCTGAGTTCGTGAGGGCGGAAAGGGCAGTCTCGCAGTGCAGGTGGCTTCTGCTGGCCGCCTTGCTTGTGTTCCCGTCAATTGCGCTCGGACAAACGCAAGCGCCCGCAAAGACACAGCCGGCCACAATTCGACCGTTCAGAATGAATGTTCCCGACGACGTTCTCATTGATCTTCGACACCGCCTGGCCGAAACCAAATGGCCCGATCAACTTCCTGGCACGAGCTGGGAATACGGCGCCGACATCAAGAAGGTAAGAGAGCTGGCGGATTATTGGGAGAACCACTACGACTGGCGCGCGCAAGAAGCCAAGATCAACCGCTTTGACCAGTTCACGACAGAAATTGATGGACAGCAGATTTATTTTATCCATCAGCGCTCGCCCCGCCCCGACGCAATACCCTTATTGTTAATTCACGGCTGGCCGGGTTCGATTGTTGAATTTCTCGCATTGATCGAGCCGCTCACCAATCCAAAGGATAGCAATAGCCCTGCATTCGACGTCGTTATTCCTTCGCTTCCCGGCTTTGGGTTCTCCGGACCCACGACAACTCGCGGCTGGGGCGCACAGCGTATGGCGAAGGCCCTGGTCGTTTTGATGGATCGTTTGGGTTATTCCAGATACGGGATCCAGGGCGGCGACTGGGGTTCGTTAATAGCCCGTGACATGGCTTACCAGGCCCCGGCGCACGTGATCGGGCTTCACCTGAACCTTATTACCGCGGACCCACCGAACCCGGAAGCAGTCGCGCAAATGAGCGATGTGGAGCGCAAACGGTATTCGTACTTTGACCGCGAAGAGAGCAGTTTTTTTTTCCTCCAGGCCGCTGAACCGCAGACTCTTGCCTATGCCCTTACGGACTCCCCGGTTGGGTGGTTGGCGTGGATGATCGGTAAATTTCAACTGCTTACGGACAACAACGGCGATTTTCTCACGGCGGTGGACCGCGACACATTTCTGACCGATGTCACTCTCTATTGGGTCACCGGTACGGTTGGCTCCTCTATGCGAATCTATCGTGAGCATCGGCTCACCGCAGAGGAAATTGTGCCGGCGCCACGCCTGGAGACTCCCGTGGCGTACGCGGATTTTCCGAAGGAGGTAGCTGTTCCTCCGTTTCGCTGGATTACTCAAACCTACAACGTAGTACAAAAAACTGAAATGCCGAAGGGCGGACACTTCGCAGCTCTGGAGCAGCCCCAGCTTTTAGTGCAGGACATTCGGACGTTCTTTGCAAAACTAAATGCAAGGGGCCAATCCGCAGCCACAGAACGTTCCAGCAGGCGTTCGTGCAGCGACTTTCCGAATTAGAAATCGGTTACACCACGATGAACACTCTGAAGATAGGTCCAGCCGGACGGGCAGTCTCGATTCCAGAAAACCCTGGCGTTGACCGCGTAGCGCAGCGTTCGTGTGCACCCTTGCTCATAGCACGCGACGCGGGAGAACAAACGGCGAGATCGATGGAGACATCCCCAGGGCTGCAGGCGCTTGCGAAGCCACAGTCTCTCCGGGTGGCCATCAAAGTCAGAGGAAGGATTCTCTTTATCAATCTGGACGACGTGGTCGCCGTTCAGGCTGAAGGCAAATGCGTGTTGCTCCAGCAGAAGGCGAGGACCCATCTGCTACGTGAGTCTATTTCGGTGGTGGCAGAAAGGCTCGAAACCCATGGATTCATCCGCATCCACCGATCAGTGCTCGTGAACACCTCGTTTGTGGAAGAAGTCAGGCCGCTTTCCACGGGAGAATACTGCCTTCGAGTCGAGGGCGGAAAGGAATACACGGTCACCCGTACTTACAAGAAAAATCTCCATTCGCTCGCGGAATTCTGGATCGGCACGGGCGCGTTTTTCCCCGGTTAAACCCGATTCACCGTATCCCTAACCGTGGGATGGAACCGGGAAAGAAAGCGATCACGTTCCTCCAACCACAACACCCGGCAAGAAGACTTCTGCCGCAATCCCCCGGCACATCCCCGCAGGTGCTGGCTTCTCAAAAGACCAACTTCAGTGCGAATTGAATCAAACGCGGGTTATTGACGATCTGTGTAATTTGCCCAAAGCCAGGTGAGTCCGTGAACGTCCCGGGGAAGGCAAATTGCGGATGATTGAAAATATTAAACACCTCGGTCCGGAAAACCAGCTCGGTGCCCTCATGAATTTTGAATGACTTGAAGAGCGACGCGTCGAAGTTGACGAAGTCCGGACCATAAAGGGGAGTACGCGAAGCGTCCCCCAATACTCCGGGAGGGGGATCAACGAAGCAGCTTGTGTTGAAGAACTCCTGCACCGTTGCGTGACTCATCTTTCCGTTGCAAATCTGATCAGGGCGATTGCCAATTGCGGTACCGGAGTTGTTTACGCCAGTTGCCAGGCCGAGAGGAAACCCGGACGCGATGTGTGAAATTACATTGACCTGCCACCTGCCGATTATGGCATCCGTGCCTTTGCTTACTCCCGACGCGAAGTGATTGCCCCTACCAAAAGGTAGCCGATAAAGCAGGCTGGTGGAAAAATTATGCGTTTGATCGGTAATGTTCAGGCCCTTATCCGTATAGCCGCCGGGGTTTAGCGCATAGGTATTGGGGGCGGGGTTAAGGGGATAGTACGGGACGCCCACTAAGGAGCCCAAATCGTCGTTCAAACCATTGTCGAAACCCTTGCTGTAGGTATAAGCCACCAATAGGTAGAGCCCATTCTGATAGGATTTCTCCGCTTTGAATTGTAGAGAATCGTATCGAGAAAGTCCTCTGTCGATCAGGCCAATAACGTCATAAAACTGAGGATAGGGCCGCAGGTTCGAGGGATCAATTTGCAGGTTTGGAGGCGCGGTATTAAGGTTCCAGTTCTCTGTTTGAAGGTGACTTCCGCGCGAGCCCACATACGCGACAGTTAACACCGTTCCGGCCGGAAGCTGCCGTTGCAGATCGAGGTTATATTGCTGCACCATCCCCGGCCTGAAATTAGTATTTTGGCTGTATACGTTGCCGCTCAGGGTATTGATGGTCGGCCGAACCGGTACCGGGAACCCTTGTGACAGCGTGGTCGCAGGGGTAATGTCGTCCGTCTGAAAAGAGTATGTACTATAAAATGGCGGATTCAAGTCGAGACCTTCAGCACCCAGGTTCCAACCCGCGTCATGAAGAACGGCATAACCGGCACGGATCGCATTCTTGGTGGAAAAAGGGCTGTAGCTTATCCCGATCCTGGGTTCAAAACCGCCATAGTAGGGGCTGATTCCGGCGCCCTTGCCCGAGTTTACACCGGCAACCAGAAGCTGGCCTGTCGCGAAATCAAAGTTCGAATAGCGATTCTGTGCTTCCACCGTCGGCGTCGTATAGTTCCACGCCATGCCAAGTTGGACCGTCAGGTTCTGCTTTACCCTCCAGTTATCCTGGAAATATGGTCTGAATTCCTTCCATCGCCTGCCGGAAACAGCGCCCGAGAACGCGTTGTCATGCTCGCCGCCGGCTGGAATACCCAACAGAAAACTCGCAATTGGATTTCCCGTGGATGAGTTCAGCGAGCCATTGGAAAAACCGGCCGTAAACAGGTTGTCGAATGACAGCTCTCCCATCGGAAAAGCGTCGCCCAACTCATTCAACTGGTAAAATCGCGTTCCCAAGCCGATCGAGAATGAATGGGCTCCGTGGACCCATTCGAAGTCGTCGGAATAATGGAAGACATTTGTGCCATCCTGAATGGGCGAGAATCCTCGATCTCCCAGGCCCCAGTAGCCTTCATTGAATTGAACGTTGAGAAAACCGCTGCTGAAGTATGTGCCGAGGTTGGCGTTCGGAATACCGAGCTGCTGGCTCCAGTTCGTGCCATCACCGTAAGAAATGATGTGATCGAATATTCGGTTATATCCCGCCGTAAATTGGTTGATCTTATTGCCCGAGAATATATGAGTTTCGGACAAAGCCAGGTTGCGTCCGTTATCGGCAAGATTCTGATTGCTGGAGTAGCCGCCCGGCTGGCTTCCGAAGGCAGGCAGCCCGGATGGAACATAGACCGACGCTTGGTCTCTACTGAAGCGGGCAAAGATCTTGTCGGAAGCCGAAAATGTATGGTCGATGCGAAAGTCAAATTCGTTGTCGCTGTACTTCTGGCGCGGAACGTCGACATAGTTGGCCGATAACAATCCGGCAACATTCGGCAGAGGCAGATAATTCAGTATTTTCAATGCAATGGAGTTCAGGTCGTTCCCAGGAATAATATTTCCGGGGAATTGTGTCCGCGTCTGTTGACCTGGGGCGCCTGTCGTAGTGGATGGATCGTAGATGGGAACCTCCGGGGCGCCGGGAAAAGATTCCGTGAAATTACCCGCACGCTCCAGAGCCGTTGGAACCTGCGTCAAGGACGGAATTCCTTGTATGTTTCTGGTTCCTTGATAATCGAAAAAGAAGAACGTCTTGTCTTTGACAATGGGGCCGCCCAGCGAGCCGCCAAATTGATTCCGTATGTATTCTGGATTAATCGGAGAAAAATAACTTGACGCATTCAATGCCGTATTGCGAAGAAAATCGAATAGAGTGCCATGAAACTTATTGGTTCCGGATTTCGATATTAGAAGCACAGTGGGGCCGGCGCGCACGCCGTACTCCACCGAATAATTTGAGGTAAGAACATTGAACTCTTGCAGAGCATCGATCGAGGGTACTACTGCAATACCACCGGATGTCAGTTCTTCATTGTCGACGCCATCAAAAAGCCAATCGGTTCGGTTCTCCCGCGAGCCGCCCACCGACAACGAGAAAGTACCGCGTATCGAGGTCTCGCTGCTGGAACCGCCCCCGAAAAAATCTCCTGGCTGGTCCCCCTGGGAAACACCGGGTGCGAGTGTAGCAAGCTCCACAAAATTGCGGCCATTCAAAGGCAGGTCAGCGACCTGCTCCGAGTGAATCACCTGATTGAGTGTCGGATTGGTGGTTTCTACCGCAACCGGATTAGCCTCTACCGTGACTTGTGACCCTACGGTAGCCGGAGCCAGCGTGAAATCAATCTCAGGACTGCCCTGAGATTCAAGTCTGATGCCGGTCCTTTCGGCTCCCTGAAACGTGGGCGCCGTTACTTTGACGGTATAGTCCCCCAGCGGCAAGACGTTGGCAACGAAACGCCCGGCGGAATCGGTGGTAAGTACTCGCGAAGTGTTGGTCCCCGTTTCGGTAATCGTGACCACAGCTCCGACGATTGTTCCTCCGGAGCTGTCCGCTACGTTACCGACAATGGATCCTGTCGACTGGGCATGGACTAAGCAGGGAAGCAAAATGGAACTCAAGAACAGGACTGCCACACCCAGATATGAACGTCGCACGAGCGCCCCCTATTTTGAAAGCATTCAAAATGTAGCCGACTGGATTTGTACGCCTCTACGAATATCGTTGTCAACCAAAAATTCGCTGCGTTCGCTTCACCGGCGGATCCGGGAAGACTCAAAACCCGCCAGCGGCGCGCCTCTGGCGATTGCGCTATCTCGCGCAGTTCATCGAATCGCCGTGGCAACCCATCACTTGTTTTCGCCACTTCCCGCATGAACCATCTGCGGATCATGGGCGTTGGGTGTGGGCGCCGACATCATCTGGACAAACATCTTTTGAAACTTCGGCCAATCTACGTCCATCTGGACATGCGCTTTCTGTAAATGAATTGCCGGCTTATCATGATCCGTCCAAACCAGCGTATCGCCGTAACTGATACCTCGCTCCACGCTGACATCCATGTACACATACCGTTCGCGTGTAATTAGGCTCGGATCTAGCCATGCGGCTGCAGCCAATTCGTCCCAAAGATATTCTCCCGGCTTATGCGTATAGCGTGCAATGTATTGTGCTGCCGGCTCGTGAGACTTGCCGATCTCGCTCAACATTTCGGCAGTGAGATGGGTTTCGATGGAAACGTCTACCGTGGTCACGCTGATCTTGGGCCATGGAGCATGCAGCGTGATGCTGGAGGCTTCCGGATCGAACCACAGATTGAATTCATGCCGGGGGCTGTCCAGATACTCGGGATCGTCCGTGTGGGGATTGAGGCTGCCGCCCATGATGACTAACTCCTGCGACAGCGAAGCAAATTCCGGATCGCAAATGATCGCGGCCGCGACGTTGGTCATCGGGCCCGCCGCATAGATCGTAACCTGATGCGGATATTTATGAACCATGCGAATCATAAAATGCGCCGCATCCTCAGTTGCAGCTTTGGTGGTCGGATTTCCTTCCTCCAGCTTCGGCACTTCGTCCGGATTATGCGACGACCGGGGCATTGTCCAGGCGCCTTGATAAAGGACTTTGCCGTACATCTGTTCCCAAAGATTGGTCCACTCTTTCGTGCGAATCATCGGCCTGTCGAGGCCCGGCACCACCGGTACATCCGTGCGCCCCACCAGCTCCAGCAACCGCAACGTGTGCGCGACTTCCTCGTTGCGCCATCCATCTCCTGTTACAACCGTTATCCCCAACACATCTACGTTGGGCGATTGTAGAAAAACCAGCATCGAGTTCATATCCGTCCCGGCGGGTCCAACCGCATCCTGATCAATTACGACATAGCGCTTATTCTGCGCGTGCGCGAAAGTTGTAACCAGCGAAAAGACGGCGCACAGCAAAACCACAGGTGTCATTTTGAAGAGTCTCGCGTTCATGAATCCCCCTTGGTCGTCGGCAGAAGCAATTTACATCCCGGCCGTCGTCAGCCGGGAAATGAGAAGCTCGAAAAACTTTTCAGAATCGACTCCAGTTGCTACTTTGGCATTCGCCCGAAAGGGGAGATCGCCCACACTTCCCATGGCGCCGGTCGTTTGCATCGGTGCTGAATAACGCACGGGAGCATGCTTCCAACCTAAACTTTCGCCGGCCGTGATGTTTCCGGTTGTTTCAATCTCGATTTGGTAATCCTCGAAGGTGAGGATATCGGGGCGTATTAACGAACTCACCGCCAGGGGATCGTGCAGATTCGGCCCCCTCGCCGAATCTGCCCCTCGATGCATCTTCATCACAGCTTCGGCAATGCGGGCGGCTGCTTCACTCACTCGTCCCTTACCGGCTCGAAGCTCCGCAACATGCCGCTCCGTGAGTTCCACTTTTCTCGTCACATCGAGCCCTACCATCCGAATGGGAATCCCAGAACCAAAAACAATGCTGGCCGCCTCCGGGTCCACGTAAAAATTAAACTCCGCCGCGGGCGTTACATTTCCGCCGGAAAGCGATCCTCCCATCAGGACGATACTGCTGACCATGGAAGCAATCTCTGGATCCTGCCGCAAAGCCAGAGCTATATTCGTTAGCGGTCCAATCCCTACGATGCAGATCTTGTTTGCATTTTCCCGCACGAGTCTGCAAATCAAGTCGGAAGCCGGCTCTTTGACCGGCTCAAGCCTTGGCGCGGGAAACTCGACGCCGGCGAGTCCGTTGTTTCCATGGGCGTACGATGCGGTCACCAGCTTCCGAACAAGTGGCGATGAGGCCCCTCCGGCTACGGGAATATCTGGGTGATCCGCGATCTCCACTAACCTCAGAGCGTTCGGCAAGGTCACATCGAGAGGCACATTGCCGGCCACTGCCGTAACGGCCAATACCTTCAATTCGCTTGAGCGCATCGCCAGCAGCAGCGCAAACGCATCGTCCACACCCGGGTCCGTATCGATTATGACCGCCTGCGTGCCCGCGCCGGCTGTCCGCGTTTGAGATATGCCAAGCATCGCGCGGGGACTCGCGATGATCCCGCTCGCGAGAACACCGCCGGACATTCGAAGGAACTCTCGGCGATCGGATTTCATTTGTCCCTCCATCCGATTCTTTGTGGATTTTGCCCGCAGCCCACTCGTTCACACCTGTGTTTGAAACGTTTCATTTGATCAACACGCGATTTTTATACTCGCCGATCGATTCAGTTGTCAAGAGCATCTCCCGGCGTGATCTGCAAACGGAAGAGCGTTCCAACCCGAATCCAAGTTCGAGATTTTCTGCCGCCCTATGGATGACGGCTGGGAAGCGGATCGCGGAGACCTTGAACCGTCCACTCAGCTTCGAACCGCCGCCGATCGTAGAAAGATTTTTGCGTTCCAACACTCGTGGTCGAAAGCGCCGCGTACAGATTGGCGCGTCGCACGGCTTCCTGTTCCATGGCTCCTTCCGCCAGAAATACTGCGCAACTCCCGATGAAAGCGTCGCCCGCTCCTGTGCTGTCGATACTTGTCACCGAAAATGCAGGCACATGCTCAATCGAGTCACGGCCGGCAAGAAGAGATCCTTTCGCTCCCAGCGTGATGATCACGCGGCGAATACCGCCAGACAATAAGTCTTTCGCACACCTCTTCGCGTCATCGACACTCTGCACCGGCATCGAGGTAATCGTCTCCGCCTCCGTCTCATTGGGAACAAAGTAATCGAGATCGGACAGCGCATCCATGTCGACGGGTTGCGCCGGCGCGGGATTCAGAATGCAGCGGATTCGATGCTTTCGCGCGAACGCGATCGTGTAGTAGACCGTTTCCAGCGGAATTTCAAACTGCAGGATGATGCAATCCGCTGTTCTCAACATCTCGGCCGCGGCGTCAACGTCAGCCGGCTTCAGCGTGTCGTTCGCGCCCTTCACCACCAGGATGCGATTTTGTCCGTTGGGCTCGACGAAGATCGGGGCAACTCCGGTTGAGACTCCCTCGACCTGCTTCACATAAGTTGTATCGATGCCAAGTTTCTTGAAGTTTTCAATCGCCGCCGGACCGAACAAGTCGCTTCCCACTCGTGCGACCATGAATACCTCGGCTCCGCAAAGATGTGCGGCGACCGCTTGGTTCGCGCCTTTTCCTCCAAATCCCAGATCGAATTTCTGGCCGAAACAGGTTTCGCCGGGCTTCGGGAATCTATCCGTGAATGTAGTCAGATCGATGTTCACACTGCCAACCACCGCAATTCGAGATAGCTTCGCCATAATCGTGTTTAGAAAATCCGTTGACTTCGGGGAGTGTATTGGTAGTTTCTGCTGTGTGTCAATCAAGTCATCGCGTGCCTGTGTTTGGTGCTAATGCTTGTGATGCAGGTAAAAGAGGTATAGAGTTACGAACTTTCCCGACACACAGGGTCGGAAGGAGAACAATGTTTACGCCATCAAGTCTGGGAATTGCGCTGTTGATGATGATCACGAGCGCTGTTTGTTGGGGTTCGTGGGCCAACACTTACAAGGGAGTCAAGGGCTATCGCTTTGAGCTATTCTACTGGGATTACGCGGTTGGAATCTTCCTGATCTCAGTCGTTTTAGCTTTCACCATGGGAAGTACCGGTCACGATTCCTCTAGCTTTCTGAATAATGTCCACTCCTCGGACACCTCGAACATCGTCAACGCTCTCATCGGAGGAGCGCTGTTCAACCTGGCCAACCTCTTGCTCGTGGCCGCAATCGACATGGCTGGACTGGCGGTCGCATTTCCCATTTCCATTGGAATCGCGCTCGTGGTGGGGACTGTGCTCAGCTATGCGCTACAGCCAAGAGGCAACGCTTTTTCTCTGGCGCTCGGCGTCGCCTGCGCGTTTGTCGCCGTAATATTAGACGGGCAGGCCTATGGAAGCCTGCGGTCCTCAGGCCGATCGGTGTCAAAGAAAAGTGTAATTACATGCGTGGTGTCAGGTATCCTCATGGGCCTTTGGGCTCCTTTCATGACGCACGCAATGACCCGGGGCAATCCGCTGGGACCTTATAGCGCCGCCGTATTTCTTACTTTAGGAGCGTTGCTCTCCTGTTTTATCTGGAACATCTATTTCATGAAACATCCGCTGGTCGGGGAACCAGTAAGTTTCAGCGGACTGTTCAGCGGGCCCGTCTCGGGTCATTTGCTTGGGCTCTTCGGCGGATGCATCTGGGGCGTCGGCACTGTCTTTAATCTAGTAGCTGCAAGCTATACTGGAGTTGCCATTTCCTACGCCATCGGCCAATCCGCACCCATGGTTGCGGCCCTGTGGGGGATTCTTGTCTGGAAGGAATTCGCCAACTCAGGACCGCGGGCCAAAGCGTATCTTCTCCTGATGTTTGTTTTCTATGGCCTGGCAATTTTCTTAGTGGCCCGCGCCAACGGTTAAATCATTTCATTTTTATTGACGGCATCGGAGTTTCGAAGTTAGTAAGTTGCCGCGCCTCGAACCAGCGGCGAAATAAATATCTATCGCTCTTGGTTATGGCCTTGCTTTGGGAGTGCTCCGCCGTTTTGCCGGTTGTCGCTTTGACGGAGCCGCAGTGGAAAGGCGGAGATTTAAAGATGTTTCGAGAACGATATGTTTTGCCGGACCTGTATCGCCCTGGATCCGATCCAGCAGCAGGCGAGCGGCTGTTGTACCAAGTTGGTATCCCGATTGGGAGACTGAAGAAAGCGCGGGGTCGGTTGTTTCGCCAAGGTCTAGGTCGTCGAAGCCAATAAGGGATATATCTTTCGGACAGATGAGACCCGCTTCGCGGATTGCCAGCAGCGCTCCCAGGGCAATCATGTCATTCCCCGCAAAAATCGCCGTTGGCCGCGGAAGCAGCCGGAGCAGCACCAGGGTCTTTGAGTAGCCGCCTCGTTTATCGAAGGTGGTCTCTTGCACATATTCCGGCATGAGATGCAGCTTGGCCTCTCGCATCGCGCGCTTGAAACCACTAAGGCGCTCCTTCGCATTCGTCAGATGCAACGGGCCGGTGATGGTAGCTAGCTTTTTATGCCCAAGTTGAAGCAGACATCGGGTTGCGTCGTAGGCTCCTTGTTCGTTATCGGCGGTAACGCTGTCGCCACTCCAGTTTGTTGGAAGCCGGTCCACGCAGACCACACCCGTGCCCGCTTCGCGGTACCGCTCTGCCTGCATCGTGAGGTCGCTGAAGTTGGAGGGAATCACGATGAGACCCGCCGGCAGGTAAGTGCGCAGCTCATTCAGATGTACCAACTCCTTGGAATGGTCGTTATCTGTATTACACAGGATAAGACGATATCCATTGGAGAATGCTACATCTTCCGCGCCGCGAACCACCCCGGGGAAAAAAGGGTTGGTAACATCCGGGATGATCATCCCAATCATGCTCGTCTTGTCGCGCCGAAGGCCGCGCGCAAGTTGATTGGGCTGATACCGGGCCGCTTGAACAGCTTCAAGTACGCGCTTTCGCACCGGCTCACGGACGCTTGCGGAGTTATTAAGCACATGTGACACCGTACCAATCGAAACGCGCGCCATCTTAGCGATTTCCTTCATGTTGGCCATGGCGTATTCTCCTTGGGTGTCACTCTTTCTCTGGACGAGGAACTATCCTCGCCACTAGCCCATTTAAATTAAAATATCTGAAACCTTTCAAAACGCGCCTCAAGTATACATTGCCTCTCTGCATGTTCATTGGGTCCAAACAAAGCTACACCGGCGACCGCGCCGATCTGCGGCACAACTCCGCACGGGCCGAGTTCGGCGCCGGTCGTTTCAGGCCTGTGTTGCCGACGTGTATGTCAGCCGCTGGTTGGACTCGGTTTGCGCTCCGCCGATGCCCAATTTTACCTAGCGCCTTGCCCATGAGTCATTTAGTCATTACGGCAATGGCAAGTATCGCCAGTTTCCAGAGTCGTCGCTCTTCAGTTCGCGATCATTGGCGGATAGCGGCAGTTGCTCTCGCGATAAACCGAATTATGCAGATCGCTGGACGCGATGGGTCGAACATGGATAGCTGGGGCGCAGCATCTTCGTCGCTGAACACGTTCAGCGGCCATTCGCGAACTGTTATCCCTTGAAGATGAGGATCGTGGCAGCAGCCTCCGAAATGGGATTGAAGCTCGCACCACTCAAATTCGGCGCACCAGTCCCTGGTTGGTGGCCTGCGTATTGCGGACCAGCAACAACACGAGAAGCATTCCGACGAACGGAACCAGGCCCGCCACAATGACGATCGGATCGAAGGAATGAGTTCCGGTGGCTCGCCGTGCGTCGGACAAATACCCTATGAACTTGAAGGCTACGATAGTTCCGATTCCGGCACCCGTGCCGCTCAGGCCGCTCACCGATGCCACGGACTCATTGTGATAAAGGTCGGACGGCAGCACGTTTGCCATGATTGTGAATCCGGCGTAGGAAAAAGTCGCCAATGCGAAGAGGAACGAAATCAGATAGAGATTGGTTGTGAAGATGGTAGGGATTAGTAACGTCACTCCGATCCCGCCGTAAATCATCACGGCCTTGCGCGCCGCGCCCACCGACCATCCTCGCTTGATCAGGTAGCCCGACACTGCTCCGCCGAAAAAACTGCCTGCATCGGCGGCGACAAATGGTATCCACACGGCGATGAGGCTGGTTTTCAGTTCAATTCCCTTCGCGACCAGATAGATGGGGAACCACTCGGCAATGAAGAAGAAAACCGGGTCGGTAAAACTTCTTGCGACGATTGTCCCCCAGGTCTGCGGCAGTTTGAGCAGGTCGCGCCATCGCGGACGAGCTGTGCCCTCCTCCTGTGCATCCGCATCACGCTTGTCGGCCACGATCATGCGGAGTTCGGCTTCGCTGATGAAAGGGTGGCTTTCCGGCGGATGATAAAGCCATCGCCAGGCGATCAGCCAGAGGAAGCCGAGGACGCCTGGAACCATGAACGCGGGACGCCATCCCCAACGTGAGTAGATCGAGTAGGTCAGGTAGGGCGTAATTGCCGCTCCGATGGAGGAACCGCTGTCAAAGAATGCCGTCGCCAGGCCGCGCTCGCGCTTCGGGAACCATTCCGAGACGGCCTTTGTTGCGGCTGGCCAGTTGGCCGATTCGCCGGCGCCCAGCAGGAAGCGGAAGGAAGCGAGGCTATAAAAACCGCTCGCCAACGAAGTCAGTATCGAGACGATCGAGTACCCCAGGACGCTCCATGTAAGGCCTCGGCGCGTACCGATTCGATCCATGACCTTGCCAAAAACTGTCTGCCCAATGGAGTACGCGACGCGGAAAGCGATCGCGAGATTGGCATAGTCGCTATTCGTCCAGTGGTACTGGGATTGAAGATAAGGAGCCAGCCATGACAGCGTTTGGCGGTCGATGTAGTTGATCACAGTGGACGCAAACAGCAGTCCGCCGATCCACCAGCGTAGGCCGGAGATCGAGTGCGCGCTGCGTGACGGGGACTGTCCGGCCGTATCCATGTGATTTGCTGAATTAATTGTGGGTGAGTTAACTCCGGGGTCTTCGACCCTATGCGGAGTTCTGCAATGCCGAACTGAGCAAACTGGAGGACTCCTTATCGAGATACACGCTGGCGTTGGCGTGCGTGCGCAGGATCGAGGCAGGCGCCATCGGACTGATCTCGCCCTCGAAGCACGTTTTCACGGCCTGCGCCTTTCGCTGCGAATCGTAGCCGCCGCCTTTTGTGCCGCCGCTGACCCAACGAACTCTTGTCGTTGAAAACTTTTAATACCATTCTTGGCTTCTTTCTCTAGTCACTCGACCGCACCTCGCGGTGAAGATGTTGCGGGATTATACAAGAACTCGAACGGCCACAAGCCGCGCCGACGCGCCTCGAGAACGAAATGAGATTGTAAAGGACGGTTAATCTCACACTGTGAAATTCAAGATCTCGCGCTCCTGCTCGCGACCGGACAGATTACACTGACTATTCGGGTGAGTGTGTCGGCTAAATGCAGGCGCGTGATCCGCTCTCACTTCTGTTAGCACGGGACTGCAATGCAGAATAGCGTTCTGAAGATCGACCCCAAAGACAACGTCTTAATTGCGCTCACTGATCTGCGCAAGGGTGAGCGCATCGACTTCTCAGGCAACGTCTACATTCTGACGTCGGATATCCCCGCCAAACATAAGTTTGCCACGCAGGATCTGTCAGCCGGAGACGAAGTGGTGATGTACGGCGTTCTCGTCGGCAAAGCGAGAGAGCCAATCCAGGCCGGGGAACTCCTGACGACGCGCAATGTACGACACGAGGCCTCGCGCTACTCCGAGAGTTCGCGGCGATACGACTGGATTCCTCCCGATGTGTCTCGATGGCGGCAACGAACCTTCCTTGGATACCACCGGCCTGATGGGCAGGTCGGTACGCGAAACTATTGGTTAGTGGTGCCGCTGGTTTTCTGTGAGAACAGAAATATTGCGGTGCTAAAACAGGCGTTCCAGGAGGAACTGGGTTTTGCTGAGCCGAACATCTATCGGCAACAAGTAGCGGAACTGGTCAGGCTTTTTGCTGAAGGCAAAACGAAAACCATCGAGACTCACACGCTGGAGCCGAGATCCTCCTTGCCCACCCGTTCCAAGGTTCTTGGGAATATTGATGGAATCAAGTTTCTGATGCATGAGGGTGGTTGCGGCGGAACGCGTGAAGATGCCAATAATCTCTGTGGGCTGCTTGCGGGGTACATCCATCATCCCAATGTCGCTGGAGCGACGGTTCTAAGTCTGGGGTGCCAGAATTCACAGGTTGCCATTCTCCGGGAACAGATCGCCCGGCGTAATCCGCATTTCAGCAAACCCATGTTCGTATTTGAGCAGCAACAGAGCGGCTCCGAATTCAAGATGCTTTCAGAAGCCATCCAGTCGACTTTCAACGGGCTCATGGAGGCGAACAGAAGTCAGCGTGCCCCAGCCTCTCTCTCTCACTTATGCGTGGGTTTGAAGTGCGGCGGCTCGGATGGTTTTTCCGGCATATCCGCGAATCCCGTTGTTGGCCGCGTGTCGGATGCGCTGGCGGCCCTTGGGGCGAATAGCATCCTCTCCGAGTTTCCCGAACTCTGCGGCGTCGAACAGGAATTAGTCGATCGTTGCACCGGGAAGGCCGTCGCCGATCGGTTCATTCAATTGATGAGTGACTATGCCAGCCGGGCAGAAGCTGTCGGCTCGGGCTTCGATATGAATCCTTCACCCGGAAACATTCGAGATGGATTAGTGACCGACGCCATGAAGTCCGCTGGGGCGGCCCGGAAGGGAGGATCTTCCCCGGTGACTGCGGTGCTCGATTATCCTGAGTACTCCACCGCGCCAGGACTAAACCTCCAGTGCACACCGGGCAACGACGTGGAGTGTGTCACCGCGCAGGTGGGCGCAGGCGCCAACCTTGTTCTGTTCACCACCGGGCTGGGGACGCCCACAGGAAATCCCATTGCGCCGGTACTCAAGATTTCGACAAATTCGCCACTGGCCCAACGGATGCAAGACATCATTGATATTGACACGGGCGCTGTCATCTCAGGTCAAAGCACGATCGAAGAGATGGGAGACGCACTACTGGAGCGGGTAGTCGATGTGGCGAGCGGTCGGGTTCGAACTAAGGCAGAGTTGCTCGGGCAAGACGACTTCATTCCCTGGAAGAGGGGCGTCTCCCTCTGATGAGCGCTGCCTGAGAGTCCATCAGTTGTAGGAGCGAACACGCAGCACGCAAGGAAAAAATGAGCCACCCTCTCTTAGACCTTACCCACAAAACGGCGGTCGTGATCGGCGGTACCAGCGGCATTGGACTGACATTGGCCCGCGGGCTGGCCCAGGCTGGCGCAAATGTGATTCCGACCGGACGACGCTCAGAACTCGTCGAGGCGGCCAGCCACGAGATTGAGTCGCTAGGCCGAGAGTCGCTGCCGATCACCTGCGATGTGAACAGCAAAGAAAGTCTAAAGGCACTGCTTGATGCCGCTTGCCGCATGTTCGGCAGCGTGCAGATCCTCGTAAACTGCGCCGGCCAAACGAAACGGACTCCCACTCTAGACTTAGGCGAGTCGGAATGGAACGCGATATTGGAAACGAACCTGACCGGCACATTGCGCGCCATGCAAATCTTCGGCCGGCACATGATCGAGCAACGGTACGGTCGCATCATCAATATAGGTTCGCTTTCCTGCTTTCTCGGTCTCTACGAGGTTGCGGCGTACGGAGCCAGCAAGGCAGGCGTGCTGTCTCTTACTAAATCGCTGGCCGTCGAATGGGCACGATACGGAATATGCGTCAACGCCCTGGTGCCAGGCGTATTTCGTACGGCCATGAATGCGTCGTTGCTCGATGGCACAGCTCGTGGGCAGGAGTTCTTGCTTCGTACGCCAATGGCCCGCTTCGGTCAACTCGAGGAACTCGTGGGGGCTGCGGTATTTCTTGCTTCTGATGCCGCCAGTTTTGTCACGGGACAGGCGCTCGTGGTCGACGGCGGATTTCTTGCCAGCGGGGTCAATCAATGATCTGCTTCGTCTGGCGCTCGTCAGTGAGAGTGAAAGTCTGATATATCGATCGCGGAAAACGCGCATTTTCGATGGCGTAATCGCTTGCGTCCTCGTTCTCATCGCAGCCCAGATACTTATGGCAGCCGAACCTACTGTGATGGAGAGTACAAAAGCTCGAGAAGACGTGGCGCCAAGTACGGACCCAACTGTCCCATTCTGGCGTGGAGCTCGAGCTGTCTATACCGACAAAGCTCCCTACGGCCAGCGCCAACCTCGCTTCCGTACCGAGATCCTCTCGCGCTGGACAGAGAAGAATCTGTACTTCTTATTCGTTTGTCCTTATGAAGCGCTGAATCTCAAGCCCTCGCCCGACAGTGCAAGCGAAACATTTCAGCTTTGGGATTGGGATGTTGCCGAAGTCTTCATTGGTTCCGATTTCCAAAACATCCGCAGATATAAGGAGTTCGAGATGTCGCCGCAAGGGGAGTGGGTCGATCTCGACATTGACCTATCTCAGCCTCATCACGAAGAGGGCTGGAAGTGGAACTCTGGCTTCACGGTAGCCGCCCGCATCGATCCGGTCGCGAAAATTTGGTATGGAGCCATGCGCATCCCATTCTCGGCTTTGCAGGGCCACGCTCCGTCAGTTGGCGACAAGTTTCGAATCAATTTGTTTCGCAGCCAGGGCCCGCCGCCGAACCGGACCGAAGTCGTCTGGCAACCCACGATGAGTCCTACGTTCCACACTCCAGAAAAATTTGGCCTGCTGCGCCTGATCGCGGAACAGCCCAACTAGGTGCAGAATCCGGCAATCACGCTGTGATCATTGTCCCGGCAGAACTGGTGGTTGCCGCACTCTCAGGTCAGATCAACGCTGCTGACTTCCTGGACCGCAGGCACAACGGCAGCACGTACAACGGGTAGAATGGCAGTCACTAGCGTTCCCTGGCCATTCGAGTGGATTTGCAGAGCGCCGCCGGACTGCCGCAATCGTTCTCGCATTCCGCGAATCCCGACGCCGGCGTGCGCCGATGACCAGAACACCGAATCCTTTTCGGGCGGGATCCCTTTGCCTGCATCTTCGATCTCAACTTTCAAACAAGCATCGTCTTGAATAATGCGAATTCCGGCTGTGGGGCTCCCCGCATGACGATGAATATTGGTCAAACACTCCTGTACGACCCGGAAGATGGCGAGTTCCATTTCTTTGGACAAACCTGGAAATTCCCGCGGGATGTCGAGTGTTGTATCGATTTTACTGCGTTCAGAGAATCCCTCGACATACCAACGGAGCGCCGATGCCAGACCTGCTTCATCCAGCAAGGGAGGATGCAATAGATGGGAAATCGTGCGAATCTGTTTACTAGCCTCTCCCACCATCGCAGCGTTCTCAGAGAGACGCTTGGCTGCGTCAGAGCTCAACTTATAAGATTCCGACTCCACCACAACACTGTTCATGCTTATGGCCGCAAGCAATTGCCCAACGCTATCGTGTAACTCACGCGCGATGTGTCTCCGTTCTTCGTCCCGCATGGTCGTGATCCGTGCGTTAAGCATTTCCAATTGCCGCGTCTTGCGATGCAATTCCGCAAACACCCTCACTTTTGCTCGAAGCAACTCCGGAACAACTGGAACCGAAAGGTAATCGACAGCTCCGTGTTGATATCCCTTCAACCGGTCGACATCCGTCATATGAATCCCGGAGATGAAGACAATCGGTGTGTTTAGAAAGCGGGGGTGATCGTGGATCATCTGCGCCGTTTCGAAACCATCCATTCCGGGCATGCTAACGTCCAAGAGCACAACGGCAACATCGGTTTTCAGAAGGTGTTCCAGGGCTTCCATTCCCGAATGAGCCTTAATAAGGTTGTGCCCTAGTTCGCCGAGCATGGCTTCATAGCTGAGCAGTTTGCCCGGCTGGTCATCGACCATCAGGATGTTGACCCCATCATCCATGGCGCGCGTGGGTCTGGAAGTCCGTTGGGGAAAACCACTGCACATGCAACTGCAGTGTACGGAGATAGCCTCATGCTACTTATGGGTCCTCGCTGCATGGAATACAGGGAATCCTGTATCCACCATAGAAACCGGGGGGGAAAGCGCCAGCATCGGCTAGGCAGCAAACTTTACCTTGCGGCTTCTCCGACAAAACTCCAATGGCCATAGGCAAGTCCCTGCTGCAGGAAGACTTTGGGTCGCCAAGTTGTTTGGCGGCAGAATTGCTTCTTTACCTGTGTCAGTTTCTTTTTTCAATTTTTTCTTCGAAGCGGGCGTCGTAAGGATTGTGAACTGAAGTCAATTGCCCGAGTTTTGGAGGTGACTACCTTGCGAGGCGACCCTACAGAGCGTTGGAGAGAACTGTGTGAGCGGGCCGTGGTTGAGCAAGACCCAGACAAGTTTGTAGCCACAGTCCAAAAGCTACTTCAAGTATTGGAGGAGCGCGAAGAAGCAACGGCACACCGCGATAGGGTATGCTTGCCACCCATCGACCGTACTTTAAGTACCCGTATTTCTCAGGGTGGCTTCCTTCGCCGGGTCGTCTTTGTCTTGTTTATTCACTGTCGGAATGTCGTTTCGGGCCCGACGTTCCACTAGGAATGGATAGGCGCCAAAACGCTCGCGCATGCGTTTGATGTGCACGTGCAACGCGTCCCGAAGTTCGACGAGTATCGACTGGACTTCCTCGTCGCCATTCTTGGCAAGAAGCTCCACGCACAGGCTGCGAATCTTGTCCTCGATACGAAGCACTACACTCCTGTAGCAGACGTGCAGTGGGGCATACTTAAGTTAACCGGGCTTTCCCCATATGGACAATACAGCACACCCTGTACATTGGGCCTCGCATAAAAGCTCGACCAGGACTTCTCGACAACATCGGAATCCGCGCCAACGTAATTTTC
Organism: Candidatus Sulfotelmatobacter sp.; assembly: GCA_049280795.1. Lineage (GTDB taxonomy): Bacteria > Acidobacteriota > Terriglobia > Terriglobales > Acidobacteriaceae > Sulfotelmatobacter. Next base: position 20,921 of record JBAPQU010000326.1, read on the forward strand.
GGTTTGCCCGTCATTCAAGGCCCGATTTCGAGACCCAAAGAGTTGTGGGCGTTATTGAAGCAGATGTTCTGGATCGCCGTGCCGATCAGCTTTTCGTCGCTCGGCAGTTCGCCCCGTTCCATCTCGCCTCCCAGTAGATTGCAGAGTACGCGGCGAAAATATTCGTGCCGTGGAAACGACATGAACGAACGCGAGTCCGTCACCATGCCTATAAAGCGAGGGAGCAAGCCGGTTGCTGAAAGCGCATTCAGCTGCCATTCGATCCCTTCCTTCTGATCGAGAAACCACCAGCCACTGCCGTATTGGATCTTTCCCGCAATTGACGAATCCTGAAAATTCCCAATCGCTGTTGCGAACACGTAATTATCGGCCGGATTATTGTTGTAGATAATTGTCTTCGGCAGCGCGTTCTCGTTCTCCAGTAAATTGAGATAAGCATTAAGCTTCGCCGCTTGCGGCCAGTCTCCGATCGAATCGAATCCAGTGTCAGGGCCGAGGCTGGAGAGACGGCGGGTGTTCACGTTGCGCAACGCGCCCAGGTGCAGTTGTTTCGTCCAGTTCTTTGCCGCGTCCAGATGTCCAAAGAAGAGCATCATGAAAGAGGCGAATTCTTCATGCTCTTCTGGACTGGCAGGCACACCCGACTGCACCCTGGCAAAGATCGCATCCGCCCGCGCTTCGTTGCAAGGATTCGCATAGCAATAAGGCAATCCGTGATCGGAAAGGCGGCAACCGCTCTCGTGGAAATATGCGTGGCGAAGTTCGAGAGCATGCAAGAAAGAAGCCAGGTTAGTAATAACAGTATTGCTGGCCGCGTGCAGGCGCTCAACCCACGGATTAAAAGTGTCCGGCTCTGAGACCTTGAGGCATCGATCCGGGCGGAATGTCGGGTACATGCGGAATTCGCAGCCGACTTTATTCACTTGCCGGTGATCCTGAAGACTGTCGCAGGGATCGTCGCTGGTGCAAAGCACCCGTACTTTGAATTTCTTGAGAATGCCTCGGGCCGTGAGATCGCCCTTCGAGAGAATCGAATTTGCACGCTCCCAAATTGCCTCGGCAGATCGCTCGTCCAGCAGTTCATCGATCTCGAAGTAGCGCTTCAATTCCAAATGCGTCCATTGGTAAAGAGGATTCCGAATTGTGAACGGAACAGTGCGGGCCCAAGCCAGGAACTTCTCCTTCGGCGAAGCGTCACCAGTGCAGTAACGTTCGGAAATGCCGTTCGCTCGCATCGCTCTCCATTTGTAGTGATCCCCTTCAAGCGCGATGTCGAACAGATCGCGGAAGCGGCGGTCCTGCGCCACATCGCCCGGCGGCAAATGCGAGTGATAGTCGTAAATGGGCTGGAGAGCGGCATAGTCTTCATAGAGCCGACGCGCCGTCTTTGAATAAAGCAAAAAGTCATCGTTGATGAAGGTCACCCGAGTCTCCCTGTTATGGATTGTGCTGAGACAGCTATGCTTCTGCTGCACTGAACTCTACCGGTTTCAGTCTCGGGACCAGGCCGTGAATGATCGCCAAGGCGATCAGATAAGCCGAGCCGGCCAGAAAGAATGGGACGGCGTAACTATGAGTTCGTTGCAAAAAATGAGAGACAATTTTCGCGATAAGCATTCCTCCGACGGCTCCTGCCGCGCCGCCAATCCCAACCACGGACGCAACCATCGTCCCGGGAAACATGTCGGAAGACAAGGTATACAGGTTGCAGGAAAAACCCTGATGTGCTGCCGCCGCAATTCCGATTACCAAGATCACTCCCCACATCGATGAGATCCTGGGCGCGAAGACAATCGGTACGACGCAAACAGCACAAATCAGCATAGCAATTTTGCGGCTTGCGTTTACGGTTCTCCCGTGCTGTATAAAGGACGAAGAAAGCCATCCGCCGGCTACGCTGCCCACGTCCGAGATCAAATAAATTACGAGGATCGGCATCCCAATGTTCAAAAGAGCCACACCATGCTGGCGCTGAAGGAAATCAGGAATCCAAAACAGATAGAACCACCAAATCGGATCGGTAATGAACTTCCCCAGCACAAAGGCCCAGGTCTGGCGATGAGCCAGCAGTTTGAACCAACTTACTCGAATCGACGGCGCGATGGGATCACTACAAATGTATTCCAATTCAGATGGTGAGCAGGACGAATGCTCCTGTGGTCGACGATAGACCCAAAGCCACAATGCCAGCCATCCGAATCCAACGCCGCCCAGAAGAAAGAAAGCCGATCGCCAACCCCAATGCACTGCAATCCACGGAATCAGCAGCGGCGTAGCGATGGCGCCGAGATTGCTTCCGGCATTAAAGATGCCGGTAGCCAGTGCACGTTCTTTTTTCGGGAACCATTCCGCGACAGCTTTCAAACTGGCCGGAAATACCGCCGACTCACCCAAACCCAGGGCAAAGCGAGCCACGACAAAGCCCGTGAACGAACTCGCGAGACCGTGGGCCATTGAAGCCAGACTCCAGAAAGCCATCGCCAGCGCATAGCCGAGGCGTGTCCCAACTCGATCGATGAACCGTCCGACCAACACCATCCCCAGCGCGTAAGCGGCCTGGAAAGCAAATACCAGATTGCCGTAGTCAATTTCGCTCCAGCCCAGATCATGTTGCAGAGTTGTTTTCAGCACGCCGATGACTTGGCGGTCCATGTAGTTCTTCATGATGCCAAGCAGAAGAACGGTGCAGATCACCCAACGAAAGCGTCCGACATGGCGAGCAATCTGCGCTGCGGCGCCCGTCTTCGATCCTGACGAGGATTCCGATCCAGGCCTCGAGATGAAAGGAAGATTCATACCAAAATTGCGACTACCGGATGGTTTGCATGGCGTACAAAGAGATCAAACCGCTCGCCAGTAACTTCCGTTTGCTCCGCTGCAATGGAAGCATCGATACCAGAGCGCCCGACGATCATCGAACCGATGCGACCGAAAGCGGACGCGGCCGACTTTGGATCGAACTCATGCTGAAGGCATTCCGCCGAAGCGCTTGCTGTGGGCAACCAGCCTCGGCACCGAATTGCGCCTGCCAGGATGTAAGATAATCGTCATTCTATCTGGTTAATTGGATTCGCACCGATGCGGCGACAGCCGAATTCTTTGAGCGAATCATCAAAAAACGCGGGCGCTCTACACCAGCAGTAAGGAAAACATTCGAGAGATCCGATGCTCACACGACGAAAGTTCCTTGCCACCGCGGCGTGTACCCTGGCTGCGGCACGTCTTCATGCGCAGGGCCAAAGCAAGGTCCGCGTTGCCCTCAGCATCCCAAGGGATACGACTGGTCCGCATATGCCGATCGACTTTGTCGGGCTGTCTTATGAGGTCCAGCAACTCAGGGATCCCATTTTTTTTTCTGCCCAGAACAGTGGCCTGATTTACGAGTTCAAAGCACTATCCTCAACTGGCGTTCTTCGCCTTGGGGGCAATACCAGCGAATTCGCTTACTGGAAACCTAAGCCCGACTCTCCCGAGCCGGAGCATCCTCAAGTGCGGGAGGTCGTGGGCGAGCCGAAAGCGCAGTATTACGCGGTGACGCCCGAGGCGGTCAGGAACCTGGCGGAGTTTCTCCAAACCGCGGGTTGGAACTGCATCTACGGCATCGGGATGGGCACGAATACACCCGCACGCGCCGCCGAGGAAGCGGCTTTTGTAGCGGAGGCGCTGGGCGACCGCCTCCAGTATTTCCAGATCGGAAACGAGGCGGATCTATTTGACCATCACCTGCGCGATCCGAAGACATGGTCTGCCAAGACGTATCTCCAAGAATGGCTCGCGCTGGCGCGGGCTATTGCAGTTCGGGTGCCGGCAGCAAAGTTCGGCATGCCGGATGTTGCGAGCAACGCTTCATGGCTGACCGACATTGCTGACGAGTGGCCTTCCATCCAGAACCCGCTGCACGTAACCACGCTCACTCATCATTATTACTTTGGCGGACCGGCAACGAATCCCGAGGTCAACATTCCGAACCTGCTGAAACCGGCGACGATGCAGAAGGTGCAGAACACGGCGAATATCGCATCGGCCGCCGCCAGCAAGATGAGTGCGCGCGTACGCATGACCGAAGGCAACACTTGCTATCGCGGAGGCAAGCCGGGCGTCTCCGACGTATTTGCCGCTGCGCTTTGGTCTGCCGACTATTCGCTGCTGTTGGCCAGTAATGACTATTCCGGCCTCAACCTGCACGGTGGTACGGGCAAGTCCGTGGCCAATTCCGTTGGCGGATCTCTACCCGGCGACGCGCTTCTCGAAGCGAAAGGCGAAACTCCCGAACAGATTGCCACGCATCCGCATCCTTTCTATACACCGATCGGGACATTTGGTTCGGACTATGTGTTGGAGCCAGTCGCGTATGGGCTCAAGTTTGCGGGCTCGTTCAGCGGCGGAACACTGTTGAAGTCCGAGTTTTCGGCGAAGCTGCAGGATGCGGGAGTCAATGCAACGGCCTATGCCGCAAAACTGCCTGGCGGGCACACATCCGTAATCATTCTGAACAAGGACGCGGTAGCGGACGTTGAGGTAGAACTCGACTTTGGTAGCGACACGAGTGGAGTGGTCGAAACCGAGACATTACACGCACCGGCACTCGACAGCCGCGAAGCGCACATTACGACGTCAAAGAAGACGGAGTCGCTGAAGCAGGGCAAGTGCTCCGTGGGTGTTCCTCATGCGACGGGAGTGCGTGTGACAGCAGGTTGAGTCGTTTCCGTTCCAAGGCGTTGTGCAACAGTTGATCGTAATCACTTGTGCAGTTAGACTCCGCTGAATGCACACTGTTTCGATTTTTCACAAAATTTTCCGCGAACTCTACGGGAAGCCATGCTGGAATGTAAAACCAGGATACGGTTCGTTCCTTACTCTTGAGTTCGGAAAACCGCACTTAGATGTTCGCGAGCCAACTGTCGCGAGCAAAGACATCTCTCAAAAAGTGCGTAGGCTTTTGGCTCGCCGGAGTGTTTTTGTTCATGGCGAGTGGTATCTGAGAATCGATTCTTGCGCTTGGGAGGTTCTGTCTAACGGCAGACATGTTGGAAATGGCACGACTAAACGTAGTATGCGACGGGCTTCCGATTTGTTAGATGGCCAGCAATCGCAGGCTTTTCTATGCCGGCTGGATTATGCGTTCTGCTCTTCGCGTCGCGTCAGCAGGAAGTAAACCACCGGCGTGACAATGAGACTCAACACCATCGAGATCACGAGCCCTCCAATCACGGCGATGGCCAGCGGCTGCAGCATCTGCGACCCAGAACCCAGAGCAAAGGCGAGCGGCAGCATTCCACAAATCGCTGCCGACGCAGTCATGAGAATGGGGCGCAGACGGCGCTGCGCCGCATACATCATAGCTTCGCGTGCAGACACTCCTTCACGGCGATAGCGTTCATCTGCATCCAACAGTAGGATACCGTTTTTTGCCACGATGCCGATCACCATGATTAGGCCCATAAAGGATGCGACATTGAAGGTCGTACCCGTAACCAATAAGGCTAAGACCACGCCCGCGATAGAAAGCACCGACGACGTCAGGATCGCGATAGGTGCAGAAAAGTTGCGGAACTCAACCATCAACACACCAAACACCAGCGCCAATGAGAGAACGAGGACTCGCAGCAGTTCGTGAAAGGATTGCTGTTGCTCTTGATAAGTTCCGCCGTACTCGACTCTTACTGTGGGTGGCAGGTGCATCGCGTTGATAGTCCGTTGCACCTTCGCGATCGCCGTTCCGAGATCGGAGCCTTCAAGCCTGGCCGTCACGATAATGAGTTGTTGCAGGTTCTCGCGTTTTATTTCGTTTTGCGGAGGCAACTGCGTCACCTGTGCCAGCGAACCCAGCGACGCCAGCTTGCCGGAGGAGCTGTTGAAGACAGTGTTCTGGATGGTGTCCAGCGATTTCCGTGTCTCATCTCCCAGCCGGACACGAACCGTGTAGGGCCTTCCATTCGCAATCAGCGGATCGGTCGTGGTCACTCCGTCCAGGATCGAGGTTGCATCCTCGGCAATCTCCACCGGCGTGAAACCCATGCGCCCGGCAACGATCGGATTGATCTGAAAGTTCGTCGCGGGGCCACTGATCGTATTTTCGATTCCATTCTGAATGTCCACGACGCCGCCGATTTTGCCGAGAGCATCGCCAATCCGCGGGCCCAAGTCGGCGAGCAGCGCTGGATCGCTCGCGAAGACCTTGATCTGGATAGGCTCCGGTGCGTTCGATAAATCCCCGATCATGTCCTGAAGAACCTGCGTGAACTCCACGTCAAGCTCGGGCTCGGTCTTTTTGATCTCGGCGCGTACGTCTGCGATAACCTCGTCGATGCCGTGGTCGCGTTTGCTCTTCAGTTTTACCGTAACGTCGCCGGTGTTGGCCTCGGTCACGGCTGCGAGCCCCATCTGCAGGCCGGTGCGCCGTGAAGTGCTCTCAACCTCCGGCATGCTGTGAAGAATTCGATCGACGTGCTCGAGCACTCGATTGGTTTCCGAGAGGGAGCTACCTGCCGGCATGATGTAGTCGAGAATGAATCCGCCTTCATCCATCTCGGGCAGAAGATCCGACCCGAGCCCGCGATAACAAAAGAAACTGCCGATGGCGAGACCCGCGCAGAGGGCGAGCAAGGCGAACGGGCGGTTTAGTGCCCAACCCAGGCCGCGCTCATGCCACTGCAGCACCGTATGCATGATGCGTCCGTGCTCATCGTGATTCTCGTCCGCCACATCATTCGCCACTCCGCGTCGCTGCCTCAGGAATACGAGGCTGAGCGCAGGAGTCCAGGTGACGGCCAGAAGCAACGACGTTAGGAGTGCCACTGTCATGGTGATCGCGAGGGCGCGGAAGAAGCTTCCGGTTACCCCTGTGACCGAGACCAGCGGCAGAAAGACAACTACGGGTGTGACCGTCGATCCCACAAGAGGCACCGCAATCTCGCGCAACGCAAGACGGGCGGCGCGGGCGCGAGTCTCGCCCCGGTCTCGATGAGATACGATGTTCTCGACCACCACAATCGCATCGTCGATGACCAATCCGATCGCGGCCGCGAGTCCTCCAAGCGTCATCAGGTTGAAGCTTTGTCCGATCGCCCATAAAAATAGGATGGTGATCGCCACCGTGACAGGAATGACCAGGCCCGCGACCAGCGATGCCGTCCAATCGCTCAGAAAAAGAAACAGGATGATGCACGCGAGCACAAGTCCGATGAGGATGGCGTCGCGTACGCTCCGAATACTCTCCCGCACCAATTCCGACTGATCGTAATAAGGTTCCAGACGTACGCCCGCCGGCAGCGTCTTGCGGAGTTGCTGAACTTTTTCTGCAATCGCGTCGGCTACTGCCACGGTATTGCTGGAAGGCTGACGGGCGACGTTCAGAAGAACGGCTGCGCTGTCATTCGCGGTGACGGCAGTATAGACAGGCAACACACCGTTCTGCACAGTTGCAACGTCCGCAACCCGGACGGCCACTCCCGCCGCCGTCATTTTCACCACCAGCCGTCCCAACTGATCGGCGTCATGAGCCTGCGCTCCGACCAGGCCAAGAATCAACTGATGATTCGCTTCGTAGAGCCCCGGCGAGTCAATGATGTTCGACGCCTGTATGGCGTTGACCAGGTCGAGAATCGTCACACCTGCGGTCTGCATCCGCGCCATGTTGGGCACGATGTGAAACTCCGGAACTTTGCCGCCTTGGACCGTGATCGTGCTAACACCCGGGACCCGGTTCAGCGGCGGCTTGAGCTCATACGTGGCCAACTCCCAGAGCTGGGTTTGTGAGAGCCGGTCGGATGTAAGACTGTAACCAAGGATGGGGAACGTCGCGAACGTAAGACGATTCGTAGTGATGACGGCAGTGGCCGGAAGAGTTTGCCGCGCCTTGCTGATGGCTGCGTCCACCAGCTGAAGCGTGCGAAACATATCGACGCTCCAGTCGAAGAACAGACTCACTTCAGCCGACCCGCGACTAGTGGTGGAGCGAACGGTCACGAGTCCGGGAACCGAATTTACCCCATCTTCAATCGGTTTGGTGATCGTCACCTGCATCTGCTCGACCGGCATTACGCCGTTGTCGATGCCGATCACCACGCGCGGAAAATTCGTTTCGGGGAAGACCGAGATGGGAACCTGTTCTGCCGCATAAATCCCCGCCAGCGAAAGCACAATGAGGAAAAAGAAAATCGAACCTCGATAGCGGACGAGCCAGAACGTCTCTCCGGCGTGGGGCGGTTGAGAGGGTTCTGTCACTTTGCCTCTCCGCCTGCCTTGTCCTCATCTTCGCCAGCCTTGCCAACCTTCACTTTCGTGCCGTCGTCTAGGCCGTAAGCACCAGTCGTGATAACAGTCTCGGATCCATTCAGACCCTGGATCACCTGCACATCCGCACCGTCAGTGATGCCGACTTGCACCATCTGTTTGTGAGCGGTGCCATCCGGCCCAACCAACATCACGGACTTTGTTCCGTCTGCCGCTGTGAGCACCGCTGACATCGGCACCTTTACGGCCTTCGCAACCGCAGTTCCCTTAATAGAGATTGTCGCCGGGGTGCCCGCTTTGTATTTCCCCTTGCGGTTATCTAACCGAATCCACACCTCCAGGGTTGTACTGCCGGGATCTAGCGCGGGACTGATCAGAAAGACTTTCGCCGGCACCGGCCCATCCATGCCAGGAATCACGATCGAAGCAGCATCGCCAACTTTCAACCGCTGCGCCACCGTCTGCGACAGATGAACTTTCGCGAGCAGCCAGGATGTATCCATCACGGTAATGAGCGGACTGCCGGAGTTCGCGGTTTCGCCGGGAAAAAGCGGCCGGTCGGTTACGACCCCCGTGATCGGGCTGCGCACTTCGGAGTACGAGACTTCGGCCTCGGAGGCCAGATATTTTGCTTTGGCGGATGCGAGTTGACCCTCCGCCTGTTCGAGCGAGGCCGCGCGGCTTACGGCTTTCAGCGAGTCCAGATGGTTCTGCGCTACATCATAGGCAGCCTGCGCCTGGACCAGAGTCGCCGCCGCCGTGTCATAGTCCCTACCGGGGATCGCGCCTTCGGCGAGTAGTTTCTTACGCGCGGCAACAATCTGCTTCTGCAATTCAAGCTGAGCTTTCGCCTGGGCCACATCCAACTCAGCCTTGCGGTAGTCCTCCGGCACTTGCGCCTTCGTTTGCATATCGAACGACGCCTGCGCCGCCGCATACTGACCCTTGTTATCCAGCGCCTGCGCTCTGAGGTCGCGATTTTCCAGCACGGCCAGCAGTTGTCCGGCTTTCACTTTCGAGCCGCGCTGCACGTAAAACTCACGCACGGGAGCGGTGATTTTCGGTGAGATGGCGGCCTGCGCTACGGGGGAAAGAGTCGCGTCGGCCACGATGCGTTCAGAAATCTCGCCAACCTCTGGATGCTCCGCCTGCACCGTTACAACGGCAGCCGCATCGGCGTCGCCTGTTTTCTTGCAGCCCTGCAGAAACACGGCACAAAGCGATAGGCCTGCCAGAAGAATGGCCTGCAGGCGGAGCGCTGGTCGCGGAAAGAAATTCAGGTTTGCGTTCACAGGGTTCCTGTCAGCACTTGCAGTCCTGCCAGGGCGGTCTGGTACCGGACCACTCCTTCCGCCTGTGCAGTTTCTACCGAAAGATATGCAGTCTCGGCGTCGACCACTTCCAATACAGTTGCCTCGCCGGACGAGTAACGAAGCTTGGTGAGCCGCAGGCTCTCCTCTGCCGTGCGTACACTCAGATCGAGGAGATCCATTTGATCTCGCGCGGCGACTGCCTCGGCATACACCTCTTCCAGTGTCGCAAGCACTCTCCTCTGCGCCGCGGTCGCCGTTACTCTTGCGGCATCGCGCTTGATCTCGCTCTGCTTGATACGCTTCTGCGTCGAGAACCAGTCCCACACGGGAATGTCGAGCGTCGCGCTGATCGAGTATCCCAGGTTGCTCACGTCGTCAGGGCCACGCTTGGCAAACTGTGCGGCGTCGATCCCGTAACTGAAGTTCAATCCAAGATCAGGCAGATAGGCGGCCCGTGCGGATGTCACTTCTGCATTGCCGGCCCGCACTCCAGCCAGCGCGCTTCGTATTTCAGGGTTGTTGGCGGAAGCCAGTCGGTTCACGTCCTCACGACTGGGAAGCGCGGCAGGCGAGCCCGGCGCCTCTGTGGAGAAAGGCGTCCGCGGGTCGGGAAACAGAAGCACTGCGAGCTCCAGCCGCGCCTTGTCGGCCGCCAGAGTGCCGTCGCTCAAATCGCGTTGGCGCTGCTGCTGCTGCAGTTGGGCCTTCACTACGTCGGCATGTGCGCCTTCACGCGCAGCCTCGCGTTTGTGCGTCAGATCCGTGAACGACTGCGCCTCTCGCAAAGCCTCTTCCAGCACATGCTGTTTTATTTCGAAAGCAGAGACCGAGTAGTACAAGCTCACTACACTCAAAATGAGTCCCCGGCGCGCAACTTCCAACTCCGCAGAAGCCCGCGCCGCGTTAGCGGCCGCAACTTGAGCATCCGCGAACTGCTTCAGCCCGACGGTTTCATTAATCGAGGCCTGACTGATGTATTCGTGAACCGCATTGTTCGCGATAAAGATAGGAGAAAGCTGTGTCCCGCCCTGAACGATTTGATTGGTTTGTCCGTTCGGCTGCGTATAGAGCACCTGGTTGTGATACACGACCGAGGGCAGCAGAGCAGCTCTGCCAAGGTAACGATCGATGGCCGCCGATTTCTGCGCCGCCAGTGCGCTTGTGAAGGCTGGCTCATTTTGTTGTGCCCGGTGAATCGCTTCCGCAAGCGAGATAACGGCCGGACTGCCCGTCTTCACCTCTTGCGCGAAGGATGTCCCAGCGAAACCGGCCGCGCTTATTAACGCGAGCGCTCCTGCCACAAGGTTAAGCAGATTTCGATCGATCCGGCTCATGCTTTGCAGACTAGGGGCGCAACCTTAAGACTCACTGAAGCGCGCGCAATGTAATAATCTCTCGCATAAAAACCTTTACCCAAGAGTTCCGGATCTGCGTTTGCCTCAAACGCAGAACCTCACCGACGGAGAGATCCGCTACATCATCCGGAATGGCGTGCGTCTGACGGGTATGCCGGGGTGGGCTAAACCACACGACGAGCAGAGCGACGACAGTTGGAAATTGGTCCTTTTCATCCGTAGCCTGCGTCAGCTCACCAGGGAGGAGCAAGCGCAGCAGTCAGCCTTGTCAAATTCGGCTCACTACGTGGGTTCGCAGTCCTACCAGAAGTGCCACTCACAAATCTACGAACACTGGCGAACAACGCCTATGGCGAATGTTGTTCGCGACCCTCGCGAACATCCTGACGCCATCATTCCCAACCTAGCGACAAATTCCGTTGCCAAGTTCGCGAAGGACGATGTCGCTTTAGTTTATGGCAGCCTCTGGAAGCAGCGTTACTTCACCAAAAGAGGTGACGATTACTTTCCAGAACCCGTGCAGTGGGATGTGACCCATCGCGTCTGGCGTCCGTATTTCGTCGCCAAAGGGACCGACTGGTGGGAGCCATTTTATCCGCCGGACAATATGCAGCGGCCCACGGGTCCGACCTGCGATGGATGCCACTCGGTCGATTACAACATCCACACCAAGCAAGTAGCGGAGTGGAACGTTGGCTGCGAAAAGTGCCACGGGCCTGGCAGTGAGCATGTGGAGCATCCCTCTCGCGGAACCATAAGGATCGACGGGAAGCAGTTGCATCGCCTGTCACATGCCGAAAATCGAAACGACAATTGCGAACGTGAAGGTACGAGCGCATACGTTTGTCTTCATCACGCCCACGATGACCGACAAATACAAGATTCCGAATCCTTGCACCACGTGCCACGCGGACAAAACCACAGCCAGGTGGGTGTCTGAGTCGACGGCACCAACCTCAGCTCTTTACGCGCTTTTGAGTCCGAATTATCCTCTGTAGACTCCGTCCAAACCTTACGATAATTGTGGAAGGTTAGAAAAGTATCACCTTCGTATCAAGCAGAAAATTTACCCCAACCGCTTTTCATTCTTCTTGACACGGATCGCTAGTTTTTCTAACCTTGCGGACTTATAGTAATGTGTGCTGCGACGCGCAGCGAATCTCTGCTCCGCAATTACTGGGAACTTTCATGCGGGTTTGGATGTGCCTGTCCTTGTTGTGGTGCCTAGGATCGCACCCAGCCTTGGCTCAAGATCGCGACTATGGCCGCTCCCTCGTAGTGACGAACCGCGGTATCGTGGCCACCAGCCAGGTTCTAGCTTCCCGAGCGGGCGCCCAAATCCTTGAGCAGGGTGGTTCCGCTATCGATGCCGCGATTGCCGCCAATGCAGTGTTGGGCGTAACTGAGCCCATGATGAACGGCATCGGCGGCGATCTGTTTCTTCTCTATTGGGATGCGAAGAGCGGCAAGCTGTATGGTCTAAACGCAAGTGGGTGGGCTCCGCAAGGCCTCACTATAGATTTTCTGGAGAAGCAAGGCATCACCTCGATGCCTGACGATGGAATCCACAGTGTCACTGTCCCGGGAGCCGTGGATGGCTGGGCGAAGGCTCATCAGCGTTTTGGACGATTGCCTTGGAAAGACTTGTTTACACCCGCGATTTACTATGCCGAGAACGGCTATTTTGTCCCTGAAATCATCGACGACTTCTGGCGTATCGGCCGCACAAAGTTGAAGCAGACACCGGAAGCGCAGCGTGTCTTTCTTCCCAATGGCAAGCCGCCTGCCGTGGGTGAAAAGTTCTCCAATCCCGACCTGGGGAAGACATTGCGATTACTGGCGAACAAAGGGCCTCGAGAGTTCTACGAGGGCGAAATTGCGAAAGCAATCCTCAAGACATCGAATTCTCTCGGCGGGACCATGCAAGCGGATGACCTCGCGGAATTTTCTTCGGAGTGGGTTGATCCAATCTCGATCGATTACCGCGGGTGGAGAGTCTACGAACTTCCTCCTAATGCGCAAGGGATGGCTGCGTTGGAAATGCTGAATATCATGGCTGTCTCGCAGCCAGACCAGCAGGGCCCACTGGGAACGGTGGAACTGCACAAGAAGATCGAAGCGATGAAGCTCGCCTACACCGACCTGTATCGCTACAACGGTGATCCTCGTTTTGCGAGCATCCCAGTACGCGGTCTGCTTTCGAAAGAGTATGCGGAACAACGTGCCGCGTTGATTGATCCGCAGAAAGCGAATTGTGCCACGGTAAATGGTACGCCGGCAAAAAGCGACACCACGTATCTGGCTGTAGTCGACAGAGATGGCAATATCGCTTCGGTGATCCAGAGTGTGTACGACTATTTCGGCTCTGGGGTTGCGGTAACGGGCATGGGGTTTCTGCTTCAGGATAGGGGAGGACTATTTGTGCTCGATCCCAAACATCCGGATGCGCTCGCCCCGCGCAAGCGTCCCTTTCACACCATTATTCCTGCATTTATGGAGAAGGGGGATCAACACATAGGGTTTGGGATTATGGGTGGTTCCAATCAGCCGCTTGCGCATGCGCAATTCGTGTCCGATGTAGTGGACTATGGCTGGAACATTCAGGCAGCTCTCTCCGCTCCTCGATTCACCATCCGCGACACAGGACAGCCAATCCAATGCACCATTCTTCTAGAGTCGCGAGTCTCGCCGGAAGTGCAGAGCCAGTTGCGCCAGAAGGGCCACGACTTGGTTCTGCGAAAGGATTATTCCGCATTTATGGGACGGGGACAGGCGGTGCTTCACAATTCCGCAACTGGCACGAATTTTGCTGCCTCAGACCCGCGAGCCGATGGCTCGGCTGAGCCGGAGGCAATGCCGACAAAGTAGCAGCATGGTCTTCTTATGAATTCTGAACGCTTCGTCGTGAATCCATGAGCGAAGAAAATCGTGACCAGCAGTTGGGAATGGGACGCCGTATCACCCGGCGCGACTTCCTCAATGGCGTTGCCGTAGGTATCGGAGCCCTCGGCTATGCCAGTCTGCCCGAGCTGGCTCACGGCACCCAAGCTGCATTCCAGGCTGGCGCCGATTCCGCCAAACTCTACCCACCTGCTTTGACCGGAATGAGAGGCAGCGCGCCGGGCTCCTACGATGTGGCGCACGCACTGCGCGATGGGGAGTTCTGGGAAACCGCTGGCAGCCCGTCAGAGACGAGCGAAACGTATGACCTGGTCATCGTCGGAGGCGGCATCAGCGGGCTGGCTGCGGCTTACTTCTACCGCAAGAATGCCGGCAAGGGTTCGCGCGTTCTGGTCCTCGATAACAACGACGATTTTGGCGGCCACGCGCGGCGCAATGAGTTCCGAGTGGGAGGACGGCTGCTGTTGAGTAACGGTGGAACTCAGTCGATTGAGAGTCCCGCGGAATACAGCGAAGTGGCCAAAGGCGTTCTCACGGACCTCGGCGTTCAAACGAAGACCTTTTATAAGGCCTACGATCAGAAACTGTACTCGCATCTGGGTACAGCCTGCTTCTTTGACAAAGAAACTTTTGGTGAGAATCGGCTGGTGACTGGAATGGGCTCGACTCCCTGGCCCGAGTTTCTCAAGAAGAGTCCGCTGCCGCAGAAGCTTCAGTTGGAGATCGCGCGTCTTTACGACGAGAAGAAGGATTATCTTTCCGGCCTGTCGAAAGAGGAGAAGCATGCGCGGTTGGCAAAGATCAGCTACGCGGGATTCTTGACTGAGATTTGTAAAGCCGATCCTGGCGTCTTGCCATTTTTCCAGACCTATACGAACGATTTGTATGCAGTTGGAATTGACGCGGTCTCGGCTCTTGCCTGTTATAGAAATCCCGACGACTACGGGGCATGCCGCTATGCGGGTTTTGAAGGGATGGATCTAGACGGAGACCGCGAAAAAGAAGAACCCTACATTTTTCACTTTCCCGATGGGAATGCGTCCATCGCCCGCTTGCTCGTGCGAAGTCTGATCCCGGAAGTGGTTCCAGGGCACACCATGGAGGACGTTGTCACTGCGCGCGCGGACTATAGCAAGCTTGATCAGCCGTCGTCTCCAGTACGAATTCGTCTGAACTCAACCGCGGTTCGTGTGCGACACTCCGGGCAACCAGAGTCTGCGAAAGAAGTTGAAGTCTCGTATGTCCAGGAAGGAAAGCTGAAGAAGATAACGGGGAAGGCCTGCATCCTCGCCTGCTACAACACGATGGTCCCATATCTTTGTCCCGAGCTGCCCGAAAAGCAGAAGGAAGCTCTGCACTATGGCGTGAAGGAGCCGTTCATCTACACGCACGTCGCCCTTCGCAATTGGACGGCGTTCCACAAACTGGGGATACGACAAATCGTCTCGCCGGGAAGTTATCACAGCTTCGCGATGCTCGATTTTCCTGTCAGCCTGGGTGCGTATCAATTTCCCAGCAACCCGCAAGAACCCATGGTGCTTTTCATGTTGCGGACCCCCTGCAAGCCCGGGTTGCCGCGGCGAGATCAGTACCGGATGGGCAGGTTCGAGCTCATCGGCACGCCATTTTCTACGTTTGAACGCAATATACGGGAACAGTTGAATCGCGCGCTGGCGCCGGGTGGATTCGATTCCGCCCGCGACATTGCCGCAATAACTGTAAACCGGTGGGCGCACGGTTACGCCTACGAATACGATTCTCTGTTTGATCCGTACTGGGCGCGGGAAGAGCGGCCTTGCGTCATCGGACGAAAACAATTTGGTCGAATCTCGATTGCGAATTCCGATGCTGCCGCCAGCGCTTATACGAACGCGGCAATCGACCAGGCCTATCGTGCAGTTCAGGAACAAATGAAACGTGCGTAGACAAATATGACGGAGCTCAAGAATGAAGACGGCGGTCGATCTCGTGATCGCGCGCTTGGCATGCACCGCAACATCACGCGCCGGGATTTCATGAACGGCGCTGCCATGGTGATCGGAGCCGCCATGCTTCCGAATGCTCGGGCTTTCGGAACGGCAAATCCCATGGAGCCGCAGAATGAACCCGGCTACGATCCACCAGTCAAGACGGGCTTGCGCGGCAGCCATCCCGGTTCGTTCGAAATTGCACACAGCTTGCGCGACGGCACCTTCTGGGAGAGTGCAGGCAAGCCCGTCGAGAGCGCCGAAACCTATGACCTGGTGATTGTCGGAGGAGGAATTAGCGGGTTGGCCGCCGCTTATTTCTTTCGTGAGAAAGTAGGAAACTCAGCTCGAATTCTCATTCTTGAGAACCACGACGACTTTGGAGGTCACGCCAAGCGAAACGAATTTCACCTGGGTGGTCGACTGCAGCTCTTGAACGGCGGAACACTCCTCATCGACAGCCCCACCAAGTACAGTCCAGAGGCCGACGGTTTGCTGAAGAAGCTTGGCATTGATCCTCCACGATTCGAGGCGCGATACACAGATCATAAGCTCTATCGATCTCTTGGTCTCCAATCTGCGGTCTTCTTCGATAAAGAGACATTCGGCGAGGATCGCCTAGCCGTGGGCACTCCGGGACGTGGCTGGGACGATGAAGGTTCTGAAAGTCAAGCAGGGAAGACGCTCAGCTGGACGAACTTTATGAACAAGACGCCGCTCTCCCCTGCAGTCCGGCGCGACATTGTGCGTGTACAGGAGGCTAAAGTCGACTACATGCCGGGTCTCTCTTCGGCAGAGAAGAAGGCAAGCCTTTCGAAGATGAGCTATCGGGATTTTCTGCTCAATGTGGTGAAGGTGGACCCCGGGGTGATTCCGTTTTATCAGCGGCGCACGGAGGGAGAATGGGGAGTTGGAATTGACGCCGAGCCTGCCTTGGATTGCTGGGCCCTCGGCTTCCCTGGATTTCAGGGTATGAGTCTTCAGCCGGGTGCCGCACCTCATATGAGCTATTCAGCGGCTGGTTATGCCACCGGCGGTTCGTATCGTTTTCACTTTCCTGACGGGAACGCTTCCATTGCTCGATTACTTGTGAGGGCGCTCATTCCAGAGGCAGTTCCTGGCCAAACGGCGGAAGATGTCGTCACCGCGCAAGTCGACTACAGCCGCTTAGACCGGGAAGATGCTCCATTAAGACTTCGCTTGAACAGCACCGTAGTCGGCGCACGCAATGTCGGAACATCTTCTGCTGCTCAAGAAGTCGAGGTTCTCTATGCGAGCGGCAAGCAGGTATTTAAAGTACGGGCCAAGGGGTGCGTGTTGGCATGCTGGAATATGATGATTCCTTATTTGTGCCCCGAGCTTCCCGAAGCACAAAAGGAAGCTTTGCATTACCTGGTCAAAGTGCCGTTGGTTTACACCAGCGTTGGCATTCGGAACTGGACATCATTCCAAAAGCTGGGCATTCAGCGCGTCTCTTCGCCGGGTTCTTACTGGTCCGACGTTAGCCTCAACGCCGCAGTTAACATGGGCGATTATCGAAGTCCCACGAGCCCCGAAGAGCCAATCTTATTGCATCTCAGTCGGGCTCCCTGCAAGCCCGGCTTGCCAGCTCGGGAACAGCACAAAATCGGCAGATACGAACTGCTGACCACAACTTTTGAGACATTCGAGCGAAAAATCCGTGACCAACTCGCCCGCACTCTAAGCGCCGGGGGCTTCGATCCTGCCCGCGACATTGAGGCCATAACCGTGAATCGATGGCCGCATGGCTATGGCTACGAGTACAACCCGCTATTCGATCCCGACTGGCCCGAAGACAAGCGCCCGAACGTGATCGGCCGCCAGCCCTTTGGAAGGATCACCATCGCCAACACCGATTCTGCGGCAACGGCCTATACCGATACAGCGATAAATCAGGCATACCGAGCCGTGAACGAGTTATGGCGCGGTTGATCGCAGCAGTGATTCTTACTCTGCAGAAATTGCACATTGAGGGAAGTCGAACGGCTTCAACAGTTCTCGTTGAGGTTCGGCTTCTAAGTTGCAGAGACGAACTCAGAATGTTGGCGGAGTATTTACCCAGAGAACCCCAGCTTGTTTATTGGTCGGGTTGAACCAGCGATGACCGCGGTTGCTCTCGAACCAAAAGCTGTCACCCTGCGGACACCCGACTTCGTTTCCAGACTCTTGCGATTGCGTGGCCGGATCACACGATTCGATTGCGCAGGTAAGTCATAGAGTTCCAACACCGTGGTACCACATGCCGCGGCTAATCGGTAATTTTGGGCGTCGCACGCAAGTAATACTAACGTGGAATATTGCAAATGTGGAATTCGCTTTTTGGTCGCTGCCGCGCTGGCGAAAGCGGCCATAATGCCGATCCCCGCCGACGGTGCCGCTCAAGGACTAGGTCACTGGCTTCGGCAAAAAAGAGTCGAAGAAGATTTCCGGACATCGCTATGATGGAAAGGTCACTGATTCGGCTGGGCTAAGAGGTAATTCGCATGACAGAGAAAGCCGATGCCAATGAAATAAAAGAAGTGCCGAAATCTGTTTCTCGGCGCAACTTCATCAAAGGGGTCATCACCAGCGGCGTCGCAGTGTCCTCCGCGGGTTATTTGTTTCGCCCCTCGACTCTGCTGCATGGCCAGCAGTCGACTATGGGCGTAGGCGAGCGACTGATAACTCTCAACGTCAACGGCCAGCAGCGGCGCGTCGACGTCATGAAGCAAGAGACGCTGGCGTCAACGCTGCGTTACAAACTGGGCCTGACCGGCACCAAGCTGGGATGCGACCGCGCCGAATGCGGATCGTGCACCGTCCTTATCGATGACATTCCACACTATTCGTGTTCGGTGCTGACTCACACCGTGCGTGGCCGTAGAGTTGTCACCATTGAAGGCCTGGCGAGTGCCGATGGAACCTTGCATCCGGTACAGCAGGGGGTGATCGACGAACAGGGCTTTCAGTGCGCCTTCTGTATGTCCGGCTTCGTCATGGCGACCGTGGGATATCTTAAAACCAATCCCAATCCCAGCCGGCAGGAATTGGCGCACGGCATCTCCGGATGTCTGTGCCGCTGCCAGGACTACGACAAGATTCTGACCGCGATGATGCGAGGTGCGGAGAATTTGCGGAGGGCTTCGCTTGGATAAGGCAAAGGTTGTCGAGACCGCAAAGACTGCTGAGCGCCAGTATGGAGCCGGCTACAAGCTGATCGGCAAGAACTATACGACGCCGGATCTTTACGCAAAAGTGACCGGCCAGGCAAAATATGCGGAGGACTTTCGCGCGGAAGGCATGTTGTTCTGCAAGTTGTTGCTCAGCCCTATGCCGCATGCACGGGTAAAACGCATCCATACCAAGGCGGCGCTCACCATGCCCGGCGTGAAAGCCATTCTCACGGCGGACGATCTTCCCGCGCCGGCAGATACTCTTACCGACAATGGAACGGTGATTAAGGCCAGCAAGTGGGGTGAACGCGGCCTTACCAATGAACCGGTTTATCAGGGCGAACCGATTCTTGCTGTGGCCGCCGTCGACGAACTCACCGCCGCCGAAGCGATCGAGAAAATTGACATTGATTTTGAACCGCTTCCGTTCGTGGTCGATCCGCTTGCCACTCTCAGGCCCGGAGGGCCGAACCCTCGAATCGATGGCAATGTATGGGCTCGGCCTTCAGGACAACATTCGGGTCCGCCGGACGTTACGGAACTGAAATGGACGGAGGCGGATTTCGCGGAAGAAAAACATGGCCGTCTTCCGATGGGCAAAGCTCCCGATGAGTGGTCCTATGGGGACATCGATTCCGGATTCAGGGATGCGGCACTGGTTCTTGATGAAACATTCGTCACTCCGGACACCAGCCATCAAACGCTTGAGACCCGGAGCGCCATGGCTTACTGGCAAAACGGCAAAGTTTACATCTACACCGGGACGCAGAGCACCGCGCAGACCCTGCCTGCGATTGCCCGCTGGTTGAATATCGATCCGGACAACGTGGTTTTCATCAGCGAATACACCGGAGGCGGATTCGGCAGCAAGATCACCGGCGGAGTGTCGATGATTATCCCAGCGCTGCTGGCGAAGAAGACGAATGCTCCGGTGATGATGCGCATCAGCCGTGAGGAAGAGACTTTCATCGGACGTGCGCGACCTGGTTTTCAGGGACGGATGAAGGTTGGCTTCTCCAGGGAAGGGCGCATTGTTGCGCTTGACATGTTCGTGATTTGCGACAATGGTCCCTACGACGCGGTGGGCGATGCTCCGTCGTCGGGACGCATCGTCTCTCTGTTGTACCAGCCACAAGCTATGCGCTGGCGCGGAGTGACGGTACTCACGAATACACCGCCGCGCAGCGCACAGAGCGCTCCGGGCGGTCTGCAGGGGATCGTCATCATGGAGCCGATCGTAGCGAAAGCTGCACGAAAGCTGGATGTTGACCAGGTGGCGATTCGCCGCATCAACTGTCCCGAGGGCAAGGCGCCGTTCGGGCCAGTGGTGCAGGGAAAGCGACAGTATGCCACCAGCGCATTCCTGAAGGAGGCGCTCGACCGCGGTGCAGAACAATTTAAGTGGAGCCAGCGAGTTGCCCGCACTCCAAAAAGAATTGGCACAAAAGTTCGTGGCGTTGGCGTATCGCTAAGTTGTTACGTAGGAGGCACGATCGGTTTCGACGGACTTCTCGTTATCAAGCCCGATGGTCTCATTACCTTTCACTCTGGAATCGGCAATCTGGGTACGGAGTCGGTGATTGATGTTCACCGCGCTGGCGCAGAGGTTCTCGGTGTGCCGTGGGAAAAATGCGAAGTCGTGTGGGGTAACACAACCAGGAACCTTCCTTTTACTTGCGTCTCCGGCGGCAGCCAGACGACCCATGCGATGACGCGGGCGGCCCACGCCGCGGCTATGGACGCCAAGAAAAAACTCCAGGAAATTGCGGCGAAGAAACTCGGTGGTAAACCGGAGCAATACGAGGTCTCCAACGAGCGCGTGTTCCGCAAGGGCGGCGCCGGCATGAGTTTGGCGCAGGCCGCGAAATACGCGATTCAACTGGGCGGGGTCTATGACGGCCACGAAGCGCCTGCCGACGTCCATAAATTGACTAAGACGTCAGTAGAGGCGTTAGCCGGTCAAGGCTTGGTGGCGGCGGCTAAGGACAACTATCCTCGCGACGGGTCCACGTTTTCCTATGTGGCCAGCTTCGCCGAAGTTGAGGTCGATGTCGAAACCGGCAAGTATTACATTGTGGACTTCCTCGCATCCGCTGATGTCGGCACAGTAATCCATCCCCGCGCACTCGGCGGACAGGTGCTCGGCCGCTCGACTCTTGGTATCGGTCATGCCATCGGTCAAAAGTGGGTATTCGATCCGCACTACGGTGAAATGGTATCCAAGCGATTCCATCACAACAAACCGCCAACGATTCTTGATGTACCTGTTGACATGCAATGGACCGCGCTGGATATTCCGGACCCGGAGACGCCAGTGGGCGCTCGCGGTGTAGGCGAGCCGCCGGTTGCGGGCGGGTGTGGCGCCATTTTGAACGCCCTTTCGGATGCGCTGGGAGACGAGATTTTTCAACGCGCACCGGTGAATGCCGACACGATTCTCACGTCGCTCGAAGCGGGCCGGCCCATGCAGCATCCGCTGATGGCCCACATTTGAGATTTGGATTGGAATTGGAGGGAGATTTATGGCTGTCATTCGAGACGTAATGGCCGCTTTCGAGCTGTATCAGCCGAGCTCCATTGCCGATGCGCAGAAGCTTCTCGAACAGCACGGAACTGATGCACTGGTGTGGGCCGGAGGGCTCGACAGTTTGGACTGGCTGAAGGATCGAATTAAGAAGCCCAAGGCTTTGGTCGATCTCAGCGGAATCGAAGAACTGCGCGGAGTCCGGACGACAAGTGATGGAATCGAAATCGGCGCCATGACCACGCTTACCGAAATAGTGAATCATCCCGTCATCAAACAGAAATATGATCTGCTGGCGCAGGCTGCGGAAGTTGTGGCGTCGCCGCAAATCCGCAACCAGGGAACACTCGGCGGCAATGTCTCGCAGGACACGCGCTGCTGGTATTACCGCGGAGGTTGGCCGTGCTACCGCGCCGGCGGAAATATTTGCTATGCCGACACACCGGAAGGCCGCAATCGCGAGCACGCAATTCTGCACGCAGACCGCTGTGTGGCAGTGAATCCCTCCGACACGTCCCCGGCCCTGATCGCGCTGGACGCTAAGTTCGTCATGCGCACCTCTAAAGGTGAGCGTGTAGTGGATGCTGAGAACTACTTCATCGGTCCTGACATCGACATTACCCGGCTGCACGTTTTACAGCCCGGAGATCTGCTGACAGCCATTCGGATTCCGTCTACATGGGCGGGAGCGCAATTTTACTTCGAGAAAGTGCGAGACCGAAACGTGTGGGACTTCCCGCTGATGAATGTGGCCTCAGCCATGGTGACATCCGGAGATACGATCGAGCGAATCCGGATTGCGGTAAACGGTGCGGCTGCCCGTCCACTACGATTGAAAGCAGTCGAGGATGCCGTTCGCGGCAGGCAGCGGAACCCAGCGATCGGAGAGATGGCGGGACGTCTGGCCGTGCAAGGAGCGATCCCATTACAGTTCAACGCCTATAAGATTCCGCTGATGAGAAATCTGGTGAAGCGCGCCATCAGCGGAGTGGAGGAGGCCGCGTGGGCATCTTAGAGTGGGCTACCGACCCGTGGGGACAGAGTGTTCCCATCCATATCGCATGGTTCTTGATTTGGGTTGCCGTAATCGCAGGACTACTCTTCCTGATCGTCCATGCGGTCTACGTAATGTATTTCGCCAAGGCCAGGGAATTTGCGTCGGATGCTGCTGCCGCAGTCACTGCGCGCATACCCAAGCGCGTTCCGCGTCATTCGCTCGTGGCGCGGCTGTTTCACTGGATCATGGCAGCCTCTATGTTCACGTTGCTGTTCACTGCCTTCCTTCCGAAGGTGGGCATCCAGTTTAATTGGGTGACCTATCATTGGATCGCCGGCGCTGTGTTAACCGTTTCGATCGTCTTTCACATCATTCATGCTTCCTTCTGGTTGGATTTTTGGTCGATCTGGCCTGACCGGACCGATCTGGACGACGCCTGGAAAAGGATTCGCCGGTTTTTCGGAATGCCCGCGCCCGCGCCGCATAAGTTTGCCAAATATCCCCTGGAGAACAAGCTCTTCCACGGCGTCATTATCTTGTGCGGTCTGTCGGTGATCTTTACCGGCGTTCTCATGATGTCTCGCGTGCGTACGATCTTTTTCCCTCGGAATCCATATCTCTTCAGCGACATGACTTGGGGCCTCATGTACGTGCTGCACGGACTGGCTGGCGTGGGTCTGATTGGGCTGGTCATGATGCACGTCTACATGGGTCTTCGCCCAGAGAAGCGCGACATCACGAAATCGATGATCTTCGGCTGGATGGATCGCGACTTTTATCTGAAAGAGCATGATCCCGAGCGCTGGGTGGTCGAGACACCTTCGAGATCCAAGTAAAGAGTGGACCACCGAGAGCTACAAAATGCCGACTGAGATCTCGAATCGTTGTGACGCAGTGGAAGAGTGCTACGAGTTCCTTCTGGCTTACGCGGCCCAAGGACTTCCCAGTGACCAAGGCAGCAAGTCGGGGGCACAAGTACGTGGTTTCCTGCAGAACGCCGTGAAAGCATTAACCGGCCTGGCGGAGACCTGCGCGCTGGCAGTCAAAGAGGAAGGTCTTGAGCCAGCCGACAAATACTTGGCGTTCGTTGCCGTGATTGATCGCGATGCTCGCGATTCTCTTGCCGCGATTCAGTTGGTTCTGGCCCAACCCGCCATTAGTTCGCAGTTGATCGACAATTTGAATGCTTCCATCCATCTCCGTGCCCTTCTCACTGACCTGTTCCTGGTGGACGAGGTCGTGAGGCACCAAGACAAGCCGGCGGGGCAAACGGTCGCGACCGAAGGCAAATGAGCTGCACGGCAAACTGCAAATGGGGAGAACACATCCCGAAGTAGCGGAAGCCCTGCGAGGAGCGCGGAGAGAATGTAGATCACATCTTTAGGATAGTGGTGGAGGCGGCGGGAGTCGAACCCGCGTCCGAAAATGTTACTGGTCAAGAGACTACATGCTTATTCACGTTCATGCCCCAGGCATTACCCTGGGACGTTCGCGGCCCACGCTCAGAACGGACAAGAAACGCTAGCCACTAGCCTGTAGTCTTAGCCTCTCACCCCAGACGTAGAAGAGAAGAGCAGCCCGCTGTGCGACGTCCTTCGGAGGCCCACGGGCGAAGACTCCTGGGACGGCTGCCTAAACTAGTTAGGCTGCGTATGCCATGGTTTGATTGGCAATTATCGTTTTGCACGCGATTACGGGTGTGTGCACCCCGGCATGCCTCCTGGCCGCAAGCATCTCCGTCGAAGCCGTGACGCCCCCACTTGTGGGTTTGGCCGTTGGAAAGAGCTAGTTCAAGACTAGGGACGAACCTCCATTAAGTCAATTGTCTAGATGCTTGACGGCGGTTTGGGATTCCGGACGCGATTAATCCCCCCGCTATTTGAAAACACGGCAAGACTATGCAAGAATAGCATGCATGAGCAAGCTTCAGATGGCCGCAACTTCGAGTTCCGATACCATTCGGCGTCATGCGTACCAGAAATACGTCTCGCAGGCGCGGCGGCGAAAGGAAAAAACCGTCGCAATTAATGTGGGGCAGGTTCATCGAGAACTTGGCTTGACCAATCGTATTCCGCTGGTTTGCGCTGCACTTGGATCGCGAAAGTTCCTGATCGAGCACGGTCTCCGCGTCGTCACAAGAACTGGGCCACGATCCGGGCAAAGCACCACCGTCACGTACACGTATGAGCTGATCGATTCGCCCTCTCTGCTGGACCGGCAGGACGCGTGGAATCGCCTTCGTGGCGCCCTAAAAGACGTGTACGCTGAATACGGCGGAGGTGAGGCCTATCTGCGCGCTATGCGGGCTTCCTTTCGCGATGCCGACGAGCAAAAATGAGCCGCATCTACTGGGATTCGATGCTGTTCATTTATTGGCTGGACAACAATCCTGCTTTTGCCAAAAGAATTGCCTCTATCC
>JBAPQU010000327.1:0-2872 GCA_049280795.1 Candidatus Sulfotelmatobacter sp.
GCCATGCGCGCGGGCAATCGATCCCAGACGAGCCAGTAGTTCAGCCCGGTGATGGGCAGCGCCAGCCATGCCAGCCAGATCGCCGTCTTGTACCAGTCTCGATTCATGGAGTTCCTCCGAGTGCTCGTTAAAACAAAGCGCGCTACTGCTCCTCCGACATCTCGCTCCACAAGCGCACATAGGCAATTCCCTTTTCGTAGCGCGTGACTACCACTTCCGTTCCCTTCGCAATGGCGCTGGCGTCATCACTGCGTGCGCCACATACGCGCCGTGTTCCCATCTGCGCGTAGATAATTTCGCCGGTTCCACCTTCGCGTATCGAACTGGAAACCCGGCCAAGTACGCCGACCATTTCGTAGTTCGCGGGATCCATGTTCTCTTCCTCGGAAATCAACACCTTGCTCAGGAAGAGGAACACGATTCCTCCTCCGACGAGACCGCTGGTGATCGAAGCCAGCAATCCGAAACCAACCCAAACGCCCGAGTAGCGCGTGAGCAAATATCCTGTACCGCCAAACCAAGCCAGGAACGCCGTGAGCGTGATGAAGTTGAAGGGCGAAACGCCGCCGCTCTGCGCCGCGTGCAGGCCGGAATCACTTGCAGTTTGGCCTGTACAAGTCGCGACCCGAGCGTGGCCCGCCGAAACCGGTGCATGCGCACCCGGAGTACCGACTGACGGCACATGCGCCCCGCCCACGTGGGCGTGAAAATGCGGCAGATGCAGCCGGCCGGTGCGCGCTCCGCCGAACACGAACGAAAAGAAACTGAGGCAGAAGCCCACCGCGAAACAGATCAAGTAAAAATCCGCCCAGGTCATCGTGTGATTCATCGGATTCTTCTCCTCTCTGTACTCGCAGCGCGACCATTGCCGGAGCGATGATTTTCACGGCGGTCACTCCCGTGCGCCATCAACTCCGGCCTCAGCGCCTCCAGCAATCGGTCGGCCAAGCCGGGCGTGTCGAGAATCGCGCCCAACAACAGCAGGCAGCGCCGCGTGTCCTTCTCGCGCGCGGCTTTGATCAAGACCTCGCTTACTTCCGGATCGCTGACAAAACGTTCCGAACCTTGCAGCAGCCATACATCGAGTTGGCCTTCCGTCGTGCGCAGGTCCGAGGTCAACTCGGTGTGATAACCCTCCGGGTCGTCCACCAAAAAGCCGGGATGCACCTTGAAGAACTTTGCCAACAGCGCGCGCGACGACTGCGTCATGTGAGGCCGCGCGCCGCTCTCGATCTGCGACAAGTAGGACTGGCTGATGCTCTTGCGCAGTTCCTGACGAATGGCCTTCACCATCTCCTGCTGGGTGATGGGACGGTTCAGGCCGCGCAGCGAGCCTTCCACCTCGCGCAGGTAACGAATTTTCTCTCCCACTTTCATATATCAGATAGCAATAGTTATATTGCAATATGCGATTTGTGTCAAGAAACGGATTTGGCGTGTTTTGTGGAGGTTGCGAGGGCTAAATCCCGGCTTCGATACGGGAACGCGGATCGAGGTAATCGCGCAGGGCGTCGCCTATAAAGTTAAATGACAGCACGGCCAGCATTACTGCGAGCGCGGGAAAGAGCACGAGATGGGGCGCGTCGAACAGGTGGGCGCGGCCGTCGTTGAGCATCGTGCCCCAGCTGGCTGTCGGTGGCGGCACGCCGAGACCTAAAAAGCTCATGGTGGCTTCGGCGAGGATGGCTCCGGCCATGCCGATCGCGGCTTGCACGATTACCGGCTGAATAATATTGGGCAGAATGTGGCGAACGATGATGCGCAAGTCGCTGGCACCAAGAGCGCGGGCGGCTTCGACGAATTCGCGTTCACGCGCGGCGAGGACTTGTCCGCGAACCAGACGCGCGTAGCCGACCCAGCCTCCGAGCGAGAGCGCGAGCACAAGGTTGAAAATGCCGGGGCCCCGGAAGGCGACGAAGGCAATGGCGAGAAGAATTCCGGGAAACGAGAGAAACGCGTTCATCAGGATGACGTTGACGAAGCGGTCGATGGCTCCGCCGTAGTAGCCGGCGATCGAGCCAATGATCAGGCCTAACGCGAGGGACGCAACGACGACGCTGCTTCCGACGAGCATGGAGATGCGCGCACCGAAGATGATGCGCGAGAGAATGTCGCGGCCAAGTTCGTCGGTGCCGAACCGGTGCGTGTGGGATGGAGGGTCGAGGCGCGCGGGAAGGTTGATGGCAGCGGGATCTTGCGGCGCGATCCAGGGAGCGAAGAGGGCGAAGATCACGAAGATGAGGACCAGCACCATGCCAGTTGCAGCCAGCGGATTCCGGCGGGCATTCACCGCGACCGAGCGGCGGAACGAAATGGTGGCTGTAGACATAGAGAAATTTTAACCCGGCTTACCGGTCTTGAGTCATCTCCCAAATTGTGCTTTCATTAAGGTAGTGCTGGGACGCGTAACTTCTCCGCATGCGCGCCTCGAACCTCTACCTCTAGCCTACATTCCAGGAGGAAAAATCATGAGTAAAGTCTCGTACATTCCCAAAGATTACAATTCCGTCACTCCCTACCTCGTTATCAACGGCGCCGCCCATGCCATTGAATACTACAAGAAAGTTTTCGGCGCGACGGAAACCGTTCGGATGAATGGCCCGGACGGCAAGATTGGTCATGCCGAACTGAAAATCGGGGACTCGCACATCATGCTGGCCGACGAGAATCCCAGCATGGGGGAGGGACACACCAGCGCGACCACGGTTGGTGGGAGCCCGGTGAGCTTGTATGTATACCTCCCCGACGTCGATAGCGTCGTGAAGCGCGCTGTAAACGAGGGGGCGAAAATCCTTAAGCCAGTGCAAGACCAGTTCTATGGAGACCGCAACGGCTTCATTCGAGATCCGTTCGGACATCTGTGGGGCGTCGC
>JBAPQU010000328.1:0-8754 GCA_049280795.1 Candidatus Sulfotelmatobacter sp.
AGGTTGCGGCCGTGAATAAGAATTTTCTGTTCACGGCGAAGCTGTATCGCGCGTTCACGCACTCGTCTATTGCAGTGATGGAGCCCACTTCGGCCGCAACCATCCGTCCCACCGATGAAGACGAAGCGCGGACGCGCGAAGGACTCGATGCTCTTGCCGGCGAAGGGCGGCTGGGCGCTCTACTCATTCAGTTTCCAGTCTCGTTCAAAAATACTTCACTCAACCGCGAATATCTCGATCGTCTGCTGCGCCAGTTCATCGAATATCCGCGCGTCGTCGAAGTGCGGCATTCCAGTTGGAACGATGCCGCGACGCTCACCAGCTTCGCGCAGAAAAATGTCGGCTTCTGCAACATCGATCAGCCACAGCTCGGGAGTTCGCTCGCGCCCACCAAACATGTTACGGAGGCGATCGGCTACGTCCGCCTTCACGGCCGCAACTACGAGCAGTGGTTCGATCCCGATAATCGCAACGACCGTTACAACTATCTCTACAACCAGCACGAACTGGAAGACTGGAAGGAAAGGATCGAGAGCATTGCGGAGCGGCCCCAAACCACCTTTGTGATTGCTAACAACTGTGTCGAGGGCAAAGCGGGAGTGAATGCCCTGGAGCTGAAAGCCATGTTAAGTGGCAAGCGAGTGCTGGCTCCGGCTACTTTAATCGAGAAGTATCCCGAGCTGAGAAAGATTGCCGATCCAGCCGAGGATTCGGACGAGAATGATGGCGGCCCACGGTTGCCTCTGCGCGCCTAGAGCCTTTCTTCTGCATATATTTACAGGAAAAACCTGCACTGGAAGATGAAAATTCTTTCAGGCTATCGCAACAATCAGAGCCAGTGTAAACTTGCCTCTTTAGTTGTGAAAGATGAGGCATCGGGCGAGGAGAGCACGAATGAAAGAACCAAAGCAGCGTGGGACTAGAATTGCTGGAATGAGGGCGAGCGTGGCGGGGGCGGCATTGGCATTGTCGATCATGCTTACGCTGGCAGTGCTTGCGGCGGGATCGGCACAGGCTCAGACCTTCACCAACTTCGATGCCCCAGGAGCCGGTACGGGTGTGCACGAGGGAACCATCGCCACCGGCATCAACACGGCGGGGACTATCACAGGGTTCTACCTTGCCACCGGCAACGTGGCTCATGGCTATGTGCGCACTTCCAGCGGCACGCTAACTGCCTTCAGCGTTGCGGTCGCGGGCACCGCCTCGAATCAGGGAACTTTTCCGGTCGCCATCAACACTGCGGGAACCATCGCGGGAATGTATTTTGACGGCAACAATGTGTACCACGGTTTCGTGCGAGCCGCTGGGGGCGCGATAACCAAGTTCAACGTTGGCAGGGCGGGCACCGGGAAACATCAGGGAACCACCCCGATCGGGATCAATAGCACGGGGGTGGTGGTCGGATCCTACAAGGACGCGAGCGATGTGTACCACGGTTTTCTGCGTTCTGCTACGGGAACGATAACCGTTTTCAGCGTCGGGGCGGCGGGCACGGGCACGTCTCAGGGAACGAAAGCTGTCGGCGTCAACACGGCAGGTGCGATCACGGGAACCTACCAGGATGCGAGCAATGTGTCTCACGGCTTCCTACGCTCTGCTACCGGCGCAATCACCGTCTTCAACGCGCCGGGCGCGGGCACGGGTGCGGAGCAGGGAACTATCCCCATTGCGATCAACACCGCGGGTGTGATCGCGGGAGTCTATACCGATTCGAGCACGGTGGCTCATGGTTTTGTGCGGGCTGCCAATGGCACGATCACCACCTTCGAAGCTCCGGGTGCAAGCAAGGACGCCTGGCTGGCCTCGATGTTGCCC
This sequence comes from Candidatus Sulfotelmatobacter sp., assembly GCA_049280795.1. Taxonomy (GTDB): domain Bacteria; phylum Acidobacteriota; class Terriglobia; order Terriglobales; family Acidobacteriaceae; genus Sulfotelmatobacter. The sequence goes on from JBAPQU010000328.1 coordinate 1,819, forward strand.
TCGAACGGCATCCCGGATCAGGGAACCATCCCCTTCAGCATCAGTACCTCAGGAACGATCACAGGAACTTTCGTGGACACCGCCGGAACTTTGGAGGGCTTCAAGCGGGTCGCGGGCGGCACGATAAGCATCTTCACCGATCCGGACTCGGGCACCGGCGCGCTCCAGGGAACTGTTGGCCTGAGCATTAACGCGGCGGGAGACGTTGCGGGAACCTATGTCGACGCCAGCAACGTGCTTCACGGCTTCGTACGAACCCCGTAAAGCCCCGCAGCGGAGTGAGCCCGGCTCTCATCATCGGGCTCACCACCGGGCTCACCACCGTTGCATCAGCCCCTCAGTGTCCTCAACCAGAACCACTTCATATTTTTCCAGCATAGGCAACAACACGTTTTCCAATTCGCTCTTCCAAAGTTCCCCTTCGTAAAACTTTGCCTTCATCGGCTCACGCGAAGCCAGGTCGGGAAAGCCGCGCATCCAGAAGAATGTGTCAGGGTCTTCGAGCGAAGGAAATGGGCCCAATATTTTCATCCCGATTTCTAAGTGCGCCGGAACCGACTTTGATCGGAATATCTCAAGGACCTGCGCGCGCCTGCCCGGCTTGGTTTTGTAGGTGCGCATTTCAATGATCATTGAAAGCCTTCCATTGAAATTCTCCCGCACTCGCATACGGCAGTTTCAATGCGTTTCGCCTGATTCATCGCCGACGCGTGTCTGATCCGTAATCCAGTTCACTTCCCAGGTCTTGCCTCCATCCTCAGAGAAAGACTGTTCAAAGTGTGGAGTATTTGTGGTGGTGTTCGTCCAAAGAAATCGAATCATGATGCTTTTCCCGTTGAGAATGTCCTGGGTGTAAAACTCACCTTGCCCATTCTTGAACTCGCCGATCTGGGGCGGGTCGAGGATACCGGTCTTGCTGTTCGCCCAATAGAGGCGCCACTGGTGAGATTCCGGATTGTACAAGCGCAGCGTAAGGCCTTCGATGTGGCCGGCAACGGAACTATCAGTTTCGAACTGCTCGATCTGAGCATGGCCGCCCCAAACTTTTTTGGTGACGGAGGTCCCGTCAAATTCAATCCAGGTCGTAGATCCAGTTAAAGGGTGCAAAAGCTTTTTGAGGTGAATCTTCCAACTTCCAATCTCGAAATCGAAATCATGTTGCCCATCTCGTTCAGCGGTCTGAACGCCGGTTTTCGATGAGTCTGAATTTTGCTGTGCGAGTGCCAGTACCGGCTGCAAGAGGACAACCAGGCTGCACACCATAAGATACGTCCGAAGCTGTTTGAGTGTGTTCATGCCACAAAAATTAATTCGAACAGTGGTCGATAACAATAGCCACTCTGATGTATTACGATATAGCCACTTTGAATGCCCCCAAGATCGAGATGAAGATAGAACGCCTTACCGCCAGCTTCCTTCCGCCGATCGCGATTGATTCCCGCGGCAAGACGCCAATGTATCGCCAGTTGTACAGTTGGTTTCGCAGGGCGATTATTGACGGCCAAATGCGGCCAGGGCAGCGAGTGCCATCCACCAGAGCCTTGGCCGCTGAACTGAAGATTTCGCGCATCCCGGTCCTGAACGCTTATGAGCAATTACTCGCCGAAGGTTACTTCGAAACCTTCGTTGGTGCGGGTACGTGCGTGGCTCGCTCCATTCCGGACGACGCCCAACGGCCACAGACCGACAAAGCGCGAAAAGGTTTTCAGCAACCAGAAGGGAAGCCGGGTCCGCGCCCAATGTCGCGTCGTGGGCTTGCCTTAGCGCAGATGCCGGAGCAGACCTGGCTGGACAACTTAGGCGCGTTTCGCGTAAGCCTGCCCGCCCTCGATCACTTTCCAATCGGCATCTGGTCGAAGCTGGTGGCTCGGCATGCTCGAAAGCCGCCAAGGGGCATCATGGCCTATGGCGGTCCCATGGGATATCTGCCTTTCCGCGAAACCATCGCGGAGTATCTGGGCACAGTTCGTGGCGTGCGCTGTGACTCATCGCAGATTCTGGTGACAACCGGATCGCAGCAAGCGCTGCAGCTTTCCGCTCAGGTTTTGTTGGATCCCAAAGATCGGGTGTGGATGGAAGAACCCGGTTATCCCAGCGCGCGTCAGGTCTTCATGATGGCCGGGGCTGAATTGATTCCGGTTCCCGTGGATGACGACGGGACGAACGTAGCAGAGGTCATCTCCAACGGTCGTCGTCGAGGTCGCGACGCGCGAGCAGTATATGTCACGCCTTCGCATCAATATCCCGTCGGCACGACGATGAGTGCTTCACGCCGCATGCTTCTCTTAAGTTGGGCGGCACGCTCCGGCGGCTGGATTATTGAAGACGATTACGACAGCGAGTACAGGTTTGGAAGCCGCCCGATCGCATCGCTGCAAGGCCTGGACACTGACGGAAGAGTGATTTACGTAGGTACGTTCAGCAAAGTCATGTTTCCCGCCCTGCGCCTGGGTTACATGGTCATTCCCCGGGATTTGGTAACCGCTTTCGCCGTTGCGCGCGACGCCGCGGATGTTTTTTCTTCGACCCTCTATCAGGCCGTGATGAACGAATTTATCCGCGAAGGACACTTCGCCCGCCATATACGCCGGATGCGGATGCTCTACGCGAAAAGGCGAGGCGCGCTGGTGGATGCGATTCAGACGCAGATGGGGGACCTGTTGGAAATCGTTGGCGCCGAAGCGGGGATGCATCTGGCCGCACTGCTGCCGTGCGGCATTGATGATGTGGCAGTTGCGCGAGACGCGGCTCAAAGGGGCATTTGTGCCATGCCGTTATCCAGTTGCTACTCGAAACCACCGCTGAGAGGTGGTCTGATTCTTGGTTACGGAGGCGCAAACGCACACCAAATTCACGATGGGATACGCATACTCAGAATGAGTGTAGAGAGTGCGCGCAGAACTGCCGGATAGTTACGCCCCCACCTTCGCGTGGTCGGACATGCGGCGCTTGTTGTGATGCAGGGCAACATTCATGAACACATTACCCAAGGAGGTTTCAAAGCAGATGACAAGCGCTTCCACGTCTTCGCTGGTCTTATCGACTTCTTCGGTGGTAACTAGCAGTGGAGGATGTACCCGGAAGTGGAAGCCCTGATCGTTCAACGCGCACACCGCGTTGCCGACGACCTGGTTAGCCAGTTCGAAGATGGTTTCCTTGATTAACTCGTCGGATTCAGGCAAAGCCGTCCCTGCGTAATGGCTGGCCACGCGCAAGGCGGTTTGTGGCTCGAGATCCAGAATGATTCGGCCCTCGATGTCGCCGCTAAGCGCCACCATGCCGGCTACCCCCTTGCGACGGTAGCCTGCTTCCTCCATCGAGAGATAGCCCACCTTCGTGGTACCCGACAGACCTTGTGACAACACGGCGTCGGCCGAGTTGATGAAAGGCTGAATCAGATCCATCTTCATGAGGTTAGACCCCCGCGCCGGCCGCAGTCGCTACCGCTCCGTCTTCTCCCAGCACGTATTTGATGACCTCGTACAGTACTTCCGGCTTTACCGGCTTCTGCACGAAATGGCGTGCGCCGCGCTGCAATGCGGCCACGATGTTTTCCTGGTAGCCGACGGACGAAACCATGACCACGCGCGCTTCGGGGTGTGCCTGCACGATTTTTTCGGCAGCCTCGATACCCTCCATCTGTGGCATGGTAATGTCCATCAGCACGATGTCAGGATGAGTGCGATCAAATTCGCTGATCGCGGTCAACCCGTCACCAGCCTCGGCCGCCACCTGCCCGCCAAAGCTCTCGATCATGCGGGCCAGATTTTTGCGCGCGAACACGGAATCGTCCACGATCAAGTAGCGGATCGGCTGGCCGTCCTTGCTGCGTTTTACTGGTGCGAACTGCTCCATAACAGACCTCCCCTTCTAGATTCCATCACGGCGGTTGCCCGCCTGCCAGATGACGCAGGTCACGGACCCTGCGTCAGCAAATTCGTTTTAACGTCCGGTTAACGTCCGGCGCGGACTACTTTCTCCGCTCCGTGGCCACTGTTTCGGCCACATAACGCCTGCAAAGTAGCCGAAAGCACATCCAGCCCAACTATCCGCGTGGCGTAACCACGCTCGATGGCAGCTTTGGGCATGCCGAAAACCACACAAGACTCTTCGTTCTGTGCGATGGTCATGGCCCCGGCTTTCTTCATTGCCCCCAAGCCCAGGGCGCCGTCCTCGCCCATGCCGGTCATTAACACGCCGACGCCGAGCGGACCATATTCTTCAGCCACGCTGTTGAACAGAACGTCCACGCTGGGCCGGTGCCCGTTGATGGGGGCGTCGTCACCCAGCACAACCACATCGCCCATGGGGAGACGCTTCACTCTCATATGTCGGCTTCCCGGTGAAACCAGCGCTCGCCCGGCCTGCAAAATGTCGCCGGACTGCGCTTCCTTCACCCGCAGGCCGCTCAACTCGTTCAGGCGGCGGGCAAACATATCGGTGAAGCCCTCCGGCATGTGCTGCACGATCAGGATCGCACCGGCAAAGTCCGGTGGCAGTTGCGCCAGCAGGAATTCGAGGGCTTGCGGGCCTCCGGTGGAAATTCCGATAGCCACCGTCTTGGTGGGTGAGGACGCGGATTTGGCAGCCGCAATCTTCTCCACAGGTTCTGGGGTTGCCCGCAAAGTTCCCGGACGTACCATCTTGCAGACCGCTGCCGCCTTGATCTTTGCGATCAGCTCGCGCGTGGTGTCGGCCATGTGCCCGGAAGCATCCTGCGGCTTGGTGACAAAGTCGAAAGCGCCGAGTCCCAAAGCCTTCAATGTGACCGAAGCGCCTTCGGTACTGTGGGAACTGACCACAATGACCGGCAGCGGATGGTGGCGCATAATCTCTTTCAAAGTATCGATGCCGTTCATCCCCGGCATTTGCAGATCGAGCGTGACCACGTTGGGGCGTAACTCCTCGATCTTTTTAAGACAGAAATTTCCGTCCATGGCTGTGCCCACTACTTCGATCGACGGATCGACCTCGAGCATTTGCGGGATCACTTTTCGCATTAACGCGGAATCGTCCACTACCAGAACGCGAACTTTATTCACGCTCATGCCGTGCCTCCGGCTGTGCCGAGAGCGAGCCGTGCGCGGTCGGCATGGTTCAGCAATAGTCCACAGTTGGCCAAGCCCGCTTCTTCGGGACGCGATCGCGAGACATGCTCCACGACGGCGGGCAGATTCAGAATCAGCACAACCTTCCCATCTCCCAGGATCGAAGCCCCGTTCACCAGGTCCGTCGAGAAAGTGTGGTCATCCAACGCTTTTATGACGAGTTCTTCTTCACCTTCGAGGGCATCGACGATCAGCCCATATTTTCTTTCGCCGACCGTGATGACCAGAACAAACAGCTTGTCCGACTTTCCATCTCCTTCCACCACGCGGCGCTGACCAAGGCGTAGCAAAGGAAGCACCTGATTGCGCAATTGCAAAACTTCGTAGTTGTCGACCTGGTGAACCTCGGATTCGGTAGTCCGGGCAATCTGGTTCACCGCGTTCAATGGGATGGCATACAGTCGCCGCTCCACCCAGAACATCAGCGCCTTGATGATGGCGAGAGTAAGCGGCAGCTTCATGCGGAACGTGGTGCCATGGCCGGGCCGGGTTTCGATGTGAATCGTGGCTTTCAGCCGGTGAAGCACGCTCTGCACCACGTCCATGCCGACTCCACGCCCGGAAACTTCTGTGACCTCTTCTGCCGTGCTGAATCCCGGACGGAAGATGAGCTCCAGCGTCTCGGCTTCGGTCAAGCGCGCCGCTTCTTCCACCGAGATCATTTTCATTTCCAAAGCCTTGGCGCGAATTTTCTGTGCATCGATGCCGCGTCCATCGTCGCTAATTTCGACTACGACTTGATTGCCCTGATGAAGCGCATGCAGCCGGATATGTCCTCGTGGTGGCTTGCCTAGACGCACACGTTCTTCAGGTGGTTCAATGCCGTGGCTCACGGCATTCCGCACCAGATGCGTGAGAGGCTCGGCGATGGCATCGAGAATGCCTTTGTCCAGGTCGGTCTCTTGTCCGCTGAGTTCCAAATCCACTTCGCGGCCGCACTGCCGGGCTACATCACGCACGATGCGCGGGAAGCGCCGCAATAGTTGGTCTACAGGCACCATGCGGATCTTCATTACTGAGCGTTGCAGGTCGTTGAGCACACGCGCCTGAAAAGCCATGACGTCGGCAAACTTGCCGCGCAAAAGATCTTTGGGATAGCGCTTGCCGAATTCATTGAGTGCCTGCTGCAACATCGATTTGCCGATGATCAGCTCGCCCACCAGGTTCAAAACGCTGTCGATGCGGCCCGCTTCCACTCGCAGGATGTTTTCTGTCACGGCCTGCGTCGCCGCTTCTGGGATCCAGGTTTGCGTCTCGACTGGAGCCGATTCCACCGAGGCTGGCGCCGCCAAAACCGGTGCCGAAGAAATTTCGAGTGCCGCCGCTGGAGACTCGGGAGCCGCCGTTGCCGGTATTGCGGATGTTTTCGACGGCGCTGCGGCAGCGATCAAAGTAATAGTGACTTCGCCCGTTATTGTGGGGATGTGGCTCTTGGCGGCGATCTGCTCTTCCGCCTGCGAACTGGCGACCACAAACTCGACCTGTTTTGCTGCCGCTGGCGATTTTGCGTCCGGCCGCATTACCAGGACCTGGCCAATGCTGCTGATCGCATTCTGAATCAGTTGCCGCGCGGCGATCGGCATGGTGCAGTGGGGATCGATTTTCACCGCGATATCATAGATTGCCAGTCCGGCGGTTTGAGCTTGGGCCAGCGCGCGCTTCTCGGCATCGGTCCAGTCTTTGCCCGATTGCGGGGCCGCGCTTGCGGGCTTTTTCTTCTGGCGGGATTTCTTGGCCGCGGGCGCCGAGGTCAGCTCGTCGATTCTTTTTCGGAGAGATGCGGTCGCGGGCATTGCGCGCCCGGCATGGTAGGCGGCGATCATTCCGC
>JBAPQU010000329.1:0-2049 GCA_049280795.1 Candidatus Sulfotelmatobacter sp.
AGCGAGTTTCGACTCGTTGATGCTTGTAAGACGCCCATTCGGGGCACTAATCCAGAGAGAGTTAGGTTCATTCGGTCGGCCGCTCAGGAATTAATTCAAGAAATCAAAAAGATCGCCCCAAGGCAAATAGTCTTAATCAAGGCCACCGTTCACGAGGCGCTTTTTCAAGAGTTGAGCGACGCGCGATTTCCCATCGTAAACGTGAAATCGCTTCCGTTCCCTTGTTGTGGCCAGCAGACAAACTTTCAAATGGAATTTCGGCGCTTGGTTGATGATGGGAAGCTTCGGCTAAATTCTTAGCTGTACGCTTCAGGAATTCCCACCCTTGCAAAGTACGCAAGGGTGGGGCAGCCTCGGTTGTGGTGGCCTATGCATAGCAAGAGCCAAGAACAACGTCAAAGGCGGCGGACGAGGGCTTCAGCCCTACACGGCTCGGCTCAAGGGGGTATCTAAGTTCTACCCTTAACTAACTCTTAAACAGGCTTTTATCCCAGTGGCATCCGTGATATAACCGCCCCTGAGCAACAAAAATGGGTGATCCGCCTGCCAGGAGCGTATTCTGATGGCATTGGCTCGGTTTGCCGATAATGAGAGTCAGGGGTCACGAGACAGGATTATGCACGAACGAGGAGGCACTGTGTCCGAAGCACGGACCGGAAAAAGGTTTCCGCTGGAATTACCGATCAAGATTCATAAAGAGAGCGCCAGCGGCGACGCCAAGGGAACGACAGGAAATCTAAGCGCGGCCGGGGTTTACATCCGCGCCGATGCGTCGCTGGAGATTGGCTCGCCGGTGGAATTTGAAATCACGCTGCCCCCCGATGTTACCGGAGGGCAGGAAAACGTTGTGATCCAGTGCAAGGGGCGCGTGGTGCGCACCGACCCCACCGGGGCCAGCGAAGATGGCAAAGGGGTGGCCTGCGTGATCGACTCGTACGAGTTCGTGAGGAACTCTTAATAAGGAAGCGAGCCAAATGCGCGAATTGTTGGATCGCAAAAAGCGCGATGCGTCGTGCGGCTCGCCCAGATCCTTCGTCGGGCAAAAACGCCCGCCTCAGGATGACAATGGATTTTTGGGAGCGCAGATAACATGCTCAAACTGATTCTTGCCGACAACCAGGCAATCTTCCGCGCCGGTATTGCCAAAGTGCTGGCGGTGGAAGATGAGATGCGCATTGTGGCGCAAGCTCAAACGCCGGAGCAGATGTTTATGGCTCTGGATAAATTTCGCGCCGCGGTGCTGGTGGTGGCCGCGGGCTTTCACAACGATTTTGCCGGGATTATCCAGGCCGCGAATAAGGCGAAGACGCGCGTGGTGGTGCTGGCTGATACCGGCGAGAGCGCGCAGCGCCAGATGTCGAACGGCGCGCACGGCGTGGTTTACCGCAATGTGACCAGCGCGGCGCTGGTGGATTGCGTGCGCAAGGGGGCGCGCGGAGAAACCTGGGTGCAGGACGTTGCCGTGCCGAGCGAGCTCACCGAAAACGATATGGTCGGGTTGCGCGTGCGCGACCGCCTCACGGCGAAAGAGCTGCGCATTGTGGCGCTGATTGTGCAGGGCTACAAGAACAAAGAAATCGCCACGCAGTTGGGAACGACCGAGCAGGTCATCAAGAATTATCTGCGGAATGTGTATGACAAGATCGGCGTATCGGATCGGCTGGAGCTGGCGCTGTTCACCATCCATCACCGGATTTTGAACGAAGCTGCTGCCGCTACTACGGCGGGGCCGATGCCGCAGCCTCCGGCGGGGGTTATGCCTTAGTTTGATTTGCTAGGAATTCGGGCCGCCTTTGGGCGGCCTTTTTGTTTTTGGGTGGCTTCGGCAAAGTCAAAATCTTTAAACACAGAGGACACGGGGTTTCACAGGGTGAGACGCCTTCATTTTCCTGCGGGCTTTCTCGTTTCGTCCGCATCGTTCCGTTGGGGCGCGGCATCTATTCGGCATGGAATTTCGAACTTTGGGACGCTCTGGATTGAAGGTACCTGTGTTGAGTTATGGCACGGGTACATTTGGTGGTGGGAACGAATTTTTTAAAGCGTGGGGCG
>JBAPQU010000330.1:0-3405 GCA_049280795.1 Candidatus Sulfotelmatobacter sp.
GATATTAACCTGTGCCATAACGTTGGCGGGGGCGGTACACGGATATGCGGGCCGGTTGGGCAGCGAAGCGACTCCGGCATAACAAGGGGTAATGCGCGTGCCTTCCGGAGGCAGGCTCGAATTCGGAGAAGATGTTCTTATGGTGATGTAGTTACTCGCGTTGCACCCCTTGGCCGGCAGCAAGAATGGCGCAAAGGACGCTCCCGCTGCGAGAGTCACCACATCGCCACAGACCGCCCTCGAAAGCCTGGCGGATACACTTTGACCGGCGGTGACTACGATTGTTGCTCCGGGGGAGGGGGTGACGGAACTGTCGGTGTCGTAGCAACTCTGCGGCAAAGTGGCTGGACCATCGTTCGTTCCGAACGCGGGAATGTTTCCCGGGCCGCAGTATAGATTCTCCCCAGCTGGCGCGTTGGCCTGCACTCGACTAGCAGTCATGGTAGGGATGGAAAAAGGAAGTGCAAGATAGCCTATCCAACCGGCGACAATGGCGATCATGACCAAGAGAAATATCGCTGCGAACCCTCGTTGTTGGTTCATTGAACCCAAATCTCCTTCTGAATTCATTGCTGTGTGTTTCATCCACCAGAGAATGCTGGCGGTGTTCAGGCGCCGTCAACTACAAACTCTCAATTGAGGAGGAGGAATATTAAGATTGTGCGAATGTTTGTTCAGATCAGTTCGGGGTACCACTACCGTACAAAGGTAGAGACTGGGGACTGCTGTTCGCACTATCGGTGAGGGTGATGGAGGACATACGAGATCCAGTAGCCTCCGGAGTGAAGATCACGGTAATCGTACATTTCGAATTTGCGGCCACGCTGCTGCCGCATGTATTCGTTTGGGAAAAGTCTGCCGGGTGAGCACCCGTGAGAGCAATGCTGTTGATGGTCAGCGCGGCGGTCTGATTGTTGGCCACCGTCAAGGTCTTGGCAGCACTGCTTGTACCCACCGTCACTCCGCCGAAAACCAATCCTCCCGCCGGAGTAATAGTCACGGCTTGCACCGCAGTGCCCTGCAACGCAATCACCTGTGGACTGTTCGCGGCACTATCCGTAATCGAAACGCTGCCTTGCAGTTTGCCGGTGGCAGTTGGGGTGAAGGTGAGCGTAACCTTGCACTGCGCGCCTGCGGCGAGAGTTGTGCCGCAGGTATTGACCTGGCTGAACGCGGCTCCAGAGACGCTAAAGTTGATGCCAGTGATGGCGACTGACGATTGATTCGTCACTGTAACCGGAGCGGCGGTCTTAGAGTTTCCCGTCAAAACAGTCCCAAAAAATACGCTGGTCGGGGAGAGCGTCATGGGCACAACGCCGGTGCCGGAGAGGTTGATGCTCTGCGGGCTGCCGTAAGCGTTGCTGGTGAGCCCAATGGCCGCGCTGAAGTTGCCGGCCGATGCCGGAGCAAAACTAGCATAGATCGTGCAACCGGTGCCAGCGGTCAGGTTTGTGGGGCAATTGTTGGACCATGGGAAGTTGGAGCTGGCTCCCGTTATCGCGATACTCAATGTGACCGTTGTGCCGCCGGTATTTGTAACCGTAATAGGAGTGGTCGCGCTGCTCGTGCCATCGGCTTGATTGCCGAAATTGAGGGCCGTGGTGGAAAGGGTGAGGATGGGTGAAGACGTTCCCGTGCCGGTGAGCGTAGCGCTCTGGGGGCTGTTTGTGGCATTGTCATTCACAATTAAGGTAGCGGAGAAGGGGCCCGAACCTGTGCCGAGAGGGACGAAAGCCACGTTAATCGAGCACGTATCTCCCGCTGCCACGCTGGTGCCGCAGTTGTTGGTTTGAGTAAAGCTACCGGGATTCGCGCCGCCGAAGGTGATATTGCTGATGTTGAGCGCAACGCTCTGACTGTTGTTCAAAATGAGCTGCTGGGTCGGGCTTGTGGTTCCATCGGACTGCACACCAAAAGCCAGGCTCAAGGGCGATAACGTTGCAGTGCCACAGCCGGGAACGCTAAAAGTGGAAATGCGAGTGTTCCAGTTGATTTCCGATCCCGTCTGGTTTTGCGCAAAATACTCGTTTACGTACCAGAAGTCACAACCACCCACGGGGTCGACGGTCATGCTGGAGTAAGTACCGTAGTGGTAGACATTCTCTTCGTCTCCGGTCCCGCTATAGAGCGAGATTTCGGTGGGAGCTGTCTGATTGGTCAAGCTCCACCATGAAGCACTGATGCCAGGGTGTACGGTAGAACTGGAAACGCTGTAGCCCACGGCAGCGTTACCGTTTTGATCCTGGGCAATGCTGGGCATGAACCGATAAGTCGTGTTATCGGGACTGATCGTGCCTGACTGATAATACGTCGGAGCGCCGCTGCCGCGGAGCTCGTACCACCGGATTCCGGTTGGGGTGCGATTGCCGGCATTCACCTGGACGGCATGGCTTACCAAGTAAGACTCATAATCGCCGAAGTTCCGGTAGGCGAACCGGTACATGAGACGGTCGCCGACAGAGTCGATCATTTGACCGGTGGCTCCGGTCGAAGGTTCGGGAACACAAATTGTGTTTCCCGGACTCGACACGGAGTAGCACCCGGGGGTAAATGCGGGAACTGCAATCGAACTCTGCGTGAAGGTGGTGTCCGCCGGATTCGTCCAATTCACATGGAATTGCCACAGGTTGATGGAATCCGACGTTTTGACTGAACTGGGGGTGGGAGGATTCTGAATGCTTACAAAGTATTCAGGACTGCCTGCCGGCGGAGGGGTTGTACCGTCTATATCGGCAGGCTCCAGGCTGTGCGCCAGGTAATCAGGGCTGCCCACGATGGGATCGGGAGCGGTGAAACACTGTGGTGTATTGGGCGTTCCACCAATCAGCATGTTGGTGCGGTCGAGTGCGCAGGCCATCACACCAACGTCGATGTAGCCAGCACTGGTGTCCCCCAGATCAATCCCGACATAGTAAGCGTCTGTCCAGGTGGCGATTTTGCCCCAGTCGGGGTAATAGGTGACACCTTCGGGATTTGTCCCGAGAAAAGAGTTCAACGGAATGGCATAGGTGTACCACTTGAGGCTGCTCGACGCCAGATTGTCGGTGTTAGAAATCGCAACACAGTAGTAATAGGGGCCGGGGTACGCGGTATGAGCGGCGATGACCCATCGCGAGGCGAGGCGATCAAACAGAATAATGACATCGCCAGCATTGAAGTTATTGCAGCTAGTAACTCCATTGGCGATAAAGATCGCAGTCCCAGCCTGCGGTGTCGACCACACTGGAGCAAAAGTGACCTTGTCATACGCCTGATAGTAGGCGTTAATCCACTCCATGTACTGCTTGGTTCCGACGGCGCCGTTGGGATCGATAAGCCATTCGGGACCCTTCACCTGCGATGCGTCGATACCTTCGAATGTGCTGACGGTTTGAGCGGGCGCGTGGAGTGAGAGCAGGCATAGCA
>JBAPQU010000331.1:0-7844 GCA_049280795.1 Candidatus Sulfotelmatobacter sp.
CCTGTGGGCGGCGCTGTGGGCGCCATCCGGCCCGGAGTTCCGGAGCCTGCCGGCGGTGCTCCTCCGGCCGGTGCATGTTGCGCCACCACCCAAGTCGCGCAAAACAAAATCACAGACAATAACATAAGTTTGCTTGATGACATGATTAGGCCTCCAGAATTAGTTTTCTGCCGATCCCTTCGCCAGCCTGCGGAAGGCGCTGGTTTAAGGAATCTACGTCTGAGTTTGAGGGCAGAGTGCGGACGCGAATATCCGGCTGATGCCGTAGGGAGCGCTTGGTGATGCCGTAGAAGAAAAATCGTCGAAGCTGACTGCTCTGGCGCAAGACTGCTTTAGCGCAAAATCACCGACCCACGCCCCAGCGAAGAAAGCGTGTGCGGAACATCCGGCTGTACCGACTTGCCTTCGGGAGAAGACGCCACGCTCCACGCCTTCGCTAAAGTCTCGCCCGCCGTCATCTTGGTCAGCAGATTATCCAGGAATAGCGAAGTGTTCGAGCCCAGCCGCCGCAGCGTGAGCACCACGTTGATCTTCACGCCTTTGGTCTTGAAACCCGCATCGTAAGCTTCTTGCAGATTGTCGTTTCCGATCCACAACAGCTTCACGTCGGCTTCTACAGCGGTCTTCAAGAGCTCGGCGCCGCTGATGCGGTCGCCGGAAGCATCACTGATGCCTCCGTCATTGCCCACATCGCAAAATAGATGGAGCACGTCATATTTATGCGCAACCGCACCGCGCAACTCCGCGACCGTAGTAAACGTCGCACTCGCCGCGGCAGGATAGAAGCGCTTATACACGCGCAGATCGGACTTCAAGTGCTCGTCAAATTTGGTTCCAAGCTGGCCGACCAGAACCTTGGTTCCGGTCACTTCATCTTTGCGGAAAGCGTCGAAAAGACCCATAGTTTCGCCATCGAAGATTCAGAGTTTCCTGAACTATTTATCTGAACTTAATTGTTCTGAATTTATTTCCGTGAACTCATTTTTCTGACTAATCCGGGTAACCGGAAGAAGTCCGGCTACTTTTTATATATCGTCGGCGCAGGACCTTTTTCCAAAGTTGCGCGATCCCAGATCCAGCCTTCGCGCGTGTAGCTAGCGAGTTCGAAATCCTGCGTAAGTTCGAGAGCGTCTACCGGGCAGGCGTCTTCGCACAGACCGCAGAACATGCAGCGGCTCAGGTCGTAGGTAAAGTTGGTGAGTTCCTTGCGGCGGGTGTGCTCGTTGCGCGCACTCGAGACCACGATCAGATTTTCCGGGCACGCCAATGCACATAAATCGCATGCGATGCACATGGTCTCGTCGGTATCGGGGTTGACGTTCAACCGCGGTGCGCCGCGGTAGCGCTCGGCCACTTGCGGCCGCTCCATGGGATACTGCTCAGTATAAATTTCCTTGGGATCCTGATAGCGAAAGGTGACCCTCAACCCCTGCAGAAGGTCAATCAGAAAAATCTTGCGGAGCAGGCGCGGCATCTCCATAACGCGCTAAGCATACCACCGAGCAGCCGCCAGTTGCCAGTTGCCGGTTGCTAGTTCCGCTTCCCGGCCGGCACTGAATTCACGGGAACCTTCTTAAGCCTTGTTTCGTATTTAAAACCAGAGAGGATGCTATGCGAGCCTATCTCGCCAACCTAACGCCGAAAGCACGGATGCTGCTGACCATACCGCTGATCCTGATCGCATACCCGGTGGTGACGATCCTCATTCCGGCGCTGATTCGCGCGGCGGTGCCCGATGTGGTGCGGTCCGTGCTGAGCCTGATCTGATCGCGATTCCCGTCTGCGCCGCCTCAGTGATACCCTGCCTCGTAGGAACATCCTTGGAAACAACCCTTTGTTGACTAACAACGACGAACTCTGGATGGAGGAAGCCCTGCACGCGGCACAGCGCGCTCTGGAAGCTGGCGAAGTTCCAGTCGGAGCCGTGGTCGTATGCGAAGACCGGATTGTTGGCCGGGGATGGAATCGCAATATCACCGACTCCGACCCCGCCGCGCATGCCGAAATTGTGGCGCTGCGCGAAGCCGGCGCTGCTCTGGGGAACCATCGACTGTCGAACTGCGAACTCTACGCCACCATCGAACCTTGCGCCATGTGCGCCGGAGCAATCGTCCATGCCCGGATCGCGCGTCTAGTCTATGGCGCCGATGATTCCAAGGCTGGTGCCGTGCAGTCTGTGATGCAAGTGCTGAATCACCCTCAGCTCAATCACAGAGTAGAGGTTCGTGGAGGCGTGCTGGCGGGACGTTGCGCGGAACTGCTACAGGCTTTCTTTAAGAGCCGTCGTTAATCGGGGGCCGTAGGAGGGCGATCGTTAGTAGTTGGCTTTGCGTTGCCGGAGGTCGTCCGGGCTGCACGGTTGAAGGCAATCGACTAACCGCGCACAGCTGTGGGAGAAATAAAAATCTGGCGGAGAGAGAGGGATTCGAACCCCCGATACCCGTAAAGGTATACACGCTTTCGAGGCGCGCGCCTTCAGCCACTCGGCCATCTCTCCGCGCTACAAGTCAGCGTCCATTTTATCAGGGAAGTGCGCACTTCCAGTTTTCACACGACTTTCCGTGCGCGGCAGGCTTTGCTGAAGGATGCGGAGGCTAAATTCTGGATCGAGCCGAAGAGTGCGAAGATTCTAACTTTGTCGCGAAATTCATCGCCTGTTGCGGAAGGCTTCTCTGCGCGACTTGCAGATCCCATCGGCAAAGTACGCAGCGCATTGCAAGGGTATAAATAAAGTGTGCGTAGGCCGGGCAATTATCATTCGTACAAATTTTTGTCGTCATCGGGATCGCGCCCTGCGCTCGGCCTAAGCCAGCCTAGCGAATTAGTGACGAAGTTAGCACGATACGATGCTCGACCGGACACGGAACTTCAGCATCGATCCATCGAATTTTTTTCTGAACGGATTGTTCTATGATCCGCCCGCGGCTAGCAAGAACACTGCAGTCGGCGAGAACAACCAGAGATTCTGCTTCTTCAAAGAATCGTCCCGGAGGGGCGTCTGACAATAGCCCGGCGCGTTTAGCGCCGGGTAAAGCCGAAAACCGAGATGCCTCCCGTAGGGAGGTCTGAACCACCACCTACGCTGGCCCAACCCCTCTACTTCCCTGCCAGGATTCCCTCAATCTGTTTCAAGTGATTCAGGTCGTGTCCCGCCATCATGCGGACAACGTGCTCAATCGTTTCCTGCCCGCGCTCGGCGTGCATTCCGTAATGCTTCCACTGCTCGGGCGTCAAAGACTTGAGCAAGGCAAGATTGGCTTCCCGTGCCACGCGAAACTGCTCCACCGATTTGCGCGGATCGCGCTTCTCATAATGCCCGCTGATCACCCACGCATCCTGGTCAAACGCCGCAATGGGAGTACCCGGCGCGCCCAGAATCAGCCGCATGCGGAACCCAATCACGATTTCCGCGTCGCCCAGGTGCGCCACAATCTCGCTCACCGACCACTTGCCAGCCGCAGGGCGCTTGCGCAATTTCCCAGTAGACACGCCCTTGATGAGCCGCTCAAGTTTTTTCGCCGTGGCCGCTTGCACCGCCAAGGGCTTCTTCCCTTCTATGTGTGCCGTGATTCGCTGAATGTATTGCTGCGCTGTTTCTTTCATTTCGTTCGCCTCAGGTTTTATTAGACGCTGTTATGTCCCACAGGTGAGCCGCCGGCCTTATCACTGCCCCGCCTTTTGCCCCGCCTGAAACACCATCCACGGTCCCGCTTTCATATCGTGCAATAGCGGCTTCTGCCAAGCATATTCCGGATGCTTATCCAGAAAATCCGCCGCCACAAAATCCGCTCCGCACGGATGACCGGCGCGCGCCACGAAGCTCATATTTCCCGCCATCTTACTATCGGTAGCCTTGCCCTGAACCGCGCCTCCAGGGTTGTAACCCTCCCAACCCCACTCCTTTACGCCGCGCGACGAATCATCCACATGCCCGCACAGCGAGCGCTCGTCGGGTTGTGTCTTCTTCTCGAAGCTATCGAAATGATCCGCCAGAAATTGTTCCGCCATTTCGACGTCGATCCTTCCCTTGGCATGCTGCACCATTTCATCCGCGCGCGCATGCCGCGCATTCATCGAGGACGACATATCGCTCGAATCGAAGCCATCAGTCTCCTCGCGAATCAGCGTAGGATCACGTGGAAAGTTCGAGCTGACGAAGTATCCATCTTTCGTTCGCCATATCGGCGTGTTCTTCAAACCCAGCTCCAGATAGGCGATCTCACCCGTCCTCCGGTCTCCAATGAGCCAGTCGTTAGCATAGCCACCGTTATTGCCTTCTTTGATAATGCGCACATAGTCATCAATACTCTCGGCATACTGCAGCGCCTTGCGCGAGCGCATAAATTCCGGTTTGCCGTTCGGGTCCCAGCCCTCGAATTGCGTCATGGTGGTTTCAGTGATCATGATTCCCGCCGCGTTCACACCGAAATCATCGTCGCTGGTAATCACTCCAGGGAAACCATCCATCAGAATGCGCTGGCCATGCTGCGGCAAAATGTCGAAGATGACCACCCAGCGCTCGCCCGCCAAATAGCTCGTCCAATTATTGTGCGCAATCACAATCTGGTGATCTTTGGTGTACGCACCAGTGGCAATAAACGCGCTGCAGTTCCCCGGAGCCTTCAACTTCGGCGCGTTGGCCGCCTTCTCACGCTTGTTCAACCACGGCACGTAATAATCCGGAACTTCCTCAAACGCATTCAGCGCCACAATGTCATACACATCAAGGTACACACCATGAGCCTTCACACCATCGGCAATGCCCTGCAGCTCCTGCTGATATTCCACATCGATGTGCGGCCAAAGCATCTCGCGCGCCGTCTTGCGAAAGAACTCCCAGTCACGTTGCGTTTGGTGCGTGTCAAAAAGCTTGATTGCTTCCAGCGCGTCGCCAATCTCCGGAGCCAGCAGATAGCCGTGCTGATAGCCAATCTCGGATGGCGAACCTTCCAGATGAACGTAAGTCCAACCGCCCCGTTGGAAGCGATAAGCCTTGTCTAGCCGCGGATCGGAAGATGATGCGGCAACGCAAGAAACTGCGCCAGCAGAAACAACCAGTGCAACCACCAAATATCGGAAGAAGGAAAAGGCGAGCCGGTTAGACATTAGCGTCCCCCTGTTTAGTTCCGGAGTGGACGCCATTGTAGCCGAATCCGGACACAAAAAACGGGCGCATTTCGCGCCCCGCCATGACTTTACTTCAGTGAATCAAATCAGCGCCCGTGCCCTCCGCCACCTCCATGAAATCCACCACCACCGTGCATTTCACCGCCACCGAAGCCGCCGCGTCCTCCTGCCATCATTGCTCCGGAGTGAAAAGCTCCACGCGCCGCCCCCGCTCCGGTGTAAATGCCATGAGCGTAGCCTCTGCTGGTAGCATAATGCGGTCCCGGTCCCCAGGCATGAACATTCGCCGCGTTAAACGTGTGGTAGAAATGCCCGCCATAAAACGGGGCTCGATAGACCAGGCCCGGAGAATAGAATCCCCAGCCGAACGGGCTGTAGAAAATTCCTCCGACCGGCATAAATGTGAAAGCCGAAAACCACGGATCCCAGTACCATCCGCCCCAGCCCGGTCCCCAGAAGCCGGCGCCCCAGTAAGGACCCCAACCATCCGCCACCACAATCCGCGCCGCATCCACGTTAGCTTCCGCCACATAGTCCGAGCGCAGGCTGCTCCAGCGGTATAGGTCGTCGCCGTTCATGGCCTTTTTGTCGAACTTCTCAGCCTTTTCCGGCGCAGTCGACAAAGTCAGCTCGTGATCGGCTTTCAGTTTGATCTGCTTGTCACCTTCTTGCACCATGGCTTCGCCATCAAACACGCGCATCTGATTCTGTTGCAAATCAAAGTCGTAAAGTCCCGGCTTCAGGATTTGTGCAGTCGCATTGCCTTCCACCACGCGCAAGTCATTCTGCGGATAGAGCTGGTCGACCTCAACCATGGCGTGACCCTGCGTCACTCGCAACCGCGTATCCATCAGACCTGCCGCCATCATCTGGGCAGAACTATTGTCGCCTTCGCGCAGAAAGACTCCCGGCGTCAACAGAATCTCTGCTTTCCCCGTCTCGGTATTCAGTGACTGCCCAACTTCGACCGCGGCCTTTCCTATCGAATTCTGATCAAGACGCTGATCGCCAACAAATGCCTGACCCTCTACATAATTCACAGTTCCCGGCACAGCTGAATTTGAGCTCGCATTTCCCCATGCGGGCACAGATAGAACCACTGCCAGGAACAAGCTCGCTAATCCCTGTAACAGCTTCATAAACTCACCCTCCTAACCGAACCCTTCTTTTCCGCTACTGTGTTAGATGAGAAGATGCGGGCGATCGATGCCAGCGCAACAAACTGATTCGTAAAGACTTAACACAACTTTACGATTCAAATATCGGTGCGCTGCTCAGTATGCCGCTGCAGATACCAGCAAGGCACGCAGCCAGCCCGGGGAAATAAGGAGTGGACGCAGGTTTGCGCCTCCGGCGGCTGAAAGATGAATTGAGTTTTGCCACTTTTTTGTGCGACCGCGTAGTAACGTGAAACCGTGATCTGCCCGAATGGTTGCCGGTCTTCGGCTACGCGATAGCGGAAGACGACGTAGTCCGCAGCGTATGCGAGCGTCGATACGCCGAGCGCCAATAAAAATACTCCCGCCACAAATCGCAGCAGCAAACGCCGAATTCTCGCGCTCAGCACCGGGCTCACGGCTTACAATTATATGCGTCTCTGCTGAACGGCCAGCGTCTCCGGCGTCATTTCTAATACTCTGCAACCGAATATTGGAGTGCGCTCGTTGACAATTCCCCGCTTCGACAGGCAAACTACCGCATTCGCCAATTGCGGGCTGCGGCGAACCCTAACGGGCAATTCATAGAACAGGTGTGGTTTTACACGTATTCATCGGCCATGGAGCAATCAGTCTCCTACACGCTCGATTCCACTTTGGAAACCGTGGACCATGCGGAAGAAAAAGCCACCCGCATTGCCACTGAATTGGGCTTTGGCGAAGACGAGGTATTGCAGATTTCGATGGCCGTGCGCGAAGGAGCGGTAAACGCGGTGCTGCACGGCAATCAGTATGCCCCGGATAAGAAAGTGACTCTGGCTTTCGAGCGAACTCCTGAGGACGACCTCGTCATCACCATTCGCGATCAGGGCAAAGGCATTGACTTGAGCGGAATTCCGAATCCTCTGGCTCCGGAAAACCTGCTCAAGACTTCGGGCCGCGGCATTTTCTTAATGCGGTCCTTCATGGACGTGGTGGAAATTCGCCCGTCCCAGACAGGTACGGAAGTGAAATTGATCAAGCATGTCCACGGTTCAACCGCGGGCAACAAGGAGGGGTCTCAGTGAGCATGAAACTTAGCACTCGGCAGGTCGATGGCGTCACCATCGTCGACTGCAGCGGACGTATCACCCTGGGCGAAGGCAGCGTGACTTTGCGCGACACCGTGCGCGACCTGCTTTCCAAAGGCAATAAGAAGATCATCCTGAACCTGGGCGAGGTCAACTACATCGACAGCTCCGGCATCGGCGAACTGGTCAGCGCCTTCACCACCACCAAAAATCAGGGCGGCGAACTCAAACTCCTCAACCTGACCAAGAAGGTGCACGACCTGCTTCAGATCACCAAGCTCTACACCGTCTTCGACGTAAAAGACGACGAAGCTGCCGCCGTCAAAGGCTTCAAGTAAAGCTTGTCCTCTGGCCTGCAAGCAAATCCTATCGCTTTGGCTTCGGACAATCTTGTCGCCTTGGTTTCGGATGATCTTGACGGCTGGCTTCAAGTAACCTTGTCGCTTTGCTTCAACGAATGTTGACGCTTTGAAAGGGCGCGGCTTCAAGC
>JBAPQU010000332.1:0-5028 GCA_049280795.1 Candidatus Sulfotelmatobacter sp.
ATGCTGGACCCATGATATCGACGATCTGTCGCGACGCATTGCCCCCGCCCCGCAAACTGCTGACCACGTCATCCGGAGTGATCAATCGGGGTTCATGAGACGCCTCGGAAGGCACCCGGCACTCGGCAATTTCACACATGCTTTGCGCCGTAAATACGACCTCGTTCCCCGTCGGCAGATACAAGGTATAAGGAAGGCCGTCAAAGACGTTCTTGCGTTTTCCGATGGACTTGTGGCCCGCTCCCCAATCGGCGGTGCACGTTCCACCCAAAAGCACAAACACTGCTTCTTCGCCGTCGGTTCTCGTGCGCAACGCGTCGCCGGGTTGCAGCCGACGCACAAAGAAACTCATCCACTCCCAGCCGGCTTGCTGTCGAGCCAGATGCACCAACTCGCCGCTCTGCTGCTCCGGCAATTGGGATGAATGAACCAGAAACTCGGGTTTGCTTACGTCCCTCATAAAGCGCCGGAATGCCTAAGAAACGCTCATTGGTCTAACCGCTTTGAGACTATGACAAATGCATGTGGCAATGTCAACAACTGAAACATCTTCAGTCCCAGCGTGATCGGAAAACTTTGCTCCGATGAGCGAAGAAAAAGCAAATATACTAGTGTCTCCAGGCAGCGCGGATCCCGTAATCAATCGTATGAATTTTGCCTCAGCCCTTCGTCGCGAGTTGGCCGTACGCGCTCTGAAATATGCCCAGTCGGAAGCATTGCCTCACTGTCTCACTTACGGCGAAGCTCCCGTCGTTTGTTTTCCACCCCACGAAGACGGCACTCGCCACGGGAACTTTCTGCGGCAAAGTTATACGGCGATACGGGCAAATCCCGCATGGAATCTGCGTTTGGCGAAGGTTCACGCGCAAGGCCGGAGGTGCCTGCCGCGCACGGAACGGGGACGCTGGATGGAACTTGATTCCTGCGTAAGTTCTGACGCGCTGCTGATGAACATCTTTTGCTATCCCGGCGTTTTGCGAAGCCGCGGGGTTTCCGCGTTGCTCGCCGTCGATCCAGGTCAAACCCTGCATTTTGGCCACAAGGCCCGGGTGCCACTCATAAACGGAAGATTCGACCGTACCGAAGTCGATCTGCGGCTGGGAGATTTATTGATCGAGGCCAAACTTACCGAAAGCGATTTTCAGAGTGCCCGTAAGAGCGTTCTCTTGGCCTATCGCGATTTCGCCGAAGTTTTCGACCACCACCAACTGCCCCAGACCGAGCACCGATTCCTCTCCTACCAGCTCGTGCGCAACGTGCTGGCAGCGCACGCCCTGCAATGTTCATTCAGTGTTTTACTCGATGGCAGGAGGCCGGATCTGGCGGAGGCATGGTACGCGGTGATGCGCTGCGTGAAACCAGTTGAGTTGAGAACCAGGCTAAGAATGTCAACCTGGCAGGAAGTGGCGGATGCCGCACCGGCAAAGCTGCAAGTTTTCCTCGCAACAAAGTACGGAATCGGTGTGCCTCATCAAAATTGCTTCAATATCAAGCGGTCTTCGAGTTGAGCCGGGCCTCGATCTTCTCCAGCAAGCCGGCCCCGGCTTCCCCGGCATCGCTCGTAGAAAACTCGCTGCCCAGTTCGATTACCGGCAATGCGGCGCACGCAGTTTGAAAAGCTTGTTGCGTTCCTGGCGATGCGCTCATGCCCGACCCCATGAGTAGCAGATCGAAATGCGTGACCCGCATTAGAATCAGAGCGTCGCCCAGCCGCCCGCTGGTGTGCACATCGTAGCCGGCGCGGCACATCACTTCGCGCACATAGGCAAGCACGTCGGCATCGCAATCGAGGCACAAAACGCTGCGGCCGCTGCGGGCAGGCGCTTCGGTGCGGGTTCCAGGGCCGTAGAAAGCGGCAACCGCCCTCTCTTCCGATTCGTGAGTGTCGAACAACTTCGTCAGGTGCGAAAGTTCCAGAACCTTGCGCACATGCTCCGGCACGTTGCAGAGCTTCAACTCTCCGCGCGCCTGCCGCGTGCTGGTCAGGCTGCGGACAATCGTTCCCAGGCCGCTGCTGTCGATGAATTCAATCTCGCCCAGGTGCAGCACGATGGCGCGGCGGTCGCGCAACAACCACGTAACGTGCGCGCGCAGAGACTCGCTCTCACCGCCCGCAACGATTCGTCCGTTGCAGCGCACAATTGTGACGTTTCCAATGTTGCGTGTATCGAGCGCAAGGCGCAAGAGGCCTCCGATGCTGCCGATAATGAGAAGAACGATCCGGCCTGCGAAATCGCCGAATTATATCCACAAAGCGCGCCAACCGGTAGAAGAAGTTGTAAATACCTATGCAATCACCGGCACGTTCTCCACTCCCACCGTACCGAACACTCTGCGATAGCGCTCAATTTCGCTGGGCGGCCCCAGCGCCTTCGCGTAATTGTCCGAGAGCTTCACCGCCGGCCGCCCCTCCACGGTCGATACTTTGCAGATCAGGCTCGCGGGATCAAAGCCGCTGCCGCCAGTGGGATCGCAGTCGCGAAAATCGTTGGTCAGCAGCGTGCCCCAGCCCGAGCTGAATCGAATGCGGCGGCCCGGAATCCATTTCCGCTCATCCATGAAATCAGCCGCATCGCGAAAATCCGCCCCCGTCACGCCTCGCTGAAATTTCCCGCCAAAGTAAGCGTGCAGACCGAGTATCTCGTCAACGTCGAGCGCGTCGGAAGCAATAATCAGTTTGTCCTTCGGTTCGCGCCCGTGCGCTTTCAGCCACGCAATATATTCATCACCGGCCACGTACGGATTCTTGCTGTCGATGCGCTGCCCGGTCCAATCGGCCGCCCAGCTGGGCGCGCCTTCCAGAAACTGTGTCGTGCCGAAAGTATCCGGCAGCATGATCCGCAGTGCGCCTTCATAAGTTGCCTGCCACAATTCGAGCACGCGATATTGCGAAGCTTTCAGGGCCGCATCATCCGGCGCCAGTGCCGCCAGTGCCATGGGAATCTCATGCGCATTAGTGCCAATCGCTTCCAGATCGTGTTTGTGCGCCAGGAACGCGTTCGAAGTTCCAATAAATCCGCGGCCAAGATTCGATGCCATGGCCTTCACCACATATTCCTGCCACAAAAAACTGTGCCGCCGCCGCGTTCCGAAATCCGCTACGTTCAGGCCCGGAACATCGCGCAGGCGTTCAATCTTAAGCCACAACCTGGTTTTCGCCCGGGCATACAACACGTCGAGATGAAACTCGCTCAGCCTCTTCAAATTGGCCCGGGTTCTCAGTTCGTCCACAATCGAGAGCGCATACAGCTCCCACATCGTGGTTTCAGTCCACAAGCCGTCAAAAGTAAGATGAAACTGTCCATCCTTGATCGACAGCTCATAGTCCGACAATTTGAAATCCTGTTCCAGCCACTCGAGGAATGCAGGTTCAAAAATCCCGCGCCGGCCATAGAACGTATTGCCCGCCAGCCAAACCAACTCCGATTTTCGAAAGCGAAGTTGCCGCACATGTTCCATCTGCGCCGTCAGGTCGTGAGTCGAAAACAGGTCGGCGAGCCGCACCGACGAGGAGCGGTTGAACAGCGAGAAAGATACGTGAGTCTTCGGAAAATGCTTCCAGATAAACTGCAGCATCAGCAGTTTGTAGAAATCGGTATCGAGCAGCGACCGCGTAACCGGGTCCAGTTCCCAGTTGTGGTTGTGCGCCCGCTCAGCGAAGTTGACGATCATCGGGGGGCAGAATCATGAGAGTCGGCCGCAGGCGGACCCAATTCGCCGGATCACCAGCAGCCACGTGAGTTTATTCAATCGGAACCCGCCACAACTGTCAAGAAAAGGCGGCACGCAAGTAGTGAAGACGCCCATATGAGGACAACCGCCTCGGCTGTCCAGTCAAGCGCAGCGAGACTGATCCGCAACCAAACTAAAAGGGTAGTGGGAATCGAACCATCCCACCACCCTCTAAGCAAAACGCACCCACTCACCACACCCTACTGCTGCGGTGGCGCCGAACCCGCATCAGGCGGCGGCCCCTGCCGGCGACCCTGCATGTGCTGCTCGCGTTCGGACTGGATTTCGTCCCACTTCTTTTGCTGGTTCGTATCCAGAAGCCCACGGATTTGCGTATCGGTGGCCTGGTGAATCTCCATCATTTTGGCGTGCTTGTCTTCCCGTGAAACCGAACTGTCCTGGCGTAGGCTCTCCATCTGCGAGCGTTCGGCTTCCAAGGCAGCCTGCACCTTCGGTTGCTGATCGGAGGTGAGCTTGAGTTGTTTGGTCAATTGCGCGGTGCGCTGCACCGGATCGAAGCCATGATGCCGCACCCCATTTTCTTGCGCAGGGGGTGGGGCTTGTTGGTCGCTGGACTGGCTATCCTGGGCCGCCGCGAATGTCGCGGTCAGCGAGATAAGGCCGGTCGCAATAAGGGCGAGCAGGCATTTCTTTAACATGAGGTCTCCTTCTGTTTTGAAACGGTCTATCTCTACCTGTAAACAGAATTATGAACCCGAAGTTGTGTTAAATACCATCGCTTGACCAATCTTTGCACAACTTTACGAACCCGGCCCGCAATTTGGTACCTAAGCGCAAGCGCCACAAAATTTTACAGTTCACAGCCCGGACGTAGCAGTTATGATCCGATGAATACAGTGCAAAACGTCTGCGCCATTTTATGAGGAGATCCGGCCTTCTTTTTCCGCGGCCCCCGAATATCAAGACTATCAAGGCCACCCTGCGCACGGAATTCGCATTTCATCTCCTCCTCTTTTGTGCTCTAGTGCTTTACGCACGTTCGTCGTCGGCCCAGACCACCACCCAACCCGCCGCACCATCATCCCCAGCCCGAACCATCAACGGCATCGTGAAATCCGGAAACATGCCGATTCCCGGGGCCACAGTCACCGCCGTGAACACAGCCACGAAAGAACAAGTCATCACCTCAACCGATGTAGACGGAAGCTACCATCTATCCCTCCCAGCCGATGGCAGCTACACCGTAAAAGTCCAGATGGCAGCCTTCTCCACGAGCTCACAACAAATCATCTTGGACGCAACCCACCAGGACGTTCAAACGAATTTCGAGCTGAT
>JBAPQU010000333.1:0-3765 GCA_049280795.1 Candidatus Sulfotelmatobacter sp.
GGAGACCGCGAACACGAACTCTCCGTCGTGGCCCGAGTTGCGCGCCACAACCGCGTTCCATCGCTCGTCATCATTTGGGCGATCATTTGGGCGATCGCCACCCGGCTTATTGCTGCTCAGCCCGAGGCTGGCTGGCTTTGTCGAATTGGAGCGCACAGCCCGCATTTCGTTCGTTGGTTTCTCTGCAAGTATGGTACTCGCGGTCATCATTGGGGAAGTCATGTTTGTGGATGTCATAGTGATGACAGCTTAAAATCGGGATGTCCGAACGGACTATCCGAATCTTGCGGGCAAAGTGAATTCGACAAATTTGTCCCTGCCGATCAAAAGGGTTAGATTTCTCGTAGCTTACTTACACACATCGATCGAGGACAAACTAATGAAGAATGTTCGTTCCGCGGCAGTCTTAGCTGTCATCGGCCTGCTGTTAACCTCAGGGCTTGCCCAGAAGGCGGCGCAGCATCTGCTGAGCGTCGATGAACTCAAGAAAATAGTTCCGACGGATTTTTTCTTCGCCGGACAGAAGGCTCCTACGCAGTTGCGAAACTCTGCGGGATTTCAAACCGCCGACGGGAAGATTATGTTTGGCGCGCTGGTCGATGCTTCCGGATACTCCACGGCGGTTCAACAAAAATATCAGGGACTGCTGATTACCGAATCCAAACTGAACGTCGGCGGGAGTGAACTTGCCGCCGGCCAGTACGGCTTCGGTTTTGCCGCGGACAAGTTCGTGGTCATGAACGTGGCCAACGAAGACCTGCTTAGCGTGCATTTCCAAACCGATTCAGAGCTGAAGCGGCCGGTGCCACTGAAATTGGTCGAGGATGGGGCAGGCTATAAGCTATACGCCGGGCGGAAATGGGTCGCGGTGAAGCCGGAATAGTTGTTCTCAAGGGTCCTGGCAATTTCAACTATCCAGTTTTAATTATCTAATTTCAATTATCCAGCGGCTGGAACGGGCCGATCACGTTTGCGATGCCGGAACGCTTGCGCAGCTCACCGATCAACGCGCTGGCCGCATTGGTATAGGTCTTGCTGGGGTCGGAAGGATCGGCCCAGACGGCATCGTAAATAATCTGCGCCGCTTCTTTCAGATCGATATGCAGTGCGGCTTCGCACACGTCCAGACGCTCCTGCAGGCGGTCGTAACAGGGCTTGCAGATGGAGGCTGCCTCGGCCTCCTGGGTGTGGTGTTCTCCTAAGGTACAAACTGCCGGCGAATTTGCCACCTCGGCGTGTGCCGCAAAAAGCTGAGATTTGAACTCTTTCAGGAAAGCCTCTCGCTCCTGCTCTACCACAGCGGTATCAGGCACGGGCTCGGCAGGGGGTTGCACTTTCGGAATCGCCGGTGCCACCTTGGCGGAAACCCGCTCGCTGCAGTTGCAGGCAGGGCAAACATCCAGGTTGGCGGGATAATAGAGCCGGCAGTTGGCGCACGGCAGACCATAGCCGGTAGACCTGGTCGGTGCCCCTGCGGCGCGCCGTACCGCGTTGCGCAGATCCCGCACTTCATTGCGGACATCGCTACGGACGCCGGCGATGCTTTCCGGCTGCGGAACAATAGACTGCGCGGGTTTGGCGGTTGCGGCGGAAGTGGACTCCATAAATCGACCTCCCAAATGCGTGGCGCGTGGCTTTGTTCTTAGCATGGGCCTGCTGGCGCAGGATTCCACGTTTCAGTGTAAGCAGTCCGGCAGGCTGCCCCTATATGCCGGGAGTGCATGCTTGGTACTGTCCTAGCGGTCTTCAGTTACCGGGTATTAGTTACCGGGCGCTCGGTTCTTTTGTCTGCATCAGTTTCCGGAGCTCGTCGCGGCGGGCGCGATAGAGAGTGCGCTCGGGATCGAGCTGCGCGGCGGTATCAAGTTCTGTTAAAGCTTCCTCATAGCGGTCCATGGTCATCAAGCAGGCTGCAAGAGAGTAGTGGTTATCAGGGGATGCATTGAGGCGAATAGCCTCGCGGAATTCTTTTTCCGCCGCAGCCAGTTGCTGCTGCTGGAACAGAGCCGCACCCAAGGCGTGGTGAGCGGTGTCGGAATCGGGATTAAGCGCGACGGCCAGGCGCAACTCGCGGACGCCTTCTTCCAGTTTGTCATCCATCAACAGAGCTTCGCCGAGGATGCGGTGTTCGGCGGAGCCGGTGGGATTTTGCAGAACCGCCAGTTGCAGTTCGCTGATGGCGTTCCCATAGTTCTTCTTCGACATGTAGGCGCGGGCCAGGCAGCCGTGCCCCTGCTCCCATTCGGGATGCTGGCGGTAAAGTTCGCTCAGTTCGGAAATAGCGGCGTCGTAGTCGCCTTTGTCGCAGTAAGTGTTGCCCAGGTTGTTGCGAACTGAAGCTTCCTCGGGCGCAAGGCGCTTGGCTTCGCGATATTCAGAGACGGCCTCGTCGAACTTATTCTGTTCGTGCAAAATCAACGCCAGGTTGGAATGTGCTTCCCAGAAAGCCCCGTTCAGATGGATGGCATGGCGATAGGCAGCGGTAGCGGCGGCCAGGTTGCCATTGGCGTGCAGAGTGATTCCGAGATCGTAATAAGTATCGGGATTATCGGCATCGTGGGCCAGAGATTCTTCAAAGGAGTGAACGGCAGCTCCATATTGTCCGTCGGAGAACAACGCGAGTCCAAGGTACTGGTACGCCTCGGCGTTCTGCGGATCCATGCTCAACGCAGTGCGGGCTTCGGCGATCGAGTCGGATGCGTCATCGAGGCGATAGAAAATGTATGCCAGAGTGCTGTGGTTCTCGGGGAAATCCGGCATCAGCTGTGCAGAGAGCGTGATCTCGTCGATGGCGTCGTCCCAGCGTTCCTGCTGGCGGAGCGTTGCTCCCAGAGCGAAGTGCAACGCCGCATTTTGCGGGTCGGAGCTTAGGGCTTGGCGAAGAGCAAGTTCGGCCTCATGGAAATGCTGCGAGCGGGCATCGGCAGCGGCCTGCAGCAGGATCGCAGGGATCTCGGAGGCTTCGGATTTCGCAGCGGGGAGCGGTTTCAAACTGGCGAGTGTGCGGATCAGAGTTGCATCGGCGCCGGCGGATTCAAGCTGATGGATCTGCTGCTCGCCGGGGAGGTTCGCGATTCCGTGTTCCTGAATGATACGGACCAGGCGGCTGCTGGGCACACCGGCCGTCAGCCAGGCCACCAATTGCACAGTATTTACCGGCTGATTTTCACTCGCCGCGGCAGCAAGAGTCACCACCAGAAGAACCAGAAGAACTGACAAGACTTTGCGCTTCACTCGACTCTCCGGCGACGGCTTCACTTGCTAGGATTGCATTGATGGCTGCGGGCTTGCGCATTTGCCTGCCCGATTCCACACTAATCTGCGAACTGGCCCGAAGGTAAGGTCACGGAGGTAATGGGCACGTGTGACGAGGTCTGATCCGGACATTACCGGCGTTTGACTTCCCCTTGCCGGTCCAGTAGCGTATAAGGAAGCGGTAGTGTTCTCTCGGAGGTTCTTATGCTTGAAGGTTTATTTCAACCGATGCACCTGATCATTATTTTTGCCATCGCTCTACTGGTTTTCGGCCCCAAAAAGTTGCCTGAACTCGGCAAAGGGCTGGGTGAGGGGATTCGCGCCTTGAAAGAGGGCATGAAGGATAATCCCCCGGCACAGGCATCGACCGAGCAGAACAAGACCACCGAATCCAAGGACGCCAAGAGCTGAGCGATCTCCGTTTGTTTTCGAGCAGCTTCGAGGACAGCGTTTTCTTGCGCCAATCGCCGTTTCGTCGTGGTTTCTTTTCCCGCTCCAGGTAATTCCCGG
>JBAPQU010000334.1:0-2742 GCA_049280795.1 Candidatus Sulfotelmatobacter sp.
CTGCCACATCTGCCGGTAATGCGCGCCACCATCGCTGCCAAAGAACTCATAGCCGTCGGCTGTCTTGATAACGCCGAGGGGCGTATCGGGCCAGTCGAAACTGTCAGTGAGCGGCGGCTCCGCCTTGGCGCCCGCCGCAAGGCGTTGCGCCGGAGAAGCAACGACGATCGGCTGCGTTAGCGACGGGTTGCAAAGGCGGGTGGGAGTTTGCGCGACGCCGACTCCGGACGAGAGTTGAAAGAAGCTGATTAGCATAGCACCGAGGGCGAGAGGGGAACGGGAGAACATGGGGATCCTCAGAGTTCGAAGTCGCTGCGGGCGAATCGGCCCAGGATGTCAATAGCCTACATGGTCTAGGAACACGAGAACCCTTAGAATGTCGTGATTGGTTATTGAGAAGGAGCGATTCGCGGACGTCTGAAAGTTCGTTTCTTGCGACTCAGCCGTGCCTACGGCACGGATTCCTTTCTTGGGGCCGGTTCCGCGCCACTGAAGTGACGGGCTATTGTCAGACGTCCCTCCGGAACGCCGGTCTGTGTTAAATGTTTAAGACATTCCCACGGGACGGCGGTCGCTCGTCCGTTGACTGTTACGACTGTTCTGTCTCCCGCTAACTCATTAGAAAAGAATCACCTAGGCCCCATAAATTACCTCCGACAGCCTATAATTTCTGCTCACGGTTCCACTGACTCCACGTCTATTCCTATGCAGCCCGGGATAAGCATTGACGGGCCAACAGGGATATGACACGAACATGCCAGCCGATGTTTGGGCAGTAAACATTGCGGTTGGTACACCTGCCTACTCGAAAAGTAAGTACGAGCGGGCGGAGAAAGTCAGCGGTATCCAAGTCCCCACGCGGGGCCGCATGGCTGGGCAAGAACGCCGCATCGACGATACGATCCTCATCCGTGAGGCGCAACGCGGGAACCGCGCCGCCTTCGAGGAATTGGTGCGTCACTACGATCAGGCGGTGTTGCGGCTGGCGTTACACCTCACCGGCACCGAGCAGGACGCGCAGGATGTTTATCAGGACGCCTTCCTCAAGGCGTACAAAAACATCGGAAGCTTTCGTTTTGAGTGCTCGTTCTATACCTGGATTTATCGCATCGTAACCAATCTTTGCCTGGATCACCTGCGCAAAAAGAATGTGCGCAAGGAAGATGCGCCGGTGGCGAAAGACGGCGACGGTGGTGAGTACGACCTGCTCGATCAGGTTCCGGACGGGCGCGCGGGCGCGAACCCGGAGCGCGATTTGATGCGGCGTCAGTTGGGTGCGAGGATTTCCGGCGCGCTCGAAAAATTAACGCCGCGCGAGCGCATGGTATTTGAGTTGAAGCATTACCACGGTTTGAAATTGAGGACTGTAGGAGAGATTTTGCATACCACGGAAGAGACCGCAAAGAATACACTCTTCCGGGCCACGCAGAAATTGCGCGGCCAGTTGGCGGATATGAGGTGATGGCGAGGTCCCATGTCTCGCAAAAGAGGCGAGACATGGGGCACCCCAGCTAAAGGTGACACGATGAAGTGCGAATGGGTTCGAGAAAATATCACGCTGCATGTTTACGGCGAGCTGGCCGACGATGCTCGTTATGAACTGGAGCAGCACGTGGCACGCTGCGCCGACTGCGCTGCCGAACTGAAGGCAGAGCAGGAGTTTCATGCGCTGCTGTCGCAGGAGCGGGCGGCGGAGCCGACTCCTAATCTGCTGACAGCTTCGCGCATGCGGCTGCAGGAGGCGCTGGAAACCGCCGAGCAAGGCCGCTTCTGGCATCGCCTGGCCTTCGATCCGGCGAACTGGCTGCGGCAAGTACGCTTCTCGCCGGCTCTGGCCTCCGCGATTTTGATTCTTGGATTCGCTGGCGGCCTGGGAACTTCCTACCGAGTATTCGCTCATCCGCCGCAAGGTTCACCCGCCGCCGTAACTCCCGCCACTCCCACCGAGGCTTCTATCACCGGCATCCGCTCCATCGTGCAGGAACCGGGCAGCAATAAGATTGACATCAAGTACGACACGGTTTCCACCCTGGAGACGCATGGGTCGATGAACGACCAGCGCATCCAGCAATTGCTGCTGTTTGCCGCCCGAAACAACTACAATTCCGGCGTGCGTATGGATTCGGTCGATCTGCTGACACAGAAGCCGGATGTTTCGCAGGTGCGCGAGGCGCTGATCTACTCGCTACGCTATGACACCAATCCCGGGGTGCGGCTGAAGTGCCTCGATGGTCTGGGCGCGTTCGTGAAGGATGATGTGCGCGTGCGCGACGCGGTGCTGGAAGCACTGGTGAACGATTCTAATCCGGGCGTGCGCACCGAAGCATTGCGCATGATCGAGCCGGTAAAGGCGGATGGCAGCGTGCGCGGCGTGCTGATGACGCTGGCCGCGAAAGACCAAAGCCTGTACATCAAGTCGCAAGCGCGCACCATGCTGGCGCAATTGCCGGAGATTGATTGAGTAAGGTTCGGAATGACAGGAAACTGAGGTGCTTATCTTGAAACGTTCGCCACAATTCGTCAGCCGGATTTGCCTGCTGGCCCTGCTTGCGCCACTGGCCGTAGCGCAGGAAACCCACATCGCCCGCGAAGGTGATGCTTGGGCCCAGGAAATCAGTGGTTCGCTGGCTGCGGCAAAAACTCTGCGGGTCAAAGTCGATGTGGGTTCGGTAATCGTCAAAGGCGGTTCGCAGGCGGGCATCAGTTACACGGTTCACACTCGTTCTTATACCTCCTCCGAGC
>JBAPQU010000335.1:0-17997 GCA_049280795.1 Candidatus Sulfotelmatobacter sp.
TGGGAGAAAAGATTTCCCGACGGTTCCTACGTTGGCCTCGGCAGCCGCCGCCTCGCCATTCTCGATCTATCAGCCGACGGCCACATGCCGATGTGCAACGAGGATCGCACTGTCTGGATCACGTACAACGGCGAAATTTATAACTTCGCCGAACTTCGCCGCGAGCTGCAAAGCAAAGGGCACCGCTTCGCCTCCAATACGGATACGGAAGTCATAATCCACCTCTACGAACAAGAAGGCGCCGATTGCGTTCATCGCCTCAACGGCATGTTCGCGTTTGCCATCTGCGATCTTCGCTCAGGCACGCCAGAGTTGTTTCTGGCGCGCGATCATTTCGGGGTGAAGCCTTTTTATTATTCCCACCGCGGCAGAAAGCTGGCCTTTGCTTCCGAAGTTAAAGCCCTGCTCCACGTGCCGGAGATCGATGCCGAGCTTGATCTGGAATCGCTGCATCAGTATCTGACGTTCCTATGGGTTCCAGATCCCAAGACCATGTTTCGCGGCATCTACAAACTTCCCGCCGGACATTGCGCGACCTTCAGCAGTGGCGAATTGAAAATCCGTCAATACTGGGACCTGACTTTTCCCCGTGCCGACGCGCGCTATCCGCGATCCGAAGCTGATCTCGCCGACGAAATTCGCGAACGCTTTCGGCATTCCGTAGAACAGCAGATGGTGAGCGACGTTCCGATCGGAGCGTTTCTCAGCGCCGGGTTGGATTCCTCGAGCATTGTAGCCATGATGTGCGGAACGACGACGACAAAGCAGCCCGTCCGCACTTATACGATTACCTTTCCGCACAAGTATCGTGTCGGCGAAACCGCGCTCGATGATCCCAACGTGCCGGCCCGTCTGGCGCAACAATTA
Source organism: Candidatus Sulfotelmatobacter sp. (assembly GCA_049280795.1). Lineage (GTDB taxonomy): Bacteria > Acidobacteriota > Terriglobia > Terriglobales > Acidobacteriaceae > Sulfotelmatobacter. The sequence continues at coordinate 868 of JBAPQU010000335.1, forward strand.
GGCTGCGAGAACCAGCAGATCGTAGTTGAGCCCGACGTCACTGATTTGCTCCCTCGTCTCACGTGGCACATGGATGAGCCCACCGCGGATCCTGCAATCATCACTGCCTATCTGGTATGCCGCGAAGCGCGTAAGCAGGCCACTGTGATGCTATCGGGCGTTGGCGGAGATGAATTGTTTGCCGGATATCGCAAGCATGCTGCGCATCGCTGGGCGAGCGCCTATCAAAGAATTCCCGCTGCGTTTCGCAGTGGGATCGAATCCGGCATCGACGCCCTTCCCAGCCTGCGCGGTACGGCGATGAAGGGAAGCGTGCGACTGGCCAAGAAGATGGCACGCAGCGCCTCTCTTGCACCGGAAGACCGCTTCATCCGCAACTGCACCTATCTCGACTCTGAACAGAAAATTAATCTGTATGCGCCTGAGATTCAGGATCAGTTTCGCGCCTCCGATCCAGCGGTTCGCCATCATGCCCGCTTCAACGAAGTGCGCGACGCCGACTTTCTCAACCAGATGCTTTATCTCGATACCAAAATATTCATGACGAGTCTGAACCTGAACTACAACGACAAGATGAGTATGGCCTCGTCTGTTGAAGTTCGCGTGCCCTTTCTCGATCGTGAACTCGCCGAGTTCACCGCCTGGAATATTCCGCCTGATCTCAAGCTCAAAGGATTTTTTCGCCCGACGACCAAGCATATCTTGCGCCGGGCAATGCGAGATGTTCTTCCTGCCGAAGTATTGCGCCAGCCGAAAGCCGGCTTTGCTGCGCCAGTCGACTACTGGCTGGCTAACGATCTGCGGGAGATGGTCGATGATCTGCTTTCCGAAACTAACATCCGCACCCGCGGACTGTTCCGCCCAGAAGCGGTGCGCCGCTTTATCGATGAGCAGCGGAGCGGAGCCGAAGATTGGTCGATGCAAATCTGGCAATTCCTCACTCTGGAGGCCTGGATGCGGATTTTTCTCGATGCTGGCGCGCAGCAAAGAACGGAAGAATTCGGCCACACGCCGGAGGCAGCCACCGCGTGAATAGCGGCAACCACAGCGCCACGACCGGTCGCACTGCCAAAGCGCTGACCGAAGCAACCGGCTTGCTGTGCCGCCCGCAGCGTGTGTTTCCGCTTGTTCGAAAACTCGTATCGGACAAACTGCGCGTTTCGTTCGAGCAGCGGCATCTCTATTCTTATTCGACGACGAAGCGGCCCAGTACAGAAACGCTTAACGCATTGCTGCGTTGGATTCTCAATGCACAGCGCCCCGACGGCGGCATTGCCGCTTACTACAGCCTGCTCACTGGATATTCGGCATCCTATCCTGAGGTCACCGGCTACATTATTCCGACGCTCTACGACTTCGCGCGCCCTACCGGCGACCATGAGTCGCTCGCCGCCGCTGAGCGTGCCACGCAATGGTTGCGCTCATTGCAGATGCCGGCCGGAGCGTTTCCCGGTGGATTGCGCGGCGGATTGCACAATTACGAAGCGCAACCGTCGGTATTCAATACGGGCCAGGTCCTGCAAGGTTTGGTCCGCGCTCACGCGGAAACGAACCATCCGGAGATTCTGCAAGCGGCCGCCACTGCCGGCGATTGGCTCATTAAAATGCAGCGGCCCGATGGATCATGGTCAGGTGCGGGCGCGTATCAAGGCGCGGCTCACACTTACTACAGCATGGTGGCATGGTCACTGGCTGAACTGTCCGTTCGGACCACAGATTATAGTGGTGTGGATGGTCGTGATCACAACAATAACGATCGCCGTTTGGATTTCGGTCTCGCGGCTGATAAAAATCTCGATTGGGTTTTGTCGCATTTCCGGCCTAGCGGGTGGATCGATGGCATCAACCTGCAAGGCCATCCCAACTATCTACACTTCATCGCTTACGTGCTGCAGGGCGTTTTGGAATGTGCCATTCTGCGGCGCAGGAGCGATGCCATCGAAACAGTTGCAAAGTCAGCGTGGGTACTGCTGAAGAAGTTCGAAACGACTAAATATTTATCCGGTGCTTACGAAAAAGATTTCAAAGGCGGTCAACGCTTCACCTGTCTCACTGGAAACGCGCAGATGTCGTGCGTCTGGCTGCGATTATTTGAAGTGACTGACGACCTGCGCTACCTTAACGCCGGCCTAAAAATGAATGAGATGTTGAAACAATTGATTCCAGCCGGTGGGCCGCGAGGAGTCGTGGGTGGAGTCAGCGGCTCTTACCCGGTCTGGGGCCGCTATCAACCTTTTCGCTACATCAGTTGGGGATGCAAGTTTTTCGCCGACGCGCTCCTGTTGGAGCTGCGCCTTACGCAATCATTCGAAGCATCCACCGTCGAGACTTTACCATGCGCATCGTAGTTCTGTGCTCGAGCGTATACAGCGAATCCGCCTGCGCCATGGCAGCGCATATGGCCGAGTCTGGGTATGTTCCGGTCGGCGCTCTTGCGCTTTCAACTCTGGATCGCGGAACTCTGCAGCGCAAGCTCGGACAATGGGGTGCGAGAGAGGTCGCGCGTTACGCGCGTGCTAAGCTGTTTCCACAAAAAACCAATGGGCCATCGCAATCCCGGAATCCTTATCTGCAGCCGCTGCTCAAACACGAAGACAAATTCTTTCGCAACCTGCGTGAAGTAGCAGCGGCTTACCGCTTTCCGGTTGTTAGCTGCAACGATCAGAACGCGCCGAAGTCGATTGCGCGCCTCAAAGAATGGTCGCCTGATCTGATCATCTTCACTGGCGGCAACATCCTGCGAAAGCCGCTACTCGATGTGCCGCGCCTCGGAGTTCTAAACGCGCATTTGGGCTTGCTGCCACAAGTTCGCGGTATGAGCAGTCCAGAGTGGTCTTTGTTGAAGCACGTTCCAGTTGGCATCGCTATCCATTACATGGATGCGGGAATTGATACCGGGCCGATTCTTCACCGATACGAATTCCCCAGCGCAGCTCAATGCGGATCGCTAAGTGACTTGCGCAACCGGCTCATCGCCTTTGGCATTGAGAAGGCTGCCGAAGTAGTTGCAGCTCTCGATCGCGGCACGATCTCGGCGAAGCCACAATCCAATCTCGACGCTGATCCAGATAAAGATAATCAGTTCTTCGTGATGCATGAATGGCTTCAGGCGCGGGCCGCCGAGCGTCTTACAAATCGGCATCCCGCAGCCGTGGGAACGGCGAATGGGTAAGCCGATGAGCAAGTTCGAGACCATGCTGCAAATCGGTCGCACCTTCGGCGTGCGCGACGGCGTGCTGCGCCTGGAATACGAACTCCAGCGTGGCAGCGGCTTGATGTCGTGGCGGATGCGTTCCGTGCAAGGCTGGGATTCCTGGGACCTAAAGCGGATTGCGCCGGGCGTTCGGGCCGAAGAAATGCGATCTGCGCGCAGAGACGGTACAAGGCCTTTTTTCTTTACCGACGCGCAAAGCCTCGGTCTGAGCATTAGAGAAATCGTCGGGAGCGGTGGAGAAGCATCGATCGTCGCCGAAGCGGAGTCAATTCTCGCCGGTAATCTTCCGTTCTTCGGCCAACTATCTTTCCCCTGCGAATTCCCGCCGCAATGGTTTCGGAACCCGGCTACGGGGCAGAGCGTTTCACCGCAGCAGCCGTGGACGCAGATGCGTTTTGCCTCGCCCGCATACGGCGACCTCAAATTTATTCTCGAGCCCTCCAGGTTCTTATTCATCTACCCACTGGTTCGAGCCTACGCTCTCAGCGGCGACGAGCGATTTCCCCAAGCCTTCTGGAACGCGATCGAAGACTGGGCTCGTCAAAGTCCGCCCATGGCCGGTCCGCTCTGGATCTGCGGCCAGGAGTCCTCATTGCGGATCCTGGCCTGGTCGTTCGCGCTGCATGCTTTCATAAATTCACCCTCCACCACCGATAAACGCGTAGCGCTGCTGGTTTCCATGATCGCGGCCCATGCCTGGCGCACGGCGCAGACCCTCGGTTACTCTCGCTCTCAGCGCAGCAATCACTTGATCAGCGAAGCAGTTGGCTTGTGGACCGCAGGCACGCTCTATCCAGAATTGCGAGAAGCGCAGATTTGGCAGAACCTAGGTGCGCATCTTCTGCAGGAAGCGGTTCTCGATCAGATCACTCCCGAAGGCGTTTCGCAGCAGCATTCCTTCAATTACCAGCGCATGATTTTGCATCTACTGTTCTGGACTCTACGTCTCGCCGAGATTCAACAGGTTCCGCTCCCCGAGGAAATTCGCTCGCGTACGCAAGCGGCATTTGAATTTATGCGTGCCTGGGTCGATCCGGAAAGTGGCTTTGCGCCGAACTACGGTTCCGATGACGGCAGCATGATTTTTCCGCTCGCGCGTTCTGCGTATCGCGATTTTCGTCCGTTGCTGCAGTTGGGTGCTGCGGTTCTCGATCGTCCCGCACTGCCGCCCGGGCCTTGGGATGAAGCTGCGCTGTGGTTTGGGACAAAGTTTGGGGCAAAGCCTGCGGTTGCGGAAAAAGCTGCTCCAATTTCATCTGCAGCCGCCGAAACCGGATACTTCCGCCTCGGCGATTCTCATTCCTGGGCGCTCATTCGCGCCGGCCGCTACAAGCGCCGTCCTTTTCAGGCTGATCAACTGCACGTGGATTTGTGGTGGCACGGTATTAACCTCGCACGCGATGCCGGAACGTATCTCTACAACGGCTCTCCGCCGTGGAATAATGGCCTTGCGAGGACTGCCGTTCATAACACCGTCACCGTCGATCGTCATGACCAGATGCGCCGCGCCGGCCGGTTTCTCTGGGTCGACTGGGCGCAGGCTTCAGGTCGTTCGTATCGTTCACCCGGTCAGGCTTACGCCGATCGTTTTGAAGGCGAGCATGACGGCTACAAACGTTTTAGCGTGAAGCATCGCCGCGCCGTCCAGTGGTTGGCTGGCTCGGGTTGGGTAATCATCGATGACATAGAAGGAACCGGTGTGCACAACGTGCGCTTACACTGGCTAGCCGCCGATCTTCCGCATGAGATTTCCGACGAGCCCTTTCAAATTGAGTTCGCAGCCGGCAAATCGCGGATTGGCTGGAATATTTTCGCCGGCGTCCCAGGCAGTGCGTCAGTCATTCGTGCCGGGAACCAAATCTCGACGCAGGTAGGAAAGAACTGGGCGGTCGAGAAGGCAGACACACAATTGCTCGGTTGGGAGTCGCCCACCTATGGCGATCTTCAACCGGCAGTTTCTCTGCTCTACGAAACTCGGTCGCAACTGCCCGTGCGTTTTGTTACCGCGGTTCTTACCGATGAACGATGCAAGGTTAAATCCGTAGACGGAGAGATAATCATCCTGCGTGATGAAACGGAGCTTTATCGAGTGAATCTTACGGAGAAACGGACGCACTCGGTGAGTGCACATCGATCGGCGATGAGTATAAACGAAGCATGAAGCAAGTTTTCCAGGATTCACGCACCGCAGAAATTACCGTCACGGACGTGCCCACCCCGAAATTGCTGGCGGGATATGTGTTGGTGCGCACCGCCGCCTCTGTAGTTTCCGCAGGCACGGAGCGAGCTTCCTCCGAGTTTGCCAGCAAGAACTTGCTGCAGAAGGCGAGAATGCGCCCGGATCTTGTGCGCGAAGTCCTGAGCAAGATCAATCGCGATGGCTTGCTGGCAACCGTGTCTACGGTCCGCAGCCGCCTCGATCAACCCAGCGCCTTGGGCTACAGCAGCGCTGGAACTGTTGTCGCTGTGGGCGAAGGCATTGCCGATATTAATCCCGGAGATCGCGTTGCTTGTGCCGGCGCAGGCCACGCCGTGCATGCCGAATTTGCCTGCGTTCCCCGCCTGCTCGTCGCGCGGATTTCTTCTGAGGCCGTGAGCTTCGACGAAGCCGCTTTCACCACGCTCGGAGCGGTAGCGCTTCACGGTGTGCGCAATGCAGAAGCCAAGTTGGGCGACATTGTAGCCGTGATCGGCCTCGGACTGCTTGGTCAGTTGACGGTGCAAATCCTTAAAGCTGCCGGCTGCTGCGTCCTCGGAATGGATATTTCCAGCGAGCGTGTGGATCTGGCTCTGCGCCTGGGAGCCGATGCGGTCAGCACTTCCGCTTCCGGCTTTCAGGACTTATGTCTGCAGCACTCCGGTGGGCACGGCGCTGACGCGGTGCTCCTTGCCGCACAAACGGCAAGCAATGATCCCGTAAATCTCGCGGGAGCGGTGGCTCGGCATCGCGCTGTGGTCGTGGCTGTTGGAACGGTTGCGATGGATATTCCCCGCAGATCATTTTATGAGAAGGAACTCGACTTCCGAGTCTCGCGCTCCTACGGTCCCGGCCGCTATGACCCCGCCTATGAAGAGAAAGGAATCGACTATCCCATTGGCTATGTGCGCTGGACCGAAACGCGAAACATGGAAGCTTTTCTGAAGCTTCTCGCGGATCGCAAACTTAATTTGCAGCCGCTGATCACTCATCGCTACCCCATTGCACACGCGCACTCCGCCTACGATTTGATCACGGGCAAGATGCAGGAGCAGTTCCTGGGCGTATTGATCGCATATCCTGAAGGTGCGTGCGATACCCGTACCGTAAACTTATGTACACCTGACCGGCCCATCACGACTCACAAGTCTATTCAGATAGGTCTTCTCGGGGCAGGCGGTTTTGCAACGAGCACGCTTCTGCCTGCGATCAAGCAAGTCGCTGGTGTGGAAATGGTGATAGCCAGCGCCGCCAGCGGGTCGCACGCCCGGTATGCCGCCCAGAAATTCGGATTTCGCTCTTGTACCACCGATGAGCGGGAGGTTCTCAACCATCCAACGGTCAACACCGTTGTCATCACTACGCGCCATCACCTGCATGCCGATCAGGTAATTGCAGCTCTTGGTTCCGGCAAACATGTCTTCTGCGAAAAACCTCTGTGCCTCAACGAAACTGAGCTGAATAGAATTCTCGAAGCACACAATATTCTTGGTTCCCCACGTCCGCTTCTAATGGTTGGTTTCAATCGTCGTTTTGCCCCAATGGCAATTCAATTGAAGCATTTTCTAAAAGAAGTTCGCGAACCCCTTGCGCTTCACTATCGCGTCAACGCAGGCTTCATTCCGGCGGACCACTGGTTGAATGATCCCGAACAAGGCGGAGGCCGCATCGTGGGAGAAGTCTGCCACTTTGTCGACTTCCTGAGCTTTCTGACTGAGTCCTCGCCCGTAGAGGTCGAGACGCGCAGCCTGTCCAACCCGGGTCGATACAGCAACGACAACGTGATGTGTTCGCTGCGCTTTGCGGACGGCTCTCAGGGAACCATCACCTATCTCGCGAACGGGGACAAGTCTTATTCCAAAGAACGAATCGAAGTCTTTGGCGGCGGCAACGTAGCAGTGCTCGAAGATTTTCGACGGCTGGAGCTTGTGCGGAACGGAAAGAAGCGCATCGTTCGCTCGCTTCTGCGCCAGGACAAGGGACATCGTGGTGAGTGGCAGGCGTTCATCAATGCAATTCAAATCGGAGCCGAGTCGCCGATTCCGTTTCACGAAATCACAAGCACGATGCGAGCGACGTTTGCGCTGGAAGAGTCGCGCTGTTTGGGACAACCGATTGCTGTGCCCGTCGCTACAAAAGATCTTCGCCGCGACGATGACGCTCCAGGCGTAGGCGGCATGAACCGGGCTTCGTGAATTTCTCATGAAAATTCTCTACGTCTCGCAATACTTTCCCCCGGAGATGGGCGCACCGGCCGCGCGAGCGGTCGAGTTATCACGGCACTGGGCCGCTGCGGGGCACGAAGTCACTGTGCTCACGGGTTTTCCCAATCATCCCACCGGAGTGGTTCCTCGCGAGTACCGCGATAAATTCCGGCGTCTGGTAGTTCGCGAGCGCATCCATGGCGTAACAGTGGTTCGCACCTGGCTGCTTCCTTTTCCTAACCGGAAGGCCTACGAGCGGATTTTGAACTACAGTTCGTTTTGCGCGTCAGCGGCCAGCACCGGAATTTTCTTGTCTCGTCCCGACGTTGTGATTGCAACTTCACCGCAGTTGCTGGTTGGACTCTCGGGCTGGTGGCTGGCGCGCTGGAAACGCGTTCCGTTCATCTTCGAAGTGCGCGATCTTTGGCCCGAATCTCTGGCCGCTGTCGGCATGGGCAATGGAGATTCTCTGCTGCACCGATCTCTGGCAAAAATCGCAGGCTTCTTGTATCGCCGTTCCGACCGCATCGTCGTGGTTACGCCAGCGTTCGAAGACTATCTGGTCGAACACTGGCGTGTCCCTCGTGAAAAAATTTCAGTAATTGAGAATGGTGTCGAGACCGATGTCTTCGCTCCGCCCGTATTTACTGCAGACTCAGCAACCAGTCTGAGAAGGGAACTGGGATTTGAGGGAAAATTTGTTGTCTCCTACATCGGCACAATGGGAATGGCGCACGGATTGGAAACGATTATTTCTGCTGCCATGCTATTGCAGGAGACGAATCCGGAGATTGCATTTCTCCTGCTGGGGGAAGGCGCCGAAAAAGAGCACATCATTGCCCTGGCGCGCGAGCGCGGCCTGAGCAATCTGCAATTTATCGGGCAGCAGCCTCGCGAAAAAATCCCCACCTACATCTCCGCGTCAGACGTTTGCCTTGTGCTGCTCAAGAAGGCGGATATATTCAAGACGGTGATCCCGACCAAGATGCTGGAATTCATGTCGTGCGCGCGCCCCGTAATCCTCGGAGTCGACGGGCAGGCGCGCAGCATTTTAGAGGAATCTCAAGGCGGCCTCGTAATCGAACCGGAGAACGCGTACGCGCTAGCCGAAGCGATCCGCTATCTGGCCGCGAATCGCGAACTGGCTCGCGAACTCGGATACAACGGCAGGGAACACATCGTTCGTAAGTTTTCCCGGCGTCAAACAGCGGGAAAATATATTCGTGTCCTCGAACGCGTGTTGAACCTTCCGGAACGGAGGAAAACAGAAATCGCCGCCTAAGCAGAGGCCCCAGCTCCCGCACGGATGTGCGGCTTAGGGGTGCGCAGCAATGATCGCCAGCCCGGCCGCCGCAGACATTGCCGCACTAAGGCCCGTTCCGGCAGCGTATCGTATGCCGCTCAGCGGCACAAAAAGGATGTCGTCGGCTTGAAGGTTCACGTCGGGAGCTTTCGCTTCCAGCATCTTTTTCAGCGGAACTGCCGTTTCGATCATCCCGGTAGGGCTTTTGTGGATGATGCGGACTCCGCCCATCTTCGCCGTGTGGTTTGTCCCGCCCGCCAGCGCCAGCGCCTGCAACACGGTCAAGCTGCCATTATCCACTAGAAACCCGGCCGGATGGCCCACATCGCCGACCACATAGATGATCGGTGCCCGAGGTATCGTGATGGTGTCCCCTGGTTCGATCACGACGTTGTCTTGCAGGTCGTCAGCCAGATTCCTGGGCAGGTTTACCGTGATCGGTTCGCCTTGGCTGTGTTGCCGGATGATACTCACTTTCCGTCCTGCTGACGCCGTGAAGCCTCCCGCCGCCGAGATAATATCGTAGAGCCTGCGGTCTCCAAGAGCCGGGTAGATGCCGGGCTTGGCTACTTCGCCCAGGACCGTCACTCCCTGAGCAGCGGATTCGTCGATGAAGATCGTAACGTGAGCGTTGCGGACAAAGCCTCCATCATCCAGCCGCTTCTCAATCAAAGCCTGCGCCTCTTCTACCGTAAGGTCGCCAACGTGTACATAGTCGATGAGCGGCAGATAAACGTCTCCTGAATTTCCCACTCGCGCTTTCGTGGCCAGTTCCGGCACGTTATAGATGCTCACCTCAAGCAAATCACCGGGGCTTAGCCTTAGCTGAGAAGAATTTTCGTTCGCGGGCGCAACCTGGCCGGCTGAAGCGCCACTCGCAGGAGCGTTCTGAGTATCAGCCCGCTTGGGCGCGCTACCGATCGCAGCTTGAGAGATCGGCTCCGCCGCAGGCAGCACGGGAGCCGGAACCGGTGAAGACGATGGCGCTTGCTGTGCCGCAACTCTGAACTCAGCACCATAAAGCAAAACGAGAGCGAACGTAAGCAGGCAGCGGGTACAGGCAAAACCGAATTTGCCGAACTCCATCAACGGGCCTCTGGTGGAAGAAGATTCGCTGAAAAGTCTAGCACAGCAAAGCCTGTGCCGATCACATTGCTTTATTGACGCATGTGGCACAGAGCGCTGTTTTCCACAGATTTTTCACTGATCGCAATTGAAACCGTGCTCCGGGGCTGCTAGATTCCGAACAACCCTCAAACGCAGATGGAACCTGTTCGCTTACTTTCACGCAGTACCAGCTGATGCCATACTTCAAGCGTCAGAAGAGGATGGCGCTCGCCAACGTTTTATAACCAGCCAGCCGATGGAGGGCAGTTGACAGTAGTTTTCTTTGCAATTTTCTTCCTGTCGCTGTTGTTTTCATTCGTCCTCACGCGCTATGTGCGGGATGTTGCGTCCCGGCGCGGATGGGTGGCTGTACCTTCGCACGAACGGCACCTGCACTCTAATCCGTTGCCACGCCTGGGAGGCGTGGCCATTTTCATTTCCTTCTCGTTGAGCATGGTGGCAGCTGCGGTGATGGGCGCTTACCTGCCCCACCTGCACTCCGCCCTTTCCCTGAAAACCCTGCTGACCATCCTCGCTCCCGCTTCTCTGGTTTTCCTGCTGGGAGTGTATGACGATCTATACACCGTCGGTCCCTATATCAAGTTCGCGGTGCAAGGTCTTGCCGCCACGATGTTGTTTATCGGTGGTCTTCGCATTGTTAACATCCCAGTGCTGTTCGGTGAGCATCAACTGCCGTGGTTTGTCGGGTTGCCGCTCACGATTCTCTGGGTGCTGGCCATCACGAACGCCTTCAACCTCATCGATGGCCTGGACGGTTTGGCTGCGGGCTCGGCGTTATTCTCCACGCTGGTGGCGTTCGTAGTTGCACTGCTGAACGGATATTCGCTGGTCACGGTGATGACCATCGCTCTGGCCGGCGCAATCCTCGGTTTTCTGCGCTACAACTTCAATCCCGCAACTATTTTCCTGGGCGACTCGGGCAGCCTCTTCATCGGCTTCCTGCTCAGTGCGCTCGCTCTGGAAGGAGCTGAAAAAGCTCCCACCATCGTCGCCGTTGCCATCCCAGTTGTTTCCTTCGGCCTGCCGATTCTGGAAACCTCGCTCTCGATCCTCCGGCGATTGATCAGCGGCCGTCCAGTCTTCACTGCTGACCGCGAACACATCCATCACAAGCTGTTGCAGCACGGGCTCACTCACCGCCAGGTTGTGATTGTGCTTTACGGAGTTTCCGCCGTCTTCGCATTGCTGAGTTTGTTTCTGCTCTGGCCCACCGGCAGCTCTCTCGGCCTGGTGCTCGCGGTGCTAGGAACGGGCATCTGGATTGGGGTTCAGCGCCTCGGCTATCTCGAGTTAGGCGAACTCGCACGCGTCGCACACCGCACCTTCGAACAACGCCAGATTGTGATTAACAACCTCGCAATCCGGCGAGCCACACAAGAGCTCAAAGCCGCCCGGGACTACGAGCAGGTCTGCTGCGTTCTCGAAGCTGCCTTCAGCTCCAACGACTTCGATGGCTTCGATGTTCGCTTCAAGCTTTTTCCCACGGAAGCCTATCCCTTCCGGGCAGGCGAGACCGGCGCACAGCCCCGGCGGGGAGAAGTTTTTTTTCAAGGGGGCAAGAGCAGGAGGTCGAGGACGCTCGATGGCCTGGCGGCCTGGACTCTATCGCTTGATCTGGTGAGCTCCGCCAATCGCCATCGCGGAGCCTTAGTGGTTCACCGTTTGTATTCGCAGCGGCACCTGCAGCTTGATATCAATCTTCTCACCATGGACTTTCCCACCGCTCTCGCCGATGCTCTGGATCGTACGCTTCAGCATACCGTGCAAGTGATTCCACACCCCGGTCAGGACGATCAAGGTTTCGTAGCCGCACAAGCCGGTTAGAGAAGCCACCAAGACGTAAAGTGATTCCTTGCGAACGTTGGACGTCCGCCGGGAAGCGGTGCCCGCCGTGGGTAAGATATTTAGGAAAAAGAACAAGACCGAAGAGGCGAAAGAATAGAGCGAAGACGACCAACACGCATACCTGCGTGGTGACCTAAAGGAAGAGATCAGGGAGGGCCGACGGTTACAGTTTGGCGCTGGCGTAGGAGTTGATTTCGCAATTCAGGCAAACTTCTTCAAAAGTGGGTGCTGTCCACTGCATAAGATCCCCCAGTATCCAGGCATTTGCTGCCTCGAACATGCTATGAGTGTAAGCCCGGACTCGTCCCAAATCAAGAGGCCGCAGAGAAAAATCCGCCGTTCGGCGAATATATTCTGTTCGAACAAGTTGCGATTGCAATTTCCTTCACACTCCAAAAAATAACGCCCCAAACACGTTTCCCTCGAAAAATCCAACGTTTTCCACAAGGGGAACCAATCCGGCTACTTCTTCATGCCCCCATCCCTATTTACCTTGGAACTCCAGATTTTTAGAGCGGGGATTCGCAAGCATGTTTAGTAAGACCGTTTACGGCACTACTTTCAAGGACGTACATTTCGTTCCTCTTCAGACCGCCACGTTTTGTATCCAGTGCGAACTGATCAGCACCAACAGCCGTCCGTATTGCCTCGCTTGCGGCAACACCTCGCTGCTCAGCCTCTCACGCGTCCTTGGTGGAACGCTGCGCAACCAGCAGACCGCTCACCTGATCACCGATTCCGAGCTCGATAGTCTCGTACGCGACTTGTTGCGCACTGTCCCCGATCCTCATGTTCGAGACAGAGAATTCCTCGAAGTCGCCGACCATCACGCCCGCGTGCCTTCAATCGCCCTGCGCAGCCAGCTTCGCGTAGCCAATGCTGCTCATCCTGTTTCAGGCTTTCGCGCCGTGCATGCCGGGGAAGAAGTCGATATCCACGCCGCGGAGTTGGATCTTGAACCAGCGATCAGCGCGATTACTGAACGCGCCCAGCATCTCACCGGAGCCACCGGCGCTGCCATCGCGCTGCGTGCCGGCGATGAGATCGTCTGCCGCGCCCGCGCTGGCCGCACCGCCCCCGACCTCGGGATTCGCCTGCAAACCGATACCGGCATCTCCGCCGAAGCCGTGCGCACTGGAGAAGTCATGCTGTGCCACGACGCCGAGCGTAACCCGCGGGTCGATCTAGCCAGTTGCCGCCGCCTAGGAGTTCGTTCCATCCTCGTCTCTCCGCTGCGCTACTATCGACGCACTCTCGGCGTCTTCGAAGTGCTGTCTTCATCTCCCAGTGCCTTCGATGAAAAAGATGTCGCCACCATGCAATTGCTTTCCAGCATGATGGTCGCGGCCATCTCCCGCATCTCCAGCCTGCACCAGTCGCGCATGGCCATCAAATGATTTTCTGTTCGTGAAAGCGCGGACGAGCTGTGGCAGCTCGCTGAAAAACTCAATTTTCGAAACGTCTGGGAAGAAATGTTCGGGAAGGGCACGGCTTCAGTCGTGCCGTTAAGCCGTTGAAAATGTTCCGTGCTTTAGCGCCTGAGGCGCGCGACAACATGTCTCCGCTGGCGCTAGTAAGCCCAATAAGGCGCCGTTCCGCCAGGCGTACTCTGTCCCTGAATTGCGACGAATACATTCCGACCGAAAAAGAACGGAAGCCCCCAGTCAAAACCGCCTGAAAATGTGCCACCCAAATCACCGATGGCAGAATCGTTCACATTGAACAAACTTTCAGCATTTGCAACGCTGAAATTGACCGTATCGCTGGCCCCATTCAGTCCCTGATTCGTCGCCGAAAGATTCTCAGTAGAGGATGGGCAGTAAAAGCCAGGCGCGTCACCGCCGCTGGGACATTGCGTTATCGTGCTGGGAAAAAAGTAGCCATTCGAGCCGCTGTCGAGGAAGCTCGTATCGGTATAAGCCGTGCCGCTGTACGTGGTGGAGAAGTTTCCGGTGTTGGGGTCCGCCGTGTAAACCGTCGCCCCGCCCAGCGCGTTATTCGATTCCGTTCCAATGCCGAACACCAGCGACCCGCTCACGCTAGCCTCAACTCCCCCCTGGACCTGTGGCAGTTCAACAATCACTCCGTTATTGTCCGTGGAAAATAGTGCAACCGGATTTGTCACCTGCTGTGCCAGGCTCTCGCCAACCGGCTGACAATTCGTGGACGAAGAACACTCATAATATAAATTCGGATTTCCCGGTGCCGTCTGTACCACCTCGCAATAGCCGCCACAGTCCTGCGCAAACAAACCAACTCCGAGAATCCCGTTTGCCAGTAAATTCCCGATCGTATCCGAGGACGTTCCGAAACTCGTGCAGCCGCTCGGAGCCGTAAAGTCACTATCGCTCAACACTTGCACCGGCGTGGAGCTGGCCTTCTCCCCCGCAATCTCCACATCAGCAGTCTGCACTGATCCCCATGTGTATCCGCTCACGAACGGAAGACACTCGACCACTGGATTGCCGTCGGATGCATTCTGCTGCGGCAGCGCAATGGTGAGCACGGAAGAAAGAATCCTCAACCCCGAGCTTCCCGTATCCATCAGAACGCCATCGATCGTTTGACAAGTGGAAGTTCCCGGAACGCAAACCGTAACGGTGGCGAAGGCTGCGTCCGCGTAGTTCGAAGTCGGCCCGCCATTCACGGTAATCGCCGCTACGTTGTTCCCGGATGATGGAGGCGTGACCGTGTTGGCCGGAGTACTGCTGCTTCCACCGCCGCATGCAACTAGAAATGCAAACGCCGGAAGGATCGCAGACACGGCAAATATCCGCACCGCTCTCATCGGATTTCCTCGGCGCGCACTCCCGCCGGCAGCATCCCCGGAACATAAGCTCGTCCTATAAACGACCGCGGATGCCCTCCCATCTCCATCACAAATCCCGGCTGTTCGATCGCCAGTGGCCTGCGTCCGATCCGCGCCGCGCTCTGCGCTTTTGCCGCTTGAATGTATTGATCGAAGTAAGTTCCCAAAAGCTGACGCATGTCCGGCGGCCACGGTCCTTGCCACGCTACGGCAAATACTGTGCCCGCCGACTCACCGACCGAAGCCACATACTCCCTCACCACGATTCCCGATGCCGATTGAATCTCGTGCACGGTATAGAAAGCGGTCGCAGTCTTCCGCAGAGTTCCCTGCATGTGGACTTGATCCGCCCGCACTGTGGCAACGCTCCCACCTAGCGCAGCCCACGCCGGAAATGCAGACAGGAACATCGCCAACGCTGCCGCAGCCAGCAGCACTCTCGAATCGCGGGAACGGGCCCGGCGCCCAATGATTGAGGTATTCAACATTTTCATTTTCGGCGGGGTGGCAGAAGTTTAGACTCATGTTTTCCGTTGCAGGTTGTTCCAAAGGCCACTGAAAGCCCCTGCCTCCCGTCCCTGAAGCGCATCCGCAGTACTGCGCGTACACGCAAAGCGCTTAGTTCTCATCACTTTGCAACCACTTGCCCTAATGAATTTTTCTTCCTGCTACTTTTCCACAATCTCGGGTTAATATGTACACACAAGACTCGGGTCTGTCCGCATGGCCGCCATCGTCGAAGCCACACGACTTGCTCCACCCAACCGCCGTCGTCGTGTGCGCCACAAAGTACATGTGCCCGCCTACGCCACTTTCAGCGGCGCTTCTCAAGGCGTGATGCTGGATCTGCACGAGGTCCTCAATGTCAGCGAGGTCGGAGTGGCCGTGCAGTGTTCGGCGCCGATGGAAATCAATCGCCCGGTGGAGCTGTGCCTTGAGCTGGCTGAGGCCGGCGAACAGATTTTCGTGACCGCTCAGGTAATCTGGTCCGACGTAAACGGACGCGCCGGTTTCAGTCTTTCCAACCCGACGAATGCTGTCTCGCGTCATCTGCGGGAATGGCTGTTTCTCAATGCCATGGCCGCATCCGCCAACGCCGCGGCGGCCAACGTGGATTCGTCCGATTCGAAGAGCGAACCAATCCGCCACGACTATACCGACATACTCACCGCCGCCTCCGCCGTGCAGCGGCAAGTCGAATCCCTTGGCGCAGATCTTGAGGCCGTTCTTTCCCTGATCGCCTCCCGTTCGCAATCGCTCCTGCGAGCCTCCGGTGCGGCCATTGCACTCCTCGGAAAAGAGGACGGCACCATGACGTGCCGCGCCAGCGCCGGCTCCAGCGCGCCTCCCGTGGGCGCAAGTTTGCAAGTGGGTTCAGGCTTTTCCGGCGAATGTGTGCGCACGGGAAGATTGTTGCGTTGTGATGATGCCGAAACCGATGCGCGCGTGGACAGCCAAACTTGTCGCGCTCTCGGCCTGCGCTCCATGCTCGCCGCTCCGGTGCGTCTCGGCGAAAAAGTGATTGGCCTGCTCGAAGTTTTTTCCGCGCAGCCTGGCGCGTTCGGTGAGAACGACGGCATTGTCCTGCAGCGTTTCGCCGATACGATTCTGGCCGCGATCAATCGTGCCGCTCGCGCCCATGATGTCGCTCCTCCTCCGCCCGCTCCCAAGCCTTTTACTCCTGCGCCCGGCAGCGTTCTGTTCGCTTCCGCACCCGAAGCGGAGATAGAAAAGAAAGATGACTCCGCCGACAAGGACAAAGTCGGCGGTATCAATCTGCCTCGCGCCCATCTTTATCTGCTCATCACCTGCCTCGCCGCCATCGCGATGGTGCTGGGTTACATCCTTGCCCCGTGGATTCAGGAAAAACTTAACTCCCGCGAAAATAATGGTGAGCAAACCGTGCTAGCTTCTTCGCGTGCTCCGGCGGAAGCCACGAAATCTCCCGCTCCTGCGCTGTCCGCCGATTCCGCCAACCTCGATCAACTCCGCGAGATGGCCAGTCACAGCGACCCCGCCGCTGAAAATGCTCTAGGTCTCCTCTACGCGCAAGGCGATGCCAAACAGTCCATCAAGCAGGATGAAAACGAAGCCTCGCGTTGGTTCACCAAAGCCGCGGAAGGCGGCAGCGTTTCTGCTCAATCCAAACTAGGCTCACTTTATTTGAGCGGCCGTGGCGTCCCGCAAGATCCCAACCGGGCATATTTCTGGACAGTCCTGGCCCGCGCTAGTGGCGACCAAGCCAGCAAAGTCCTTGCTCCATTCATCGCAACTCGCCTAACCCCCGCCCAACGCTCCACCATCGAGCGGCAAGCCGAACTGTGGTTAGAACGCCGCGAATCCTCCACCAAAAAACCATCTCCCGCCCGCTAAATTATCTTCGCTGTCATCATCACCACCTTGTCATCCTGAGCGGAGTTGGGGGTGGCG
>JBAPQU010000336.1:0-2268 GCA_049280795.1 Candidatus Sulfotelmatobacter sp.
CGGTGACAGGAAACCTGCCGCCCGCCGGTTTTGAAGACCGGGATGATCACCGGACCACATGCGCTTCCAAACTATTGATTCTTTAAGAGTTATTAGGTTACTAAAGGTATCTTTACTGGCAATCTTACTGGCACGTAGAATGGTTACATGAAAAGCAATTACCAACGCGGCACGATCTACGAGGCCAGCGGAAGCTTCTTCGTGCGGTACTTCGATGGTGTTATGAAGAAGCGCGTATCCCATAAGCTGCACGACCGTGACGCGGAGCACTATTCAACAACGTGCCTTGCTGTGCTTGCACTCCGAGATGAGCACATGGTCACCACGCGCAGGCCGAAGCCTGCGCAGCCTACCAACGAACCGCTCATCACCGACTATTGGGAGCAAGTCTACCTGCCCACGGTGAAGGCCGGTCTCAAGCATTCCACGGTCGAAGGGTACGAAGACATCTGGGAACAGCATTTGAAAGATCACTTCGCCGGTCGCACCTTCCGCGAGTATGAACCCCATCACGGCAACAAGCTGCTCAACGATCTGGTTGCCCGCAAATATGCGCGGAGCACGGTTGCCCACGTTCGCAGCCTTGCCTCTGGCATCTTCACTCACGCAATCAACGATGGTGTGTTGAAGGAAAACCCCTGGCGCAACGTGAAGACCAAAATCAAAGCCCCGAAGCCGAAGGACGGCGCAGACTATACCCTTACCGAGTTGATGGACATCGTTAACAACAAGCTCACCCGCATTGACGCACAACTCATCGTTTGCCTTGCGGGTCTGATTGACCAGACCGATCCTTTGTACCAAGTGGATTGTTAGTGTAACGCCTTGTTAGACATTTGTCCGTCGTAGCCGCCGGGGGTGTGGGGATGTGGGAAACGCGAAGCGTTTTCCATATCTCCATGCCCCGGTTGTTTCGGCAAGATTGCTTGCGGTGCCGGTGGCCTATAGCCCAGCGCCGAGTGCGGACGCTCCGTGTTGTATTCCACTCGCCACCTCTCCGTCAGAATCTGTGCCTCCTTCAACGAGTAAAAGATCTCGCCGTTTAGGAACTCATCGCGCAGCTTCCCGTTGAAACTCTCACAGTACCCGTTCTCCCACGGACTCCCAGGCTCGATGTACAACGTCCTCGTGCCCACTTTCCCCAGCCACTTCCGCAACTCCTCGGCAATAAACTCTGGCCCATTGTCCGAACGAATGTGCTCTGGGATCCCTCTCACCAACATCACATCCGCCAACGTTTCGATCACCTGCAAACTTCCCAAACGCCGTGCCACCCGCAATGCCAAACACTCCCGCGTATACTCATCGATCACCACCAGGATGCGCAGCGCTCGTCCATCGTGCGTCATCGCCTTCACAAAGTCATAGCTCCACACATGATTCGCACGCTCCGGTCGCAACCGCACACACGAACCATCCCCGAGCCACAACCGTCCTCGTGGCCGCTGCTTCTGCGGCACCTTCAGCCCTTCGCGTCGCCAGATCCGCTGCACTCGATCCTTGCCCACCGGCCATCCCGCATTCCGTAATAGCGCCGTGATGCGCCGATAGCCGTACCGCCCATACTTCGCAGCCAGGGCCAGGATCGCCTGCGTCAGCTGATCTTCGTCCGTGCGCCGCAGCGGCAGATAGCGTTGTGTTCCTCGCCACTGCCTCACCACTCGGCACGCCCGCCGCTCACTCACTTCGTACTCCTGGCGGGCATGCTCCACGGCGCACCGACGTCGCTCCGGGCTTAGAAGTTTCCCTCCGCAATATCCTTTAAGATCTGTTTGTCCAACGCCAGCTCCGCCACCAGCCGTTTCAACTTGCCGTTCTCCTTCTCCAGTTCTTTCAGACGCTTCGCCTGGTCCATCTTCAAACCGCCGTATTCTTTCCGCCAGCGGTAGAACGTCTGGATTGTGATCTCGGCTTCTTTGCAGGCTTGTGGGGTGGTCTTTCCGTTCGCGATGCTTACTTCAATCTGCCGCAGCATCGTCACGATCTGCTCTGGCTTATACCTCTTGATTGGCATGACCCGCTTTTCCTCCAAGTGGATTCTCTCTCATTCCACTTGGTACAAATTCCGCTGGTCAGGTCATGTCCACTCAGGGCAGAGCGAAGCGAAGATGGCCGCTAAGAGACTGTGACGTGCCAGTTCTGAAGCCGGCACATCAGGCAATCCCAGATATTCGAGAATTTGTTTTGAGGTCGCGACCGCTAGGAGTTCGCCTAGGATTTTACCGAGGCGCGAAGGTCGGAGGGTGTTGACAGGCATCGCCGCGACGG
>JBAPQU010000337.1:0-3847 GCA_049280795.1 Candidatus Sulfotelmatobacter sp.
GGAAGTGAAAGCCCAGTTGGCCGCGCAGCAGGCGCAGGCCGGCCAGCAGGACTCGGGTGGTGGACAGGCAGCGGCGGCGGCTCCAGCGGCTCCGACGACTGCTGACAACACTCCACCTCCAGCGCTCGATCCAGCACAACGCACGTTTGTGGTGGATTCGGACGTGACAGTGGTGGCCAACGGTCAGGAATGCGGCTTGACGTCGGGTGATGTGCTTACGCGCCTTACCGACACTCCGGATGCAGACCAGACGGTGAATGCCAGCGTGGCAGCGACCAAGAAGGGCGACTGCGCGTCGGGAGCATCCGTTGCCGTGAAAGTGGATGACTTGCAGGAGATGTATAACCACTTCGCGGAGAACATCACTAACGGCATGGGCGAAATGGCCAAGAAGCAAGGGACGAACGGTATGCCAAAAGCGCCGGATACCGGCACCGAGGCTGGGGCCGTTACGCCTCCGCCACCGGATACGACTGCAGCCAAAACGTTGCAAGACCAGCAGGCTGCCGCCGATCAGGCCGACGCAGCTGCGAAGGCGGATGCGGCGTCGGGCGGCGGGAACTAAAAACAGAACCGCGGTTGCCAAACAGCCTAATCAATCAACTCAGGGAGCGTCGGATGACGACGCTCCCTTCTCCGATGTAAGTGAAAATTTTCTCTGACGCGGCGCAGAACGCGAGTGGGCAGGAGTTCGGCAGAATCTAAACGGAGGGCTTCCGATGTCAAAGAAATTCCACGACCTGATTCCCGGGATTGTGCTTCTGGCTGTAACCATCCTTCCGATGGCGCTGGCCAACGCTCAGGCGGTTTCTCTGCAGGAACAACTGGCCGCGCAATACAAGCTCGTCAAGATGGGATCGGATACGAGCGGATATTCCGTGGTAGAAAAGGGCACGTTATTGGCGATTCAAAAGGGCGGAATCCTTTCCGTGCCTTACGGCGACCAGAACGTTCTTTCCAACAAATATGAAGGTGGAACCATTCACGCTCCGAGCGGCCTGTCTCTGATGGGACGAAAATCCATCATGGGGAAATTTGGCAAGGAGCAGACGACCCATCTGTTTGCGGTTGGCGACAAAGCCTACCCCATGAAGATCGACGTCAATGTTGCCAAAGACACGGTGACGCTCGAAATCGTCGCCTGTGACACCTGCAACAAGACTGATCCGCCGACGTACAACAAGGCGAACGTGGTCTTCCAATTCCCCAAGGGGTCGTTGGCCAATGCAGCAGCCGGCGGAGTGGAAGATACGATCGGACAGGTTCTCTCTATCAGCAATGACGACGCGCAGGCGGGCGGCGGAGATCAGGGCGGTGGAGATCAGCAGCAGCAAGGTGGGGATCAGGCTGGGGCTCAGCAGCAGGGCGCCCAGCAGCCGGCGGCACAGGAGCAACCCGCTGCGCCGGCCGAGCCAGCGAGCATCGAGAAGGGCATGACCACCGACCAAGTTGAGGCTGCGATGGGCAAGCCGGAGAAGAAAGTAACTCTCGGCACCAAGCAGATTTATTACTACAAAGATATGAAGGTGATTTTCCTGAGCGGGAAAGTTTCGGACGTTCAGTAGTTCGTCTCAAGTGCTGATCAACGTCAGCCCGCTCACGAGGTGACAACGCCATGAGTAGAACGTGGGTTGCTCGCTTTGTGACAGTCATTTTTTCGTTGCAAATCCGTCCTCAAGCGCAAACCGCGCCCCTGCCCTCTGCAACGGCGATTCGCCGGATCGAAATAACCTCGAGCCTGCTAGAGCTTGGGGGGCGTCGGACGGTCCATACAGAGTCGAGTCGACCCCCTGGCGGTGAGCCGCACACGGCCGACTTTGTGATCCACAAAGAAGGGAACGCGTACTACCTGGACGATAAGGTTGTCGACTCCGGCTTGATCGTTGCCTTGCAGAAGGCGTTCACTGCACCTGCAATTCCCAGCCTTAGCATTGATGGCCTCGAGATTAGCCCCGCCTGGTTGAAGGCGCATGCCGCTTCTGTTGCCCAACATTTCGCGAAAGATCTGATCAATGGTGTACCTGTTCATGAAGCCGCGCTGGAATCGGCGTTCGCAGATCCCGAGACAATGTGCAAGATTGTGCCAATGCTGTTCGATGTCCGGCATTATGCCTGCGCGGATTGCATTCATCCAGTCTTGTCCGTGAAGGTTAATGTGGGTTTTGAGGACGGCACGAGCCTGGAGGCGCGGTCATCCTCGGAATTTCCGTTCATGCTGCCATGGCATGTCCGCAGTTCTGGCGAGGTAACGACCGCATATAACGCGGACATTTCGGGTGCGACAGCCGCCCTCATGCCGGAAGGATCAACGAATCGCTCCCGTCTCGCCGGCGAAAACTTAGACCTCTCTCTGGGCAGGGTGGTGATGATGCAGGTGGAGCGTGAGGCCCAGTTGCGTGACATCGAGACGCAGACCGGCGGGACATTGAGTGCGATTCGATCCCGATATACCGTTGAATATGCCAAGATCGACAACTATGGAGAGTTTGGGTCGCGCGGCACGGGCACCAATCTTCGTTTGCGTCTTGAGGAGCCCAGCCTATCGTCCAACTTCAGCGATGATGTGGTATTGGCATATGTGAACGGAAGCGTGGTCGGCGCGGATAAGTTCTTAAGTAACTGTCCTCGCTTCGAGAATCTGGCATTGTCGGTTCCGTGGCTAAATCAATATGCGCAGAACCATCCCAACGTACCCATTGAGCTTTCCTTCTTTCACGACGCTTCTTTCACGGATGCGGAGCTAAGCCGGTTTCCCGCGGACATGCGCGCGATCGGACGGGAAAAACTGATCCCGAAGGTTGAAGCGATGAAAGATCAGGTTGTCCTGCTCCATGTTGGGCAGGGGTTGTCGCAATCTGACTGGCTGGTTTTTCCCGATCAGCATATGCTGCTGTGGCGAGTCAGGCAGTTTCCGAGAACTCAAAGAGCCTCGGGCCTTCCGGCGTGGTCAACTTCGGAGTATTCAGAAAAGCCGTGCGCCGAGACCTCGAATTTGCTGCTCTGCGTGGGGCGGGAAGCTTCGCCGAGTGGGACTTTGCAACCCTTAGATTAGATTCCGCAGACCGGTGCATGCCGTAATTTCAAGCGATTTCCTCTTAGATAGGAGATCAGTTAAAGCCTGTAAAAGCAGCAACTTGAGCTGTCGATATAGTACTTCCGTACCGTCTCTAGTACTTCGGTTACCAGTACGCGAGTGACCGAAACCTATCTGCGTGACTACTACCGCTAATCTGCATAAGCAACGCCTAGACCACAACATATAGACACAACCCCATTTGGGGAATTCTCTCCTTTCCAGAAAAACCCTAAATAACCCAGCAAAAACAGGAAATTCGCTTAGAGGCAGGGTTTTTCAGGGCTGATATATGCTCGGGACACCGAAAGCCCCTTGCACTGGCATGGAGGCTTCGGGCGTCTCCCAAGATTAGCCTGCGGGATTAAGAATGGCGCAGGCAGTTCTGGAGGATGGGGTAAAGGAAATATGGCCGACTCGCGGGAAGTCATGAACATTCGCCAGGCGTCGCAGTACCTGGGAGTCAGTCCGGACACGCTGTACAAGTACGTGGGCGAACAAAAGATTCCCGCGTTCAAGTTGGGCAACCGCTGGCGCTTCAAGAAATCGAAGCTGGATCAATGGATGGAAGAGAAGTCGAGCCAGATAGATTTGGGAACGAAACGTAAGCCGAAGGCGGCGGTGAAGGCTGCCGGAGCGCAGTAACCAAGATAGTGCCGGCGGGACGCCGGCGCTACAAGATAGTGCCAACGAGACGGCGCTACGAAAGGGTGGGCACATGTTTGGAATGGGATCGAAGACGATTGTAGGTCTGGATGTGGGCTCTTCCAGCAT
>JBAPQU010000338.1:0-3933 GCA_049280795.1 Candidatus Sulfotelmatobacter sp.
GGAATCGCCAGCGACTTCCTTACGACACTTTATCTCGCCACCACGGCTCCGGTCATCGTTGCTCCGGCGATGAACGTCAACATGTTGAATCACCCCGCGACGCAGGCGAATCTGGGAATCCTGCGCCAGCGCGGCGTGAAGATCGTCGAACCCGGCTCAGGATATCTTGCCTGCGGCATGACCGGCGCGGGACGCCTCGCCGAAAACGAAGCCATCGTCGTAGCCGTTCTCGAAGCTCTGGGCGCATCCCAGGATCTCGCCGGTGAAACCGTGCTGATTACCGCCGGGCCCACGCGTGAAAAAATCGATCCCGCCCGCTATCTCACCAATCGTTCCAGTGGACGCATGGGTTATGCCATGGCCGAAGCCGCGTTGCGCCGTGGCGCTCGCGTGCTGCTGGTGAGCGGCCCCACGTCTCTAACGCCGCCGGGCGCGGCCGAACTCACCCGCGTGGAATCAGCCGAGCAGATGCGTGATGCGGTACTCAATCTTCTGCCGCAGTCCACCATCGTCATCAAAACCGCCGCCGTCTCCGACTACCGCGCGAAGTCAGCGTCCGCGCAAAAAATAAAGCGCAAAGGTCCGCTTACTCTCGAGCTCGAACCGACCGCCGACATCCTCAAAGAAATTTCCGCGCGCAAGCAATCGCAGATCATCGTCGGCTTCGCCGCCGAAACTGAGAACGTCCTCGAAAACGCCCGCCAAAAACTCGCAGCCAAACACCTCGACGCCATCGTGGTGAACGATGTTTCCCGCGAAGGCGTCGGTTTCGACTCCGATCGCAATGAAGTGACCATCATCACCAACGATGAGATCGTCGAAGTCCCCGAGACCACCAAGTGGGAAGTCGCCCAGCGCGTTCTCGATCAAGTCGTCCGCATCCGCGATCGGCGTAAATCTCCAGTCAAAGCCTGAAGCGGGTTTTTCTTTCCTGCATTACAATCGAGAAGCCAATGCCCACAACTCTTGATCCGGAATTGCGGCGTGCTCTTGCCGAACGCGTGCGCTTCTGCCATGAAATGGGCATTTACGATTTCTACCGGCGCGCGCCGCAAACTCTGCCATCCTCAAAGGCCGCGCTCGTGGCAGCTGAAGCTGTTTCTGATCTTTTATTAGCGCCGTCAATACTCCAGCCAGACCTGCGAGAGGACCCGCGAGAAGAAATGACTGCCAGAAAATCTGCCGTCGCTCGAACCATCGCCGAGGACAACATCTTCGAAATCGCAACGCCGAAGCCAGAGTATGGAGTAGCCGATCCGGCCGCCGCTCTCAAGCTGATTCGTGAAGATCTCGGCGATTGTACCCGTTGCAAACTCCACAAAGGCCGCACGAAGATCGTCTTCGGCGTGGGTAATCCGCGCGCAGAATTAATGTTTATTGGCGAAGGCCCCGGTGCCGACGAAGACGCGCAGGGCGAGCCCTTCGTTGGCCGCGCCGGCCAGTTGCTCAACAACATGATCAAAGCCATGGGCCTGCGCCGCGAAGATGTCTACATCGCGAACGTGGTCAAATGCCGTCCACCCGGCAACCGCCAGCCCGAGCCTGATGAATGTGACACGTGTTCGCCATTCCTTATGCGGCAGATCGCGGTGATCAAGCCCAAAGTCGTCGTAGCTCTGGGCGCGACTGCAGCCAAAAATCTGCTGGCCATGAATTCTTCCCTCGGTGAATTGCGCGGACGCTTCTACGACTTCAAGCCCGCAGGCGCGCTCTCGGATCCCTCGTGGCCTGGTGCACGCCTCGCGGTGACGTATCACCCCGCGTACCTGCTGCGCGATCCGCGGCAGAAAGGCGAAGCCTGGAAGGACCTGCAGATGGTGATGACGTATCTCGGAATCGAGCCGCCGCAAAAAGCCGCTGAGTAGCAAAATCGACTTGTCATCCTGAGCGCAGTGACCGCTTCGCGAAAGCCAAGCAGTCACGAAGTCGAAGGATCCCTATCAGCTTAACTGGGCTATCAGTTCCCCCAGTCCTGGCCTCGACAAGAGTTCTCTAGGATATCCTTCCAATCAATGCCCGAGTACTGCGACGTTGCCCTGCCGGTGCCGCTCGACATGGTCTTTACCTACCGTGTCTCCGCCGAAGCCACGCCTGTGGTCGGCGGTCGCGTGCTCGTGCCTTTTCGCCAACAGCGCCTGACCGGCATCGTAGTTGAACTGCACGACCGCGAACCCTCCGTCAAAATCAAGCCGGTCCTGAGCGTTCTCGATGCCTCGCCAGTGCTCGATGACCAACTGATTCGCCTCGGTCGTTGGATCGCTGACTACTATCTCGCTCCGATCGGCGAAGTCTTCCGTACTATGCTGCCGCTGAATGCGGAGTTCAAACGCGCGGTCGCATACCGCATCACCGCGGAAGGCCAGTTGGCGCTGCATCAGGCGGGAATGTCGGGATCATCCGCGCGTTCACGCCGCACTCCGGAAGAACAAGCCGTAGAATTTCGTGTGCTGGATTATCTGGCTGCGCAGGAATCCGCGCTCGGAGAGAGCATTCAAATCCGCGAAGAAACTCTGCGCTCCGCCACTCGCGTCTCGAAAATAATCCTGGGCGGCATGGTACGAAAGAAATGGATCGCTCGCGAAGATGTCTCCGCCGTCCGCGACGCAACCCGCACCATCAAGATCGCACTGCTCAAATCCGCGGAAGGCAAGTTAAACGACAATCAACGAAAATTGGTTGAGACACTCGCTGCATCCGGCGACCGTGTCCCCGTGGAAACGCTGCAAGCCCTTGACGTTCCACGAACCACGCTCAGCACGCTGGTCAAGCGCGGTCTGATCGAGATCATCGAAGAACCCGCAGCCTTCGCCGTTTCGCGCAGCAAACCACGGTCCTCACCCTTCGCATTCGAATTCAATTCCGCCCAGCAATCCGCGCTCGATCGCCTGCGCGAAGCCGTAGACGCTAAAAAGTTTTCCGGCATCCTTCTGCACGGCGTCACCGGTTCGGGCAAAACTGCTGTTTACCTCGCGGGCATGCGCGCCGTGCTCGAAGCCGGACGCTCTGCCATCCTTCTCGTCCCCGAAATCGGCCTCACGCCTGCCGTAGCCGCCGATCTGCATCAGATATTCGGCGACGAAGTCGCCATCCTTCACTCTGCGCTTTCCGATAAAGAACGCGCGCAGCAGTGGCACCGCATCAAAAGCGGAGAAGCGCACATGGTCGTCGGCACGCGCTCCGCGGTCTTCGCTCCGGTCGCCGACCTCGCGCTCATTATCGTCGACGAAGAACACGACTCTTCCTACAAGCAGGAAGAAACGCCGCGCTACCACGCTCGCGATATCGCGGTGGTGCGCGCCAAGATGGCGAACGCCGTAGTCGTCCTCGGTTCGGCAACGCCATCGCTCGAATCCTATTTCAACTCCACCAAAAATAAATATGCCCTGATCGAGTTGCCCGACCGCGTGGAGCAGCGCCCTCTACCGGAAGTCGAAATCATCGACATGCGGCAGGAGTTCCAGGAAACCGGCCACGAGCAGGTCATATCCCGTAAACTCGCCAACGAGATAAAGGATCGCCTGGAAAAAAAAGAGCAAGTCATGGTGCTGCTCAATCGCCGCGGATATTCTCCCGTGGTATTGTGCCGCACCTGCGGGAAAACTCTCGAATGCCAGAATTGCGCGATTGCCCTTACTCACCACAAGCGCGAACATAAAATGATTTGCCACTATTGTGGCTATACCGCGCCCGTGCCCAAGGCCTGCGTGCATTGCGGCAGCGAGTATGTATATTTCCTCGGCACCGGCTCGGAGAAGCTCGAAGAGTTGCTGCACGGGATGTTTCCGCAAGCCCGCATCGCCCGCCTCGACCGCGACACAGTCCGCGGACACGAAGACTTCGAGCGCACGCTGAACGCTCTCAGCGAAGGCGAGCTCGATCTGCTCGTCGGCACGCAGATGATCGCCAAGGGCCACGACATCCACGGCGTCACCC
>JBAPQU010000339.1:0-2532 GCA_049280795.1 Candidatus Sulfotelmatobacter sp.
GTGTCTTTTTCGGTCAGGGCCTGGGTTTGGTGCGAACGGTAGTAAAGCCCACCGGCAATCAATGCGGCCATGACCACGGCAGCGGGAACTACGATTTTCCAGAGGTTCTTCTTCTCAGCTACAGGAACCTCAACCGATTTCACCGCGCTCGATGACGCCGGCGCGGCTGCACTCGGCGTGGAACCTGATGCCGGTACCGGTTGCGAGACCGAGACCGATGCCTGAGAGCCGCTTTCCTGTGCCACAGCTACCGTCCCGGAACTCGCAACTTTGGCCCTCCCCGTCTCGGTATCCCGCTTCAGCCGTTGCAGGTCGGCTCGCATCTCCGCCGCACCCTGGTAGCGCAACTCGCGGTCTTTCTCCAGCGCCTTGTCGATGATGCGTTCCAGCTCCGGCGGAACGTCGCGATTGAAACGAATTGCCGGCGGCGGATCGGAATTCAAAATGGCATTGAAGATCAGCGCCGTCGTCTCACCCTCGAATGGCAACGCACCCGTCGCCATCTCGTACAGCACCGCCCCAAAAGAAAACAGATCGCTGCGGGCGTCCAGTTCTTTGCCCTTAGCCTGTTCCGGCGACATATAAGCCACCGTGCCCACCACGGAGCCCGGACTGGTCAGATGATCTGCGCCCGCCGAACCCGTCTGCGTGTTCAGGGACGCAATCTTGCTCGAAGAACCGCCTGCCGGGCTGAGCTTCGCCAATCCGAAATCGAGAATCTTGGCGTGACCGCGCTTGGTCACGAAAACATTTGCCGGCTTGATGTCGCGGTGAACAATGCCTTCGGCATGTGCCGCGTCCAGCGCGTCGGCAATCTCAATAGCTAGGCCGAGCAAAACATCGGCCTCAATCGGCTTTCCCGCAATGCGATGCTTCAACGTCAGTCCATCCAAAAACTCCATCGCAATAAACGCATCGCCGTGCTCGTCGTCAATTTCGTAGATGGTGCAGATGTTGGGATGATTCAGTGCGGAGGCGGCCTTGGCTTCCCGCTCAAAGCGGCTGAGCGCCTGGGGGTCTTTGGCCACATCGTCGGGCAGGAACTTGAGAGCCACAAAGCGGCCGAGCTTAATATCCTCGGCCTTGTACACCACTCCCATACCACCGCCGCCCAGCTTCTCAACAATGCGGTAGTGTGAAATCGTTTGGTCGATCATTCGTGCCGGAATCTTACGTGGGCGAAACCGGGCAAGTCAATCCAAGGCGTGGAGTTGGCGTGGTTGCTGAGAGATTGTGTTGTAGCATGGCGATTTTACTCATTGGCGCCAGACGCCCGCATTTCAATGAGTGTAATCGCATGATTACAAATGTATTTGGGAGTCATGTTTTCCGTGCACCCAACGGCCAATCCTCCGCATCGAAAACAACTGCAGTGTGGTTGCGACCCTACTGTTAGCCTTAAGATAGTCGGGGAGGCTTTATGAGTTCTTCTAGACGGATCTTCGCTATGGTTGTTCTGGTGCTCGTTCCGTTCATGATCCGTGCCATTCCTTCCGCTGCACAGGCCCATGGCTCGACGAACGCTCACGCGCCCACTTTCGCGACTGCTGCTCCGGCCAGTACAGGATCTCAATATCTGCCTCTCACCGAACCTAACAATGTTCCTCCAGTTCTCGTAACACCGCTGACTTCTTATTCCGACTACTACCCCGGGTTCGGACGCGAAGCGGGCGGTTCGGCTCAAGAAGTTGTGCAACCCGAAACCCGCGTGCAGGAGCGGACTGAAGACGTTATTCAGCCACAGCCCAAAATCGGCGAAAGATAAATAGACTTCCGAGTGCTCTTTGGCGGCTCGCAACTACGCAGGTGGACTCTTATCGGGAGATCGTTGGCGAGAAATCGCCAGTACACTCATTGAGGGGTTTTGAGTGTAATCGCCTGCTTTGCGATAGCTAAGCTGGCAGGAGCGTAACGGACTCCTGCAAATTCCGAGGTGCTCAGGGTCGACGTCACGGCTAGGGTCGACAGGCGCCAAAGTCTTTGGTCACCTTCGTTGCTTTCCATACAAGCGCCTTGTCGGGTCCCTTCGCCTTTACTTTCTTACCCTGTAGCTTTATTCGATCGCCCGCCTTGATGCTCGTTGTGTCGCCCGACAGCGCGTAAGTCTGCGTGTCCTTTTCGTTCGTGAGAGTCATCCCGTTCGCGCCTGGGTTGACACATCCGGTAATTGTTCGCTTCTTGGTCTCGTGAATAACTACCACCGTTACGATTACAACGGCCGCTGCCGTCGCCACGATTGCAGCTATGATCGGTCCGGTGTTGGGGCCTATCTGCCCACATGGGAGACATGGCTGTTGTGCCTGAGTTGGCTTGGCGAGGGCCAAGCCGAACACGAGAATCAAAAGTCGTGAGACGTATTTCGAGGTCATTCTGCGCTCCATGATGTTGAGTAGCTTGATTGATGCTGGACCGCTGCTTCTTTAAGCAATCCCCAATCACTGAGCCTCATACGGAAATACGCGATACGGCTTCGGAAAGCAGGAGCCTAGGGGAAAAAAGATTGACTAGGAAGAGGCTCCCCACAAACGTGGC
>JBAPQU010000340.1:0-8938 GCA_049280795.1 Candidatus Sulfotelmatobacter sp.
GTTGATCGGAGTTGGTTACGGGAGCCGCGGAATTGCTGGAAAGCTGCTCCAGGTCATTCTTGAGGAGACTGATCTCTACGCGACCGCCGCTGATGTGCTTGGTTTTCGCATCTTCATCAGTACCCGCGACCGGAGCATTCCCCATGCCCACGAGATAGATGCGGTAGACCGGAATCTCATGGTTGAGGACCATGTAGCGGACCACCGACTCAGCCATCTTTTGCGAGTTTGAAATGGCGATCTGACCCTTGCCGGAAGAAAAACCCTGCACTTCGATAATATAGCCGCGCTGGCCCTTTACCGTGTTCGCCATTTCGTCGAGGGCATCCTTGGCATTCTTGCTCAACACGGTTTGTCCGGGGCGGAAGCGAATTTCAGTCTGGTTCGAGGCCTTGTATTGATCTATGTTGCCTACAACGGTCTCGACTGTCTGGATACGGGCGGTTGCCTGCTGCGCGCTCTGCTGCGCCATGTTGGCCTGGTTGCCGGCAGCGATTGCGTGCTGGTCTGCTTCATTGGCCTTATCCGAGGCGAGCTTGATGCCAGCCTGAGCGCGTGCATCGGTGTCTTTGATCGCTTTACCGTTTGCGGCGGTCAGATCGTCCAATTCGTTGACGCGGTCACGAATGGGGTCGGTCTGGCGCTTCACATAGTTCTTGCGGGCGAATGGATTCACGCGGCCCCAAAAGCCTTCGCGAGCCGGAGCCTGCAGCGGTTGTTTGCCCGTGCCGGTATCGGTGGACTGAGTAGTGGCAGGCGCTGCAGCAGGTGCCTGGTTGGTTTGATCAGATGACGAAGTCTGGGCGAGGGCCGGAATTGCCAGCACCGCGGCCAGAGGCAATGTAATCAGAATGCGGGTGTTCATAAGAAACTTCCTCCAATTTGGGGGAGCGTTTGGGGGCTCCACTCCAGCACGCCGAAACGGGCGTGTTGCGTGATTTTTTAATTGCGTCCCCTAAAAACCAGTGTGCGCTGACGCAACGCACACCCGAACTACCAAAACCTGGGCATCCTGAATGCGGTGCCTGTCTATCCTATTACAGGTCTGATGCCAAAACGGGCTTTCGGGTTGAAGAGCTAAACCATTGATATCTAAAGACATTGTACCTTCGATCCGACTGTAGGGGTAGCCTAATGACTTTCGGCAGGGTAATTTTGGCAAACCTGATATAAAAACTGCGTGCATTTTGTTGAATGTTGAGGAGGAATAGCTTTGCGATCAAATTTAGGGCGGAAGGTCATACTTGTGCTGTTGTTGAGTGTTGCGGGGCATGCTTCCGCGAGGTCTGCTGTTGCATCTTCTTCTGCTGGACGGGTCGCACGAGAAACTCCGGAAGAACCGTCTCCAAAGATGGCCTCGTCGCGTATTCCCGCAGATCATTTGCAGCAGTATTCCGATCTGGCGTTGACTTGGATGCAGCAGTACCTGCGCATCGACACCACGAACCCTCCGGGACACGAGATGCGCGCGGTCGATTTCTACAAGAAAATTCTCGATCAGGAAGGCATTGAGAATCGGGCCTTCGAATTCACCGCGGGACGTGGCGACTTGTGGGCACGGCTGCCGCGCACAACAGCGCAAGCGCAGCGGCCGATCATTTTGCTCAATCATATGGATGTGGTCACGAGCGATGCAGCGCACTGGAAGGTCCCGCCATTTAGCGGTGAGATTAAGGATGGCTGGCTCTGGGGACGTGGAGCGCAGGACATGAAAGACGAGGGACTGGCGCAACTGATGGTGATGGTGATGTTGAAGCGGGAGAAAGTTGAACTGGACCGTGATGTGATTTTTCTGGCGGTGGCGGACGAGGAGGTTTTGGACCGCGGCAGCGAATGGTTTATCGCACACGAGTTCGATTTGCTGGAGAATGCGGAGTTCCTGATCAACGAAGGTGGAGAGAACCTGCTGGAAAATGGCAAGGTGAAGTACGTTGGCGTGGATGTGGGCGAAAAGACAACATACTGGCTGCACGTGGTGGCGCACGGACGGCCGGGGCACGCGTCGCGGCCTAATCCAGATTCGGCGCCGGACCGGTTAGTGCATGCTCTGAACCGCATTCTAGCCTACCGCACGCCGCTGAGAGTGTTGCCGGTAGTAGACGAATTCCTGAAGGAGATGGCGCCCTACGAGCCGCCGGACCAGGCGCGTGAATATCGCAACATTCACAAAGCGATTGCGGATAAGAAATTTCAGCAGGACGTGGAGAGGGATGAGTCGCTGAATTTTCTATTGCGCGACACCATTTCGCTCACCATGTTGGGTGGGTCGGAGCAAACCAATGTGATCCCACCGGAGGCGTGGGCAAACCTGGATGTGCGCATTTTGCCGGGAGGAAATCCGAAAACACTTCTGGAGCAGATTCGGCAAGTGGTGGATGATCCTAATGTGACGGTCGAGCCGCTGGATCCGGAGTTTCGCGTGGCCAACTACTCGGCCACGAATAGTGCGCTGTATGACGCCATCCGCAGAGTTTCGGGGAAGTATTTTCCCGGCACTCCGGTGGTGCCGCACATCACCAGCGGCTACACCGAGAATCAGCTGTATCGACCGCTGGGCATGGCGGCCTATGGTTTTAGTCCCTATACGGCGACCGAAGAAGAAGGCAATACCGAGCACGGGAACGACGAACGGATTCGCGTAGAGGAAGTGCGGCGCGGGCCGAGGATTTTGTTTGATGTGGTTACGGCTGTGGCTGGGACTCGTTGAGTTGGGGGCTTTCTTTGAGGGCGCGAGAAAAACCTTTAACACAGGGGACACAGAGGAGCACAGGGTAAAACATAGGCTTACCCTGTGTTCCTCTGTATCCCCTGTGTTGAAGACATTTTGCCAATGCAATACTTCTCGTACTGTTCGATTATGAAATGATCGGTCATGCCGGCGATGTAATCGCAGACGGTGCGTGGCAGGGATTCTTGTCCAGCTTTGTCCTGGTAGTTCTGCGGCAGAGCTGAGGGATTCTGCATCCAGAAAGCGAAGAGTTCGGTGACGATGCGCTCGGCGTCGTCTTTTTCTTCTGCCAGCGAGACGCTGTAGTAGAGATTCTCATAGAGGAAATCTTTGATTTGCTGGCGCTCCGCCTCTACTTCAGGGCTGAAGGTTGCCAGACGGTCTTTGTGCAAACGGATATCGTCCGGAGTTTCGATTCCGGACTTCTTTATGCGTGTCTGCGTGTTTGTGATCAGATCGCCGGCCAGACGGTCGAAGACACGTTTGAGGGATTCGTTGAATTTTAGTTTTTCGGAAACATTGGGATAACGTTGTTCGACTTCGCGGAAGAAATGTTCGAAGACGGGCACGCCGGCGCGAATTTGCTCAAGCGTGAGCAGACGCGCTTCAAAGCCGTCGTCAAGGTCAGCGGTGTTGTAGCCGATTTCGTCGGTCAGGTCGATGAGCTGGGCCTCGAGCGGAGGACGCTGGTCGAGCAAGTACTCT
The DNA here is from genome assembly GCA_049280795.1 of Candidatus Sulfotelmatobacter sp. Lineage (GTDB taxonomy): Bacteria > Acidobacteriota > Terriglobia > Terriglobales > Acidobacteriaceae > Sulfotelmatobacter. The sequence continues at coordinate 3,434 of JBAPQU010000340.1, forward strand.
GCAAGCTCGGGATGTTCCACAGAGGCGTAGTCGCGCGAGTGCTTGATGATGCCTTCGCGCACTTCGAAGGTGAGATTCAGTCCGCGAAAAGCGGCGTAGCGCTGTTCGAAGTCTTCCACGATGCGCAGGGCGTGCAGGTTGTGGTCGAAGAACAGACCGTGAGAGCGCATCGCAGCGTCGAGCGCTTTTTCGCCAGCATGGCCGAAGGGAGGATGGCCGAGGTCGTGCACGAGTGCCAGGGCTTCGGCGAGATCTACGTTTAGGCCAAGCGCTCCGGCGACGGTGCGGGTAATTTGCGCCACTTCGATGGTGTGAGTGAGGCGGTTGCGAAAGTGGTCGGAATAGCGGCGGGTGAAGACCTGCGTTTTATCTTCCAGGCGGCGAAAGGCGCGGGCATGGATTACGCGGTCGCGGTCGCGCTGAAAGTCGTTGCGGTAGGGATGCAGGGATTCAGGGAAGCGGCGTCCCCGGGAATGTTCCACCTGCACCGCGTAGCCGGCGAGCATTTCTGAAGTTTAACAGGTGCGAGTCGCCAGTACCCAGTACCGAGTACCTAGTTGCGCGCATTCGCTGTGGCGGCTGTGGGGACGGCCAGAATCTTCAGGCGGTTCACGACTGTGGTCATCGCCTCATCGAAGTTCTTGTCGCGGTTCCCCAGCAGCATGGCTCCCTGCACATATTCGGTAATGTTCCACAGCGTGATGTGCGTTTTGGGGTCGATAATCACCAGGCGCAACTGTCCGAGGACGGGGAGTCTTAATCCGGTATCGGTCAGGGACCAACTGATTTCGAGGACCAGGTCGGCATCGGCGGGCGAGGATACGAGTTCATACCGGCCCCAACTCTTCATCGCCGCGTAGAACTGATTGTAGGGCCGGTCGGGACCGCCGTTGAAAATCGTCTCATCGAGGATGGCGTCAAGGCTTGATCCGCCGGCATTGGAAATGAATACCTTCTGGGCTGCGGCGATTTGTGGAGGCACCGGAGCAGTCGCCGGTCCTTTGGATTGCTCTGCAGTCACTAGTGGGGTGAATGCTACAAGGAGTGCAGCGGTAATACAGAAGGCTGAGAATTTAGCTGTATCGAAAATAAACTTCCTCCTCTGCCAGCGGTTCGGTTTTAACCTCAGCGGCTAAAGCCTCATCCCTCATGGCTTCGGACGGCACGACTAATGTCGCGCCCTTCCCAACACGTTTACTGCTTTCCCGATTCTTCCTTCGCCAGGCGAACCTTGGCGGCGTCGAGTTTCTTTTGCGTGGCCACAAGCAGATCGGTATCTACTTCGGAACTCACGGTTTTGTTCCACTCTGCGACGGCACGCTCCCAATGGGCGGCGGCCAGCTTGAGGCGTCCTGTTTTCTGATAGAGATCGCCGAGGTGATCCTGCACTGTTGGATCCGAGTTCATGTGCAGAGACGCCTTGGTGAGGCTCTCTTCAGCTAGGTCGTACTTGCCGAGCCGGAAATAGGCCCAGCCGAGCGAATCGAGATAGGCGCCGTTGGTGGGCTCCATGCTGACGGCCTGCTTGATGTAGTTGAGCGAATCTTCGAGTTGCACGCCGCGATCAGCGTTCATGTAACCGAGATAATTGAGGGTCACGGCGCTCTGTGGATTGACGGCGAGCACTTTCTTGAATTCCACTTCGGCTTCGTCATATTTCTTTTCGCGCTCGTAAGTGGAACCGCGCAAGAAGTAAACGTACTCCTTGTCTTCCGGCTTGGTGGAAAGCGCCTCGGCTTTATTGAGAGCCTCTTCCGCTTCGCTCCAGCGTTTCACGCGCGTGTACATAATCGCCAGCCGGACGTAGACATCGCGATCTTCCTGCGTGCCTTTCAGCAGCGAACGCACGTCAGCGAGAGGCTTGTCGGGATCGCCGGTATCGGCGAGCTGAGCGTCTAGCACCATGCGCAGGTCGCGATCGTCAGGCAGCTTTTGCGCGGCTTCCTTGGCTACGGCCGTCGCCTCGGGCCACTGCTTGGCTTCACGGTAGGTATCGATGATGTCCTGATAACCGGTCTTGGCATTGTCATCGCCGCCGACAGTCAGCAACTTGCGGAAGGTTTCGACCGCGGCGGGATAGTTTTCCTGGTCGCGATAGACCATTCCGAGGCGCTCCATGAAGATGCCGCGATTGTTGCGGTCGGCCTGGGAGTAGCTGTTCTCGGGCTTCTCGGTTTTCTTGAGCAGATCCTGAAGGATCTTTGCGGCTTCGTCGTAACGAGTCTGCGCCTGGTAAACCACCGCGATGTTGTACGGAACTTCCAAAGCATCTGGCACCATTGCCTCGGCTTTTTTCAGGCTCTCAAGGGCCTCGTCGTATTTGCCCTGGCGGCGGTAAATCTCGGAGATGCGGAGGTAGGTCTGCGCATCTTCAGGATTCGCATCGGCGATCACTTTGTACTGATCGAGAGCGGCATCGACCTGGCCGTCGTTCAGGAGATTTTCCGCTAGGCCGCGAATGGCATCGAGATTATCGCGGTCTAGCTGAATGGCGTGTCTGTAAGCGTCGATGGCGCTCTTGTAATCTTTGCGCTGCTCGTAGGTGGCGCCGAGGGCGGCATAAAGCTTGGCGGAGCGGCCGGTATCGGGCACGGCGCTGAGGACTTGCAGCGCGCGGGAAGTATCGCCTTCGTCGCTATACAGCAGGGCGAGAGTAGTGACGGCTTCTTCGGAGTTGGGATCGAGCTTGACTGCGATTTTGAGTTCGCCTTCTGCCTTTTGCAAATCGTTGTTCAGGCGGTAGAGGCGGCCGAGCAACAGATGATCGTCAACATTATCGGGCTCGATCTTTACGATCTGTTCATACTGCTCGATAGCGAGCTTGAGAACGTTGTCCGATCCATTGCCCGCGCCCGGCATGTCGCCAAGAGAGCGCAGATAAATGCGGCCGAGAAGCTTGTGGGCTTCGATATTGTTGGGATCGCGCTTGATGATGTCCTGAGCTTCGAGCACGGCATCGCGGATGCGTCCCGTTTTGACATAGAGTTCGGCGAGGCCGGAGGTGAGGAACTCGGAAGAGGGATCGGCTTCGATGGCTAGGCGGTACTCTTCCATGGCCTTGTTGGCCAACTCACTACGTCCGTAGGCCGTGACCTGCTCTTCGTACAGGTGCGCCAGCGCGTAGTGGTAATAGGCGGCGGCGTGGTCCACTTTGCGCGGCGAAGCTTGCGCCGGTTTGGATGGAGCCTTGGAGTCGGCTTGCGAGGATGGACTGGTTTGCGCGGCCGCGGCCACAGCGAGAAACGAAATTAAAATAACGCGAAAAATTCTATGCATGCTTTACCTGACGACGCTGGACTTGATTCCACCGGACTGATTACGAGCTGATTCGGTTCGGTCTACAACAATTCTGTTCAAGCTGATTCGTTAAACCTCTACCGGCAAAGATGATTCTATTAAAGCGGAGCGGATTTCTGAAGCCATAGCCATTGGATGCAAAGCCGCCGGGGTTGGGGTGCTCTAATTCTAACCTGTTGGACGTGCGATTGGGAAAAACAGTACGCGCAAATTGGCTCGATTTAAGCTCGGAAGGACAGGGACTGCGGGGACTTGAATGTGCGGATTGTCAAGTTTGGTAAAGCGTTTGAATTGTTAATTGTTCTAGTGGCGGAAGTGGCGCACGCCGGTGAAGAGCATGGCCAGACCTAATCGGTCTGCGGCGGCAATGACTTCGGGATCGCGCTGCGAACCTCCGGGCTGAATGATGGCGGTTGCGCCAGCTTTGGCTATTTCCTCGACGCCGTCGGGGAACGGAAAGAATGCGTCGGAGGCGGCGACCGTTCCCTGCAATGGCAGTTGCGCTTTCATGGCGCCGATCTTGGCCGAATCGACGCGGCTCATCTGGCCGGCGCCGACGCCGACGGTCTGTCCGTCGCGAGCGTAGACGATGGCGTTGGACTTGACGTGCTTGCAAACCTTCCAGGCGAAGAGCAACGCGCGGGTTTCTTCCGGAGTGGGCGCGCGCTTGGTGGCGACTTTGAGGTCGATGTCTTGCAATGGACGGGAGTCGTTGTCTTGCAGGAGAATTCCGCCGGAAACGTTTTTGAGAATCCATTTCTGCGGGGCGGCTTTTACTTCGACCAGGCGCAGATTTTTCTTGGTGGCGAAGCGGACCTTGGCGGCTTCATCGAATGAGGGGGCGGCGATTACTTCGAGGAAGAGCTTGTGCATCTCTTCGGCGGCTTCAGCGTCGATGGGACAATTCACACCGATCACACCGCCGAAGGCGGAGACGGGATCGCATTCGAGCGCGCGCTTGTAGGCTTCGGCGAGAGTCTTACCGGTTGCGGCGCCTGCTGGATTGGTATGCTTGATGATGGCGCAGACGGGGCCGTCGTTGGGATCGAATTCCTGCGCGAGATCCCAGGCGGCTTGCAGGTCGACGATGTTGTTGTAGGAAAGCTCTTTGCCTTGGAGCTGGCGGGCGTTCGCAACACCTGCGCCGGAACCGTCGGAATACATAGCGGCTTTCTGGTGCGGGTTCTCGCCGTAGCGCAGATCGAGGGTTTTCTGGAAGGAGAGGCGGAGGGTTTGAGGGAAGGCTTCGTCTTTTTTTTCTGTAGCATGAAAATCGGCAAGGCTAGAAATGCGTTCGAGGGTTGACGCGATTGCGGAATCATAGGCAGCAGTGGTAGCGAAGGCTTTCTGCGCAAGCCACCATTTGGTTTCGAGCGAGAGTGCGCCGCTGTTGCGGGCGAGTTCTTCGGCGATGGCTGCGTAGTCGGCTGAGGACGTGACGACGGCCACATCGTGAAAGTTCTTTGCGGCGGAGCGGATCATGGAGGGTCCGCCGATGTCGATGTTCTCGATCAATTCTTCGAACGCCACGCCCGGCTTGGCAGCGGTTTTTTCGAAGGCGTAGAGATTTACCACGACCATGTCGATCGGTTGGATGCCGTGCTCAGTTATGGCTGCGACGTGCGTGGGATTTTCGCGGCGATGCAGGATGCCGCCGTGCACTTTGGGATGGAGCGTTTTGACGCGCCCATCGAGCATTTCAGGAAAGCCGGTGAGTTCGGAGATGTCTTTGACGGCGATGCCGGAATCGCGCAGCAGCTTGGCGGTGCCTCCGGTGGAGATGAGTTCGATGCCAAGGCCGGAGAGCTGGCGGGCAAAATCTACGAGGCCGGTTTTATCGGTGACGCTGAGGATGGCGCGCTCGATTTTGGACATGGGAGCTTGCTTGCTGAGAGGCTATACAGATTCTAGCAAGAATTGACGGAGATGCTTGCTGGTGGGCGATGCTTCGAGCGTCATCTTGTAGAGCTAGCAACCTCGACCGCAGGGACCTTGCGCAGGGACTTCACAATGCGATTGATTTCAGCCTGGCTCAGTCCGGCGGAGTTGCGATATTTGTCCAGTGCAAAGAAAATCCCGATCCCGCCGTTATTCGCGAAAAGTTCCACGTTCACCATCGAGGGACGCGCTCGCGGGTCACCCTCCTGAAAACCCCTATACTCCCCAGTTTGCAAATTGAAGATGCCGGATTCAGCTACCTTCGGCGGC
>JBAPQU010000341.1:0-3581 GCA_049280795.1 Candidatus Sulfotelmatobacter sp.
GTCACCTGGCCAATGTGGTAGTTCGCCAGCAGAGTGCTGGCGTTGACCTGATTGCTTTGGAAGTCGTAATCCATGTCCCACTCCATGTCGGTGCGGGAGCTGGTTTCCACGCGTAATCGCGACACCAAAGGCGAAAGATGGCGAGGCTCGGTGACAAACGCAATCCCGGTGAGGTCGGCGGTAGTCGTGAACACGTTGCGCTGCCCGGGGATCAATGCCCCGCCAAATGTGGGATCTAGAAAATATTTCTGCGCCAGCTCCCAGGTCACGATCTCGTGTACCTGCGGCCCCGGTGGACACGGCCGATTCGCCAGCGGATTGGTATGCTGCCATGGAATCATCGCTTTCGGTGTGGCGCCGCCCACAAGCAGAGCCGACATAACGTTGCTGCAATCCTCCGGCTTCGGCGAAGTGCGTTTAGCATAAAGACGAGTCACGAAGCCGTATTCGACCTCATGGGTATCGGTGAGAATGTCGCGCTCGTCAAATTTGATGATGTCTGGAAAATTGTTCACCCCGGTGACAAAGCGATATACCGCCTCTGGTTCGATGACGTGTTTCCACTTTCGACCTAGAAATTCCTTATTGAAAACGCGCTCGAGCGCAGGTGGCCGCAATTCCACCGCAGTTTCCAGGGCGTTGCGATTGAGGGCGTCTCGCAGTGCGATCCCACCGCCGGATGCGGGCTCCCGTTCCGAGTAATAGGTTTCATGCAGCGCCAATTCCGGGCGCAATGACCATCCCCGGAATAACAACGGCATGGAAATCTCCGGGTTCAGGTCATACCGCTGAAGCAGATTTCCGGTGCGAAAAGCCGGCGTGCAGGATTGGAACACAGACGCGCCCGAACACTCCTCGGGTTCGCTGCGCGATAAACCAGCCGCCGAGGCATCGAACGACCAGTAGAACGGCGTGTGCGGTACCTGCCGGTCAACAGTGGAGGAATCAAAGCTGGGAGCGTGCGCGATGGTAATCACCTGCCCCGGCGTGGTTCTCAGGTAGTTCTGGTAGCGCTCCAGAAATCCATTAAAGTTGAAACCGTCGCTCGCTTTGGAGAGAAACGTCTGCGACTTTACTTCCGAGTACACGGCCTGGCTGAAGACCTCGTTAAAGGCCAGCCGGAACAGGAACGAACTCAAGTAATCGATGTTGGCGACGGCCCGAAAGCCGTCGATGTTCCCGACCGAGTTCAACCTCACATTCTCGCCGCCCTCTTTGAGCGGAGGCGAGCCGATACCCCGATCGATCACTCCAAAATAGTTCAGATCCGCATAGGAAGTTTCGCTCGGACGGTAGCGCCATTCTCCCCGCTGCGACCAGCCGCGCAGGGAAAGATACTCGGCGCCAAGCGTCGCATCCATCATTCGATTGATCGCCCAGTAATAAGCGTCGCCGATGACATTGCCCTTGGTGGAAGAGCGGGCGACTGAAGGCATCAGAAACCCAGATTGGCGGGATTCCTTATCCACCGGATGGGTCGCGAATGGAAAATAGAGGATCGGAATGCCATGCAGCACAAAAGCGCTGCGATAGATCTTAGCGTTGCCGCCTACATCCACGCTTATCTTGCGCGCGTCGAATTCCCACTTGGGATGCGGCAACTCGCACGTGGTAATTGTTCCGTCGTAGACCAGATAGCTCTCGGGAGTGGTTTTGTCGACGATTTTGCCGGTGAACGCGAAGGGAGCGGTCGAAGTCAGGATTACGCGGTTGCCCATGAACCGCAGCCCAGTGGTGCCAGTGACGTCATAGAAGCGGCCGGTCTCAAGCTCCAGATTGTAAGTGGCGTGCGAAGCGCGAATGTGGTCGTCGTTGGGACCGCCATCGAGGGCGAAGTGTCCGGTTGCCGTCGCTTCTTTCGTATCGGAATTGTAGGTTGCATCATCCGCTTTCAATATGTACGTTCCGTAATAAATTTCGACCACCCCGTGCAGTTTGTAAACTACGCCTTCTTTTTCCTGCTGCAAGGCGCAGATGGTGTCAACATCTTCCCCTTTTTCCTTCTGCTCCGCGGCGGCCAGGGCGCAAGGAGTTGCCGGAGCCGCTGATTTTTCCGCCGTCGTGCCGCCGTGTGTTTTCGCAGTCCCCGGGTCAGCAGGCAACTGGCTGGTAACTAACGGCGGTATGAGAAGCAGGTGACAAAGCAACGCCGCCGTGATAAGGAATCTGTTGCGAAGAGTCATCGGAACCGGATCGCCGGAACAAGATTGCCAGAACCAAAGATTGCCGAAATAAAGATCATGGGAACGAGTTCATCCGAAGTGCGCATACTAGATATTAAAAGAAGCGCTCGGACGCCTCTACCGGCTGCAGTCGTCGTGAACTTAGCACGGCTGCGCCTTGCAAGGCAAAGCTGCTCCCTGTCTTGGATTCCGGCGCGGCCTTCGCGGTTATCCGGTCTGCTGTGAGTTCTGCATTTAAGAATTGATTCATGTCTTGTCTGATCTGTGGTGAGATCTGCCGCTGCTCTTCATCTTGCGAGGAGTCTTCCGCTCCGCGCTGGCTGCCCGACGTTGAATCGGGCCCGGTCGACGCCGCGCTGCTCGCAAATTTGGCGTCGGCGGAAATGGACGGGTCGACTCTGCCGCCTGCGGATGAAACCGTTTCGCCCGAGAACGTTTCGCCCCAGAATGTCGAGCGGGATTCTCCCGAAGATTCTTCCGCGTGGCGGATGGAAGTTGCGGCCCGGCTGAATCGTTACAACTCCCGGCGTAAGCCGCGTCCGCCGCGCTATCCCTCGCTGCGGCTTCGATTCGACGAGAAAGATGGAACTCGTTCCGCAAGTGCCGACGCGGTTGAATCTACTTCTTTTCCAGCCATGTCGAGCCCAGCCTGCGATCAGGCTCTCGCTCTCGATAGAGTATTCGAGATGCCAGAAGAGCCACAGGCAATGCCCATGCCTCCTGCGCACGCGGCGGTGAACATACTCCCGGTTACAGCAAAGATTCTGGAATTCCCGCGCTCCTGGACCCCTCCGCCCGCGCCACTCGATGAATTAGCCGAGCCAGTCTTCGATCGCGACCGTCCCCGCATTCTGGAGGCGCCCGAGCTTGTGCCTCCGCCTCCGGCCTTGGGCGGAATCACCATTGAGCCCGCTCAGTTACCGGAACTGGAGAAGCGCCCCGGCATCGATATTCCATTGCAGAGCGCACCGCTCGGCCGGCGAGTGTTATCCGCTTTCGTTGATGGGGTCATCATCGCTGCGGCCTGCGCGCTTTTTGGATTTATCTTTTGGAAAGTGACGGCGCTCCGTCCGCCGCGATTGCAGATCGCCGCTTTTGTCGCTGGACTAGCCATCGTGTTCTGGGCTGCTTACCAGTACTTGCTCGTGGTCTATGCCGGCACCACGCCGGGATTGCGCGCGTCACGCCTCGAACTTGCCCGCTTCGATGGAAGCTCCGCCGGGCGCCGTTTGCGGCGCTGGCGTGTGCTCGCATCATTCCTCTCCGCCGCTTCCCTCGGTATGGGCTATGTCTGGGTTTTTCTGGACGAAGATTCTCTCTGCTGGCATGACCGCATTACGCACACCTACCTCGCCCCGAAGAGCCAGACGTCATCTAGAACTCCGGTGCCCTGAGACC
>JBAPQU010000342.1:0-4936 GCA_049280795.1 Candidatus Sulfotelmatobacter sp.
GGTGAGCAGAAGTTCCGAGTGGGCACGCTGGATTTTCTGATGCTGTTGGTTTGGTGGGTATTCCTTTATGCCTTCGTTGTCTTCCCGTGGCAATACGCGTCCCTAAATGTGGCGGAATATGACAGGACCTTCAGTCCACTCTACCTGGTCGAGAGCGGCGTGTTGGTGTTAGTGCTGGGCATCGCTGCCTGGAAAGCGTCTGCCGGATGGAAGATGGTCTACCTGAATCTGATGGCGGCAAGCGCGCTCTATGCGCTGGCCTCGCAGTCCGTGAACTTGGCGCTGGTGCGTGGGGGATACTACACGGGAAGTCTCTATGACGTTCCGCTGCTGGGTGCAGTGTGTTGGACGGCGGCAACAGCTCTTACAGCGCGTGACTGGCAGCCGGAAACCGCCGTGCCTGGGGACGACAACAAATGGGGAGCGATGGCGCTGCGTCTGGCGATGTTGGCGATTCTTTCTTTGCCCGTGCTCGGTCTGTGGACCTACCAATGGGATCGCTCTCCCGCGCCGGCGCGGACCTTCCGCATATTCACTGTACTCGCGGCGATGCTGGTGCTGGGCGCATTCGTGTTCTTACGTCAATACATCCAGGACCGGGCGTTAATCCGCGTGCTCGAAGAGTCACGCCGCAGCTTCGAGACCGAGCAACGACTGCAGACTCATCTGGTGCAGCGAGAGAAATTGGCTTCTCTCGGCCAACTGGTTGCCGGAGCGGCAAACGAGATCGGGCCCCCTCTGACTGCAATCATGGGGTATTCGGAGAAGCTGTGGTCGAATCAGAGGCTAACCAGCGAGCAGGACACGCTGGTCCGCAAGATTGTGCACCAATCGCAGCGCACCCGCGAACTCATCTCGAGCCTTCTGAGTTTCGCACAGCAGAGTTCGGGGGAAAAGGCGATGGTGGATTTGTGCATGCTCTTGCAGCGCAGCGTGCAAATGCGCGAACTGGAACTGCACGATCAGAAAATTCACATCGAAACCGCGTTGGAGTCGAACCTGCCGCGAGTATGGGGCGACGGCCACCAGCTCTTCCAGACGTTCGTTCAGATCGTCGAAAACGCACTCGACGCTTTAGAAGAGGCAGGCGGCGGATTGCTTCGCGTCACTGCCGGCCGTCAGGGAGAACAAGTGGTGGTGCAGTTTTCCGATAGCGGGCCCGGCATAAAAGAGCCGGATCGAGTATTCGACCCGTTCTATACCACCAAGCCCATCGGCAAAGGTACTGGCTTGGGATTGAGCGCGGTGTATGGCGTCGTGCAGGATCACAAAGGTTTAATCACCTGTCAGAACAAAGCGGAGGGTGGCGCTCTGTTCGTGCTCGTGCTGCCCGTCGCCAGTGAGAAAGCCTCGCGTGCGCTGGCCGTCGCCCAGTCGTAATCGCGACTCCCGGTTGCTAACTGCTTGTTGCTAATTGCCAACCGCCATCCGCCTCCCGCCAATCCTGTAACATGAAATCGATGTCTCAGCCGCTCATCCACAACTCCGCGCGTGTGCTGGAGTTTGACGCTCTGCGCGAACTGTTGCGCGGCTATGCCTCTTCGCCGCTCGGCCAGGAGAAGATCGCAGCCCTTGCGCCTTCCACCGATTCCGCCTGGATCGATGAGCAACAGGAGTTGACCGGGGAAGTGCGCGAGTTCCGCCGCGTCGGGGGACGCTTCGAATTTTCCGGCCTGCTCGACGTTACGGAGTTGGTAAAAAAATCCCGGATCGCAGGCTCTGTGATCGAAACCACCGAGATCCGCGATGTTCTGCTCCTGGTGGACCGCGCCGCGGAGTGGCGTGAGATTGCCCTTCATCCTCCGGCGAACATGCGCACGGAGTGGCGGCGAACTCGCACACTTTCGGAAGCCGTGCCCGACTTCACGGAATTCCTGCGAGCCTTCCGCAACAAAATCCAGCCCGATGGAACTCTGGAAGATGGCGCTTCGCCGGAGCTGGCGCGGATTCGCCGCGAGATTGAAAAACAGCGGCGCGGCATTCAAGACTCGCTGCGCGGATATCTGCGAAAACTGGCCGAAGGCGGCGCGGTGCAGGAAGAACTGATCACCATCCGCGGCGAGCGCTTTGTCATTCCGGTGAAGATCGAGCAGAAGCGGCGTGTGCAAGGGGTAGTCCACGGCGCAAGCTCCAGCGGCCAGACAGTTTTTGTCGAGCCGCTAGAAACCATCGAGCAGAACAATGAACTGGTTCGCTTGCTCGATGAAGAGCAGGCGGAGATTCATCGCATTCTGCTGGAGATGACGCGGCGCATCGGCGAAGAAGCGGAATCAATCCTGGCCTCAGCCGAAGTGCTAGCAGAGCTGGAGCTACAGTTCGCCAAAGCCCGCTTCGCCGAAGACTACAACTGCGTAGCAGTTAAGCTGAACGGAGATCAGCAAGAACCATGCGGAGACAGTCGGCCCGGAGAGCCTGCCCTGAGCGGAATCGCGAAGGGTCCGGCGAGCGCAACAAGCTTACTTCTGCACAACGCCCGCCACCCTCTACTGGAACGTAATCTAAAGCTCAAAAACGCCGCCGTAATTCCAATCACGGTCGAACTCGAATGCGAACGCCGTCAGCTAGTGATCACCGGCCCCAACACCGGCGGCAAAACGGTGACGCTCAAAACCGTGGGCCTGCTGGCATTGATGGCGCAATCCGGAATTCCGGTTCCCGCTGATCGCGCGCAAATGCCGGTGTTCGATGCTGTGTTAGCGGACATCGGCGACTATCAATCGATCGAGCAGAATCTTTCCACGTTCTCCGCACACGTCACCAACATCGATTTCATCTCGCGCACCGCAACCGCGCAGTCGCTGGTGCTGCTCGACGAATTGGGTTCGGCCACTGATCCCGAAGAAGGCGCGGCTCTCGCCGTCGCCATTGCCGGACACTTTGGCCGCATTGGCTGCATGACGGTGATTTCCACGCATCACACATCATTAAAAGTCTATGGCGCCAATACTCCGGGCGTGATCAACGCATCAGTGGGTTTCAACGAGAGCACGCTGCAGCCAACTTACGAACTGAAAATTGGAGTGCCGGGAGCTTCCGCGGGAATCAACATCGCGCAGCGTTTGGGATTAAATCCAACAATCATCGAAGCGGCGCGCTCGCGGCTCGGCACGCAGGCTCGCGATGTAGGAGAGTTTCTCGACAAACTTCACGCTGGCTTGCGTGAGATGGAAGGCGAGCGGCTGCGGCTGGAAAAGGGCCAGCAAGATCTCGAACGCGAACAAAAACGCTTAGCGGTTGAAGAAAAAAGAGAGCAGCAGGCGAAGATTCGCGAGATGGAGAAGAAACTCGAGAGCGTCCTGCGCGACTTCGAATACCACGCGCGCGAGGCGGTGAATGCCATCCAGGACAAGGCCGCCGCGCAGAAACTCTCGAAAGACGCCGAGCGGCGCATCGCCAAAATGCGGCGCGAATTTCGCGAGCAGTTCGATTCCACGGTCGTGGCGCACGCCAGTGGAGCGGACCAGGACGATCCTCACGCGCAGCCGCAGGTGGTGAAGCACGTTTCCGAAGGCGATAGCGTAAAGCTGAAATCGACCGGCCGCGCGGCAACGGTCTTGCGCAAGCTGGATGACTCTCACTTTGAAGTTGCGATGGGCGCGATGAAGATGAAGATCGCGCGAGACGACATCGCCGAAGTGTTTGCGAGCGCCCGCTCGGCGGATTCTCCGGTGAAAGCAGCGCGTGCTCGCGGAATTTCTGTCTCGTTAGAAAATGAAAGCGGGAACGCGGCTTCCGAAATCAATGTGATCGGCTACACCGTCGACGACGCCACGCGCGCCGTAGAAAAGTTTGTCGATCACGCCTTCTTAGCCGGGCTGCCGCGCGTGCGCGTGGTCCACGGCAGTGGCATGGGCATCCTGCGCAAGGCCCTGCGCCAAGCCCTGCAACAGCATCCGCACGTGGAATCCGTAGCCGAACCTCCCCAGAATGAAGGCGGTGGTGGGGCGACGGTGGTGGAGTTGCGGGTGTAATAAGTCTCAGCGGTAAGCTATCTTCCTGAAAACAATGCCATTATGTATCTGTCACTATTCATTCTAAAGGTAGATAATTAATATTATATTTAGGGGATAAACATATGGCGACTTCACCGCGTCTTACCCGACAGAAGATTTCGACGACTGTTTCGTCGGCGACGTTCTTCTACCTTGAGCAGTCGGTTCGAGACGGCAAGGCCCGAAATTTGGCTGATGCTATTGACCTCGCCGTTGAGCAGCTGCTGGTCTATGAGAACCGCGAGCGCCTGGCCAACGACACTACGGCTTACTTCGCGAAGATGACCGACGAAGAGGCGGAAGAGGAACGCAAACTGGAAGCAGCGCTTTCCCAAAGTGCTGCTGGAATCAATTTTGATGAGTAATCCGTTGCCGCGTCGAGGGGAGATCTGGACCGCGAACCTCGGCAATCCGCCGATCCGCCATTGGGTACTGATCGTCTCTCTCGATCAAAGAAACCTCAGCGACCGCAGGGATTCGGTCTTGATTGTTCCTTTTAGCAGCAAAGGGCCGGAGGGCGCGACCGTGATCGAGATTGCTCCCGGCGAAACCGGTTTGCCGGGACCATCCTTTGTGAAGGGACACTACATGCAAGTCCTCTCCAAGCGGGCGCTACTCAGCCAGGAAAGGCGCGTTCTTTCCGGCACGCGCATGCGCGAAATAGTATTGGCGATTCGCCGCAGCTTTGATCCGGACGCTCCGTGGCCGGGGAATCGCTAATAGTCTCTTCTTTTCCTACCGTGTTAACCGGATTGGCTCGTATTCCACAGTTTCTCCACAGCAATGCGGCTCGGGTATATTCCCATCAGATAGACTCCGGTTCACAATCGAAAGGGAGAAACTTCGGCCTTTGAGGCCGCTAGTAATCATCCATCCATGCCTACGGAAGATTTCAAAGAAGTCGTCAAGCAGCAGGCGGACATCGTCCGCATCATCGGCGACTA
>JBAPQU010000343.1:0-7268 GCA_049280795.1 Candidatus Sulfotelmatobacter sp.
CGCCGCAGCGCCCGGGAAGGGCGCGACTTAAGTCGTGCCGTATGCGTCGTATCTCGGTAGCGGCTTTAGCCGCTGAGGAACTGCGTTAGGAACTCGAATGACAACGGCAACCGAACAACTCGCACAAGCGCCGCAAGCAGCGCCGGCCAAGGGCATTCAGGTCACCGATAAAGCCCTGGTCAAGGTGCGCAGCGCGATGGCCAAAGAAGGCATTTCACCCGAGCAGGGCGGACTGCGCCTCGGCGTGCAGGGTGGTGGCTGCTCCGGATTAAGCTACAACATCCGCTTCGACACGCAGCCGCGCGAACGCGACCGCATTTTCCAGTACGGCGATGTGCGCGTCTTCGTCGATCCGAAGTCATTCATCTACCTGCACGGGATGATCCTGGATTACCAGGAAACGCTGATGCAACAGGGATTCGTTTTCGTAAATCCCCAGGCCACGAAGTCCTGCGGCTGCGGCACGTCGTTCTCCGCTTGAGCTTTGCTCGTGGCATTGCCTGTGTGGCTCGGACACTCCTGTCCGAGAAAGCTCACCACGAAGCTACTACCACACGTCGAAAGCATTACTCGTGCAGTTGTTTTTGAGCTATGACAAATCCAACCACCATCGCCGCGAAACCCGCACCAGTGGGAATTCAATCCTGCTGGTCGTGCGGATCTGCAGGCGCAGTTCACTTCTGCGAAGCCTGCGGCAAGGTTCAACCCCCGGCTCCCGTGGATTACTTCACTTTTTTGCGCCTTCCCCGCAAATTAAATCTGGATGCCGCAACATTGGAAAAAGATTTCTACGAGTTGAGCCGCAAGTTGCATCCCGATCTCAACGCGCGGGCCAGCAGTCAGGAACAGGAATGGAGCCTGCAACAAAGCTCTCTGCTCAACGACGCTTATCGAACCTTGAAAGACCCGATCAAACGCACGCAATATCTTCTGCAACTCGAAGGCGTGGAATTGGAAGAGCAATCGAAAACTGCAACTGAGCAGGCGCGCTCCACCGGGCAACTCAAAAAACAGATCGTCCCGCCCGATCTGCTGGAAGAAATTTTCGAGCTGAACATGCAGCTCGAAGAACTGCGCGCGCACAAGAAGCTGG
Source organism: Candidatus Sulfotelmatobacter sp. (assembly GCA_049280795.1). Classification (GTDB taxonomy): domain Bacteria; phylum Acidobacteriota; class Terriglobia; order Terriglobales; family Acidobacteriaceae; genus Sulfotelmatobacter. The sequence continues at coordinate 1,094 of JBAPQU010000343.1, forward strand.
GCGAGGACGATCCCGCCCTGATCGAAGAAATCGGCCGGCAGAAGCTCGAACTCGAAGAGAAGCAGGAAGCGCTGCTGCGCGAATTAAAAAACCTCTGGCAGGAGTGGGATGGAATGATCCAGCGTGAGCACAACGGTCAGCCCGTTTCCGAGGAAGAGCGCAGGATGCAACGCGACAAAATGGTGGACCTGCTGAACCGCAGGAACTACATCAGGAACTTGGTTCGAGACGTAAACGAAGTTTTAGAGAATTGAGCAATTGGGTGATCGAGCGATTTTGCGATTGAAAGTCTTAGATTTTTCAATCGCAAAATCACCTGATCGCAAAATCACAAAATGTCCTCTGATCGCATCGTCGGCATCGACCTGGGCACCACGAATTCTCTCGTGGCCTTCATGCAAGGGGAGAGCCCTGTCGTGATCCCCGGCGACGACGGTTCGAATCTTGTCCCTTCGGTCGTAGCGCTCGATAGCAACAACCAGCCAGTGGTTGGCAATGCCGCGCGTGATTCTCTCATAGAAACGCCGGAGCGCGCCGTCTACTCGATCAAACGCCTGATGGGACGCGGCGTTGACGACATTCAGGAAGAATTGAAGTTCTTCCCCTTCCGCCTCGCTGAGGACCTGCAGGCTGGAGAAGTTTTGCGCATCAAGCTCGGCGACAAAACCTACACCCCGCCGGAAATTTCGGCTCTGATCCTCCGCCAGCTCAAGCGCAACGCCGAGCGTTTTTTCGGAGCCCAGGTTACGAAAGCCGTCATCACGGTGCCTGCGTATTTCAACGATGCCCAGCGCCAGGCCACGAAAGATGCCGGCCGCATCGCCGGCCTTGAAGTTCTGCGCCTCGTCAACGAACCGACCGCCGCGTCGCTCGCCTATGGCCTGGATAAAAGGCAGAACGGCATTGTCGCTGTCTACGATCTTGGCGGCGGCACTTTCGACATTTCGATTCTCAAGCTGCACGATGGCATCTTCGAAGTCATCGCAACCAATGGTGACACGCATCTCGGCGGCGACGACATCGACAATCTGTTAATTACGATCGCACTCGATGACACGCTCGGCGACCTCGGTCTCGACCTCCGGCACAATGCTGAAGCTGTGCAGGCTATTCGCAAAGCCGTGATTGAAGCGAAGATCGCACTTTCGTCTCAACCCTCGGTAAAACTCGAAGTAGAACTCCCCGGTGGCAAACGTTATCTCCGCGAAATCACACGCGAGCAGTTCGAACAGCTCATTCAGCCCATCATCGACCGTACCGTCGGGCCCTGTAAGCAAGCTCTGAAAGACGCCGGACTCAAGCCCGAACAAATTGACGAAGTCGTCCTCGTCGGCGGGTCCACGCGCATCCCCAAGGTTCGCACTCTGGTGAAAGAATTGTTTCACCGCGAACCACACACGGGGCTGAATCCCGATGAGGTCGTCGCCCTAGGCGCTGCTGTGCAGGCCAACATTCTTGGTGGCGGCTCCGAAGCCACCGAGAACATGCTGTTGCTCGATGTCACGCCACTCTCGCTCGGCATCGAAGTCGCCGGTGGTGTTACCGACAAAATCATTCTGCGCAACTCAACCATCCCGGCTTCTGCCACGCAGCACTACACGACGCAAATCGATGGTCAAGCCAACGTCGCCATTCACGTGCTTCAAGGCGAGCGCGAGCTAGCCAAAGATTGCCGCTCGCTGGCCCGCTTCGATCTCAAAGGTATTCCGCCCATGGCCGCGGGAATGGCGCGCATCGAAGTCAAATTCCTCATTGATGCTAACGGCATCCTTCACGTCTCGGCGCGCGAACAGCGCAGCGGCAAAGAGTCGGAAATTCAGGTCCAGCCCAGCTACGGCCTTACTGACGAGCAAGTCGAAGGGATGATCCTTGACTCATTCGACAGCGCCGAAGAAGACTTCCGCGAGCGTCAGGTCATCGAAGCGCGCAACGAAGCCGCGACGATACTTGCCGCGCTCGACAAGGGCAAGAAGAGTCCAGCCTGGGGTCACCTCACCACCGACGAGAAGAAAAAAATTGCGAAGATGGAGAAAGCCTTAACCGCGGTGAAGTCTGAAGAGGATTACCAGGCCATCCGCAAAGCCATCGACGATCTGAACCAGGACACAACGCGCCTGGCCGAGTTGATGATGGACAGCGCCGTCTCCACCGCACTAAAAGGAAAAACCATGGACGAAGCCGATATGGGCGAAGGTCCCACGGCTCCGCATCCTGTGGCGAAAGCAGAATTTGAGTAGCGCCGGCGTCTCGCCGGCCCGAAGTATTTGAGGAGATTTATGTCAGAAGAAAAAACACAATCCGCCGGCACAGCCACCGAAGAAGCTCCCGGCGAAAACGCGATCGGCGAAAATACGGTGCAGGTTACATTCCTGCCCGAAGGCAAGACCGTGCAATATGAGCACGGCAAGCTACCCTATGAAGATCACGGCAAGGAAGAGTCGATCTTAGACATCGCTCTGAACTGTGGCGTTACTCTCGACCACGCCTGCGGCGGCAACTGTGCCTGTACCACCTGCCACGTGTGGATCAAGGAGGGCGCCGAAAATCTTTCGCCGATGGATGACGATGAAGCCGACCGCCTCGACATGGCAGCCGATTTGCAGTTAAACTCTCGTCTCGGCTGCCAGGTGCAGATCGCGAAGCCCGGCAAAGTGGTTGTCGAGATCCCGGCCTGGAACAGAAACTACATTTCAGAAGAACATCACTAACGCGGGCTTCAGCATTCAGGCTTCGGCTTCTAGGATTTGCTGGAGCCCGACAGCCGAAGCCCGAAGCCGCACTGAAGGAACTCCCCATGCCCAAATCGCTCACCTGGGACGACGCCGAAGACATCGGCATCCTCCTCTCTGAAGTTCATTCTGAAATCGATCCGCTCACCGTTCGCTTCACCGATCTCCACCGTTACGTGACCGCACTCCCGGATTTCAAAGGCGATCCCGCTGCTTCCAACGAAGGCAAACTTGAAGCCATCCAAATGGCGTGGCACGAAGAATTTCAGGATCGCACTCAGGGATAGAAATCGAGGAAAGCGGACGTAGGTAGGAAAGCCCGCACTTTTTACATATTGATGACAATTCGTGCTTTGATGCGGCTTAACTTTGCGTTAGCTGTTGTTTAGCGGGAATCAGGGATTTTCGCCCGCGGCCAGCGGCATCTTTCACGTCCAATTGCAAAAGGGCACGCCGCTCTGGCCGTGCCCTATTTTTCTTACCTGAATCTCAATAGCCTTTGCCTGCCCGGCTACCCGATAGTCACCGCAACCGGCTCCTCAACGCTGGCCTCGCGCAAAAACTTCGCCGCTTCCTCCGGCGGCGTGGGATTGATGTAGAAACCCGTGCCCCATTCAAATCCCGCGGTCTTGGTGAGCTTCGGCATGAATTCCAAGTGCCAGTGGTAGTGATCGTTGGTCGGATCCTGCGCCGGCGAAGTGTGGATCACCAGGTTATAAGGCGGATTGTCCAGCACCCGGTCAGCCTTGATCAGCAGTGTCTTTAGCGCCTTGGCCAAATTCTCAAACATGTGCGACGAAGAGTTCTCGAACGCCGACTCATGCTGCTTTGGCAAAATCCAGGTCTCGAATGGAAAGCGCGGCGCATAAGGCGCAATCGTCAGAAAGTCTTCATTCTCGGCCACCACGCGGCTGCCATTTTCCGTTTCCTGACGGATGATGTCGCAGAACACGCAACGCTCTTTGTACAAGTAATACTGCTTCGCGCCTTCCAGTTCCTGTACCACATTGATAGGCAGAATCGGCAGCGCGATCAGTTGCGAGTGCGCGTGCTCCAGCGACGCTCCCGCCGCCTCGCCATGATTTTTAAACAGCAGAATGTATTTGAATCGCCGGTCTTTTTTGAGATCGAGGATGCGGTCCCGAAACGTCCACAGCACATCTTCAATCCGCTTCGGAGGCAGCGTTGCCAGACTCGCATTGTGGTCGGGCGTCTCGATAATCACCTCATGCGCCCCAATGCCGTTCATCCGGTCAAACATACCTTCGGCCTGCCGGTTCAGTGTCCCTTCAATCCCCAGAGCCGGAAACTTGTTCGGCACCACCCGAACCGTCCAGCCCGGCGTATCCCGCTGCGATGCTGGCCCGCCGTTTGCTCCTGGGCGGTAGGCCTGAATCTCCGGGGGCGTCTTGCTCTCGTTCCCATAGCAAAAGGGGCAAAACCCACCCTTCAATCTCACATTTTCCCGGGCAAAATCCGTCGGACGCTTGGCGCGGTCTGTGGAAATAATCACCCAGCGGCCAACAATAGGATCTTTTCTAAGATCAGGCACTCACTCAACCTCTCTCAATCAGCATTGCAAAAACCTGCATTCTAAACCGTCAGGGAGGAGTTACGAAATACTTCAATCTGTGGCTGGCGGGCTCTCGAATGCCCATAGTATACGCTTACCACATCGAAGCGCCACTGGCACGAAAGTGGAAAGCGCCGCAAGTAATCTCGCACCACCGCCGCCACTTCCCGCCGCTTATGCTGGTCCACGGCGGCTTCGCCGGGCTTTATATCATGCGTGCTCCGCGTCTTAACCTCGATAAAGCACAAGACATCTTTCTCCCATCCGATCAAATCAATCTCTCCTCTGCAACGCGGCGACCGGAAGTTTCGCGCCACCATCGTGTAGCCCAGCTTCCTCAGATGGAAGTATGCCGCCTCTTCGCCCCGGCGCCCGGTGCGATGATGCTCCGCAATCTTCTCCGGCGGCAGCGTAGCCTCCGCTACCCAGTCCAAAGCCCGCAGCATCACCTGCGTAGGCAGGCCGGAAAATGCCTTTCTCGAAAGCACAAGGAGATCTCAACCCACTGTAACCTTTGAGGCTGTGCTGGAATGTGACCCTGCAGCAAAATATCGAACTAGGGTTGATATTTCTCCCGAACCGGGAAGATTTGGCCGTAGGAAGAAAAGAAATGGTAGGCACGAGGAGACTCGAACTCCTGACCTCTACCGTGTCAAGGTAGCGCTCTAACCAACTGAGCTACGCGCCTACATGAAACCTTCACAATAGTTTACCAAACTTCGGCGGACGTGAAACGAGGCTTTACCCGCGAGACCCTGAACCAGTGCAGTCACTGGGGACTTCACACAGCGAGAAGTAAGATTTAAACATGCAGGTTTTGTCCGATCCGCCGTCCTCGTTGGCGAGTACGGTAGGACCGCAGCGTCCGTCGCTGCCATCCCAAACGCGCCTACTCGACCGCAAATATACGATTGACGACGAGTTTCCCGCCGACTTGCCGGTTGGGTACGATTGGTTCCTGCAACCTGCATCAAGGCAAGGTTTTCAACGGGCAGTCGGGGCGTTAAGTGCAACTGCGGCACTATTATTGCTCGGGTTTGTGCTCTGGCGAGTTCACCACTTTCTGACGTTGATGTTAGCTTTGGGAATTATCCTGGCCATCGTCGCTATTGCTGCGGCTTGGAAAGTAGGATATTCAATCCTCGTTCGGGTGACATCAAGGCCAACGGTGAGCAATTTGCGTCGTCCAACTTTCCACCTGAAGAACTAAAGGCTTGAGCCTTCGCGTTCGAACCCTATAGAATTTCGCTGACTCATTCGTCAGAAACCTCCCCGCACTCTTGTCCAAATCGCATTAGCAATTAAGCGATCATCGGCATCTAGGCCCATGGCGAAGGTGACCAGGGAAAAGGCCACGTAAGCCAGCACCAGAGCGGCCAGGACCTCGGCCCAATCAACTCCCATAAAGAACGAGGCCTTACGCATCAGCAATGCAACAAGAACAGCACTTCCAACCGAAGGCAGTAGCTTCAAATAACTTCGATTGTAAGGAGAGAGCTTGAGCGCCGTGCGCACTTCCACCAGATTCCATGCATTTACGCCCACATTTGTTAGAGCTGACGCCACGGCGGCGCCCAGGGCGCCCCAAAGCGGAACCAGTCCGACTGCCAGGACCACCATGACTACTGCCATCACGGCCTGTACGCGGATCAGACGGCGTTGATTCCCTGACATCAAAAGAAGATAGCCAACCGATCCAACGCCACAATTCACTAATTGGCCGCACGTTCCAACAATTAAAATAGGCCAGCCCGCCTCGAACTCATGGCCGAAGATGCGCATGATCGGGCGCGCATGTGTGATCATCACGATCGCTAAGGGGAATGTCACCGCCAGCATCCATTTGGTCAGAGTCTGGAACAAACGTCCGAGC
>JBAPQU010000344.1:0-12183 GCA_049280795.1 Candidatus Sulfotelmatobacter sp.
TCACTTACCAGTAAATGAATATGCTCGGGCATGACGACGTATCGCACAACCACTAGCCGGTAGCGTCGGCGCACGCGTTCCAGGATTTGCAGGAACAAATCGCAGCAGCGCGGCTTGTTGAATAGGGGCTGGCGCCGGTAGCAGCTGAATGTTAGGAAATGTAAGTCGGTGCCGCCGTAGAAGCGATGCAGACCTTCGGTCATTTCTGGAGAGTAAGAAATCCGGATGAGAAATGTCTGTGATGGGTGAACATTGAGAGCCGTAGTGGCCCTCCCATGTCTCGCAAAAGAAGCGAGACATGGGGCACCCGGCTGAATGTTAGGAAATGTAGGTCCCTGCCGCCGTAGAAGCGATGCAAGCCTTCGGTCATCTTTTGGAGAGTAAGAAAACCGGATGAGAAATGTCTGTGATGGGTGAACATTGAGAGCCGTAGTGGCTCTCCCATGTCTCGCAAAAGAAGCGAGACATGGGGCACCCCAGCTTCTACAATTCCTGCTATGAAAAATTCCAGGACAGTGATTGAGGATTTACCGCGAGTGGCGCGAGAGGCGAAAGCACTTGTCGCACTTGCTTTTCGCAATGGACCGATCGAGGATGTTCATGCGGGGAAAATCTGTCCGACATGCCATGGCAAGGTGAAGTATTCCCACATCACCCAAGGCGAGTTGCGGTAGATCATGAAGGCTGCGGTTGATCAACTTTATACTTTTCTGGTTCTGAAGGAACGAGACCCAGAGGCATATGAAGCAGAATTGGCTTTTGGGGAACGCTACACGACAGCTTGGGATGAGCCAGTCTTAACCAAGAAGTTGTAAATCGCGGATATACCAAGATCTTAGTCCGAAATTCCCAGGTCTCGGCAAAAGAAGCGAGACCCTTCGACAAGCTCTGGGTACCCCTCCGATGCCGGACATTTGTTGAATAATCTACACACCTGCCGCACATTTTCGCCTGCCGGCTTTCCCGAAATGCCTTTGCAATCAAGTACATAACTATTTGGCAAACATTGTGCCCCAGACTTAATGGAACAACGATTTATGGAACAGATTTACACCAACCACGAAGGAGCCCCCAATGAAAGCGCGCCGAATCATGTTATTCCTCGTAACTTGCTTCGCGTTAGCCCTATTACTTACCGCCGCTGTCGTTTCTCCGCTTCGTGCCGACAATCCGGTTATGGGCGAGATTCAATTTGAAGGCAAATCGAAGGTCGAAAAAACTTCCGGTGTCTGGATCGACGGCCAATACGTTGGCTACCTCAAGGAATTGAAAGGCTCGAAAAAGGTGATGCTCCTGCCCGGCGATCACGAGATCAGCGTGCGCCAGGACGGCTACCAAAATTTCACGCAGCACATCACTGTCCACCCCGGCGAAAAGCAGGTGGTTCAAGTAGCTATGCAAAAAGCCGTGACCGGTCCCATGCCCACGGTCACCGCGGAAGTAAAAATCTCGGTCAATCCATCGCGCGCCGCGGTTTTTCTCGACGGACAGTTCATCGGACACGTCGGCGAATTTCAGGGCGTAGGACATGGCTTGCTCATCGCTCCGGGCGAGCACAAAATCAAAATTGCGCTGCCGGGATACAAGTCGTTTGAAACCGATATCAATCCCATCGCCAATCAAAAAGTGGAGATCAAAACCGAATTGCAGAAATCGGAACAACCGCTCGACGATCCTTCGCTTCAGCAAAAATGACAAGTAATTCATTTGACGGAGACCCAGTTCTCACCGCGCCTTCGGCCCGGTTCGGAATGACAAGGGTTGGGGGGAGTTGTTTTGCGGCGCGAATCGAAATAGAACCTTTTCAAGGCGTGGCGAAATCTTGTCAAGACCCTGGAGGGTTGGTTTTTGGATCAAGTTGTTGATTCGGTGGGCGAAATAAAGTGAGCTAACATGTCACAGTTGCCCTATGCAATATGATATAATGGTTATATAGAATCGAAACAGCGGCGCAGGCCTTCGGGTCTGCGCTTTCGTGTTTTAGGGTGAGTAAACCAAGGTCCCTCGCTTCGCTCGGGATGACAAAAGCTTCGCGAGCGGAATATTGCAAAGGAGCGTCTTTCGAGCGCGGCTTATGAGCCGCGCTTTTTGTGTTTATGAAGGAAAAAAACGACAACTCGGGTAGGGAGAGGGAAGTGATCGACCTGCAGGCAGTTGAGGCGCCGGAGCGCAAGCGGCTGGGAGAGGCGGTGGAGGCTGCGTTTCTGGCGAAGGCTACGATGCTGGGTTTTCCGGTGCTGAAGCCCTGGGGAGATAGCCGTCCTTATGACTTTGCGGTGGAGAGCGGGCGACGGTTGTGGAGGGTGCAAGTGAAGTGCGCAACCAGTCATCGCAACACGCGATGCAGTGCAAGGGCGGCCGGCAGCGGACCACTCTACACGCTGGATGATCTGGATTTTCTGGCGGCGTATGTGATTAAGAAAAATCTTTGGTATGTGGTTCCGGCGGATGCATTTGTTCCGCGGGCGACGGTTCACTTTAACTATGGTCCACGGAGCGAGGGAATGTTTGAAATCTATCGGGAGACATGGTGCTTGCTGACTTGTTCGGCGCGGGCGCGGGGTAAGGGCGATATTCCCAAGCGCTGCCGGTGCGAGGAGATGCCGGTGCGGTGCGTGGTGTGTCCGAAGAGGTGAGGAGTGGCGGAGGACCCCGATCTTAGGCTCCAAGTCTCGTAAAAAAAGCGAGACATCAAGCACCCAGCACGATCCGGACGTCTGCTGCAAATCCGGATTCCCGTCCATTTCCTTGAGTAGAATCACCCCAGCCTTGGAGTCGCGATGAGGATAGCAACTTGTATTCTTGCCATGCTTATGTGCTGCGCGATCGTTCCTGCGAGCGCGCCGCAAGAAACGAAACCGCAACCCACCAAAGAGAATCCGAAATTTCGGATGCCGATCGATGTGAGCGACCTGTTTGATGTTTGCGGCGAAGCCCTGAATCAACTGGATACCCGGCCAACGCAGGTTGCTTCCGTAAACATTATGAAATTCGGATGGTGCCTGGGGTGGGCTCAGGCGCTCCAGGAACGCATTGCTGAGGTGCAGATGTTTGCGCGTTTTGAGGAGATGAATGCCAAAAAGAGGGCAGGCCAGCGCGTTCTTATGAAGGGCCTGATAAAGATTATTTTAGCATTTGCCTTCCACCCAATGACCATGTTTCTGATGTGATTCGGGTGATTGTTAAGGGATTGCGCGAAGGTCCGCCGCAACCGACCGAACCGAAAAATGGCCCGGTGAAGGCGGTGCTGAAAAGAACCTATCCCTGCCCTGTCCCGTAAAGAAAGAAGATGAGCGGGTGGTCCAGGTCTAACTCCCATGTCTCGTAAAAAACCAGCGGGACATGGGAGTTAATCCTAGGCCACCCTGCATAACAGTAGCCCATGTTGGAATACCCCATTTTTTCCCCACCCGTTGTGAAGAGTGGGTTTTCTTTGCGAGAACTGAAACACCCGCCACTCGTTTCCCTTTGAAACGATTTGCTTTTCTCGATCACAATTCTATGAAGCAACTGACTCCTAGTCTTACGAAAGGTTCCAAAATCATGCCTACACAAGCAGAAATTGAGGCTTGGGAAGAAGATCTCGCCATCAAAGGGCGTGCCTACCGGCGAGCCTTGGCGAAAATGATCGCGATGGCGAAGTTAACTCTGGCGGCCAATCTGGAAGATACAGGTGCCCTGGAACAGCCCGGAGGCGGAGAGATTCTGGACCCGCCACTAAACGGAACGCGCCCCTAATCCTGAAGCCGGCGGGTGGCCCAGATCGCGACGCACTCCATTCTCCGGTCTCGCAAGAAGCGAGGCCGGGGGTACCGCGATTCAAGCAGTTGACGTCGATCGTCAATCGCTTGCCGCTGTCACCGAAGGAGTTCGGACATGATGGCCTTGAGGTGAACGCGAGCGCCGTCCACATAAGGAAAATCCGTGTTCTTCGGATTGAACACGAACGCGAGATCGGTTCCGGCGAAGATAATCGCATCCAGCTTTTCGCGCTCAATCAGCGTGTGGGCGAGCGAATGCAACGCGTTGTAATCCTCATCGGAGGCGCGCGCCTGTTCAACGACTCGAACGTAGATGGCGGCAATCCTATCCACTTCTTCCGGCCTCGCCGCAACTACTTCAACGTCATGCAGTGTGCCGAACATTTGGGTTTCCATCGTGACGCGCGCGCCGAACAGTAATACGCGGCGGAGTCGACGCTGTTTTACCTCGGCAACAATGGCATCGAGAAGGCTAACCAGCGGGATCGGCGTGAGGGCCGCCAGTTCGGTTGCACAGACTTGAGGAGAAAACGCGGGGATCGTGGCAATCTCCGCTCCGCCGACGGCGAGTTGGCGGAGCAATCCGGCGAGGTATTGCGCCAACTGATCAGCCTCGCGGGCAGCAGCGTGGTTCATAACGCGGCGCACATCCGCATGCACCATCAAGAGTCGCGGCGACAGACCGAGCGCGAGGTGAGCCTCAACCAGCGCTTTGTAATAGAAGATCCCGGCGCCCACGCCGAGCCCCGCAACCAGGCCAAACGTTCGAGGCTGCGAATTGTCGTTTGTCGCTATTTGACAGTAGCTCCCACAGCACGCAGATTCGTTGCGCGATAGGCACATTGTACACGGCGGTTCGCGCAACCCTGCGCATCTACCAAACCGTCGTTCCTAACTCATTATTACGAACACTACCCACTAAAGGAGTGACTTGACAGCTATTCGAGGCGGGCGGAAAATAACGCCAACTTTCCCCCAGTAAGTCCTGGTTGGTTTCCCCCTGGCCGGGAGCAGCTCCCAAATCTCACGTCCAGAAACTTCCTTCCAGAGAGGTGGAAACATGCCATTCGATGCAATGAACAAACTAAAAGGTCCGATGAGCACGCTAAAAGACGCGACAGAAATCATCGCCAATGCAGGAATGGAAAAGGCTCAGGAACTGCTTGGGCAGATGAATTTGTTACTGCAACTTCTCCAATCCGCGGGCTACGGCGTCGCCAGCCTGGATATCGAATTGAGCCTCCCGCCAAGAGTGACCGTGAAGTTGAAAACCGGGCCGGCGGTGAAGGAAGAAAAGCTAAGCGAGATATTGCGGGATCACGCCGACCAGAGAGCCATCACAACCGTGGTCGCGTCATTGATTCAGGCCAACAAACTGCGCGGGTCGGTTACCGTGGAAACACTCGAACTGCAAGGCATCGAGATCATCTTGACCACGACTCCGAATATCAGTCTGCAGTCGAAGGATAAGGACAGAGAGCAAAATAAGAAAACGACCGCAGCGTAGTGTTCGTGGTGCGGGGGCTGGCTTTAGCCGAAGGAGTGGTGCAACCGGAACAAAAAATTGCGCGGACCGACCAGCGAGTCGGACCGGTGCCACGCGCTTGCCCGCTCTATCCATTACAATCCAACCGGATAAGAATTCGATGCCAACTGATTTGCTGCAGGGCTGGAGAAATTTCTTCGTCGGCGAGCTTGGCGCGGTTCTGGTGGAGATCCAACGCTGAGTACCAGTCAAGCCAGCCGCGCACTTGTTCCAGTTGTTCTCTCTCTCGCCGTGGTTTCCACAGTCGTAGCCTCTGCGCTGTGGATCAATCTCGATCTTCCTTACCTGGGCTTCGCGACGGCCTCGGCATTCCTTTTTCATGTCCACTCCAAACCTGGCTGGAGACAATTACTGCTCGCCGTCGTCATCGCGGCAGTCCTTGGCGGGTTGCGGCTGAGTGTGATGGGTCACCCTCCGGACATGTCCGGATTCAAGGCTGCCATGCTCGGCCTGGGCAGCTTTCTCGTACTCGGCATTCGCGCGGCAAAATCCTCCGGCATCGAACGCAAACGCTTGTTCGTCCTCCTCGGCCCTGCCCTCGGTCTAGTCCTCTTCATCTTTGCCGTGCAGAATGCGCTCAATCTGACCGGCCGGCTATATCCCAAAACTTTTGATCTTTATCTCTATGCTTTCGACGGCAGCTTCGGATTCCAGCCCAGCTTCGCATTGGGCCGCCTGTTTCATGAGTGCGCGCCCATTCGCGTCCTTGGCTACCTCACTTACCAGACTCTTCCATTAGCGATGGCCCTCGTCTATCTCGGCTATATCGATCCCGGCGCAACCAGGCCCAACTGGAACCTGCTTCGGCTCTTTTTCGGTACCGGCGTGCTGGGATGGCTCTTCTACAACTTCGTTCCTGCCGTCGGCCCGGTCTATGCCTTTCCTGGCGCATTTCCCTACGTTGCTCCGTCACAAATGCAGCACGTACTCGAACGCATTTCCGTGAATCCCGCTTTTCCCCGCAACGCTATCCCGTCGCTGCACATGACCTGGGCTCTTCTTCTCTGGTGGAATTGCCGCCCTTTTCCGCGATGGGCCCGCATCGGATCTCTTCTGTATTTGCTTGGGACCTTCGTAGCCACTATGGGAATTGGCGAACATTACTTGGTCGATCTGGTCGCCGCCGTTCCGTTCGCCCTTACGGTCGAAGCACTGTGCCACTCATCCATTCCTCTACGCACTCGTCGGCTTCCGCTGTTCGCAGGTCTTTGTCTCACCTTGATGTGGCTGGCACTGGTTCGCCTCGGCGCACCACTGCCACTCAAGTCGCCGCTGATCCTCTGGATGCTGTCGACTTTGTCCACCGCGGCGGTCCTTTTCCTCGAGCCCCGCCTGACTGGTCCTGGTAGGCCCGCTTCCATTCCCCTACATCAAACTTGATCGTCTTCATCATCGACTTGATCAGTCGTGGCGGTTCCTTCTGACCGACGCGAATGCCCTTCTTCGGATGGCGCTAGATTTTAACGTTGCTAATATTCGCCATCACCTTCATCCGCAAACGCCGCATGGGCTCACCAATGGCAGTGATCCCTAATACCGCCGCCACGATCACGGCGGCATCGCGGCCGGTCTGCATCGAGCCCAACGCTACCAACAGCGAGGTCGCGATGGCGGCCGGCTGGCCCGCCCGCAACAAGAGCGTTCCCAGGGTGGTAAAGACGGCCGCCAGCACCGCGGCCCACATGCGCGCTGGATCAACCGCTCCCGCCAGGGCAACATTCGGAGCCTGCCAGGCCTGCATCAGGTACAAGGCTAGAAACCCGGATCCAAGTCCTACCAAGTGTCCAACAATGATGTTGTAAGCTCTGGCGCTGCGGTCCAGCGGCTTTTCTACCAATTCATAAGCAGTTGGGCCCAGGCTCGCGAAAATTAAAGGCTGTCGAGTCGCCCATCCCGCCGCCGCAATCACCAGAATCAGAGCGCCCTCGCCTAATGTCGCCGTCGCTAATTCCACACCCCTTCGCGTTGTCAATGTTCACCCCCAAGCCCGATTCGATGGTCCAGATATCCGGAGCCATTATTCTTGCGGGGTGCCTCTTGTTTCAAGCGTTTAGCGTGTCTGCCTTCTTCCTCGAGTCCCACCTTACTGCTCTTTCCCCTCATACGCCCGCTTTAACTCCGCCACGTCGATCTTGATCATCTTCATCATCGCTTTCATCACCCGTTGCGATTTCTGCGGATCTTTGTCTCCCAGCAATTCGCCTAGCGCCTTCGGAATGATCTGCCACGAGATTCCGAACTTATCTTTCAGCCAGCCGCACTGCATGGTTTCTCCACCGGCCAGGAGCTTCTCCCACAAGTCATCCACTTCTGCCTGCGTCTCGCAATTCACGAAGAACGAAATCGCCGGCGTGAACTTAAAGTGCGGGCCACCATTCAGCGCCATGAATTCCTGCCCCTCGATCTGGAAGGTCGCGGACATTACCGATCCCTTCGGCCCCGGACCGGCGTCTCCGTATCGCCGGATCTCTCCGATCTTTGAATTCTTGAAAGTGGACGTATAAAACTTCACGGCCTCTTCCGCGTTGTTGTCGAACCACAAGAATGGCCTTATTTTCTGCATATGTTCTCCTTAGGATTGTTTGTGTATTAAGCGCTCAGAGCATCGTGCTTCAGTGAAGGCAAGAATTTCTCCAGCCGGTCGTAGCTGGCAGCCATACCGGTTTGCATCGGCGACTTCAGCACCGCATCGCGCGTCTCGCGGGAGTTGTACAGAATCGTCTGCGTGAGCGTGGTTTTGCCTTCCTGCTCGACGAAAACGATCGTATCCACGGCCTCACCCGGATACCACGCCTCGTCGAACACCTCAGTGGCAACAATCCGCTCCGGCGCGATGACCTCACGATAGACCCCACCCATTCCCATCTCACTTCCGTCACTGTCGCTTTTCCAAACGTACCGATACTTGCCGCCGACCCTCAAGTCAATCTCACACACCGGCATCGACCATCCATCCGGTCCAAGCAGCCACCGTTTGATCAATGCAGGTTTGGTGTACGCGTCAAACACCAACTGACGCGGCGCATCGAAAATCCGCGTCACCACGATCTCGCGGTCACCGTGGGCTGTAATATTAAAGGCCCCGCTGTTTCTCATTGTTTTCTCCTTTGCGGTTTGAAGTGCAAATTGTTTTTAACGATTTGTCTTCCGTCCACTTTTTCTGGGCTTTGTCTCTGTGGCTTGCATTTCACGAAGAAGCACATCCAGACGCTGGAACTGTGCCTCCCAGAATTGTCGGTATTTCTCAAGCCATGCAGCCGCGTCGCGGAGCGGCCGCGGCTCCAATCGCCGCGGACGCCGTTGCGCATCTTGTCCGCGGGAGATCAGTCCTGCGCGCTCCAGCACTTTAAGGTGCTTGGAAATCGCCGGCTGGGTCATCGCGAAGGGCTCCGCCAGATCCATTACCGACGCCTCGCCCTTGGCGAGCCGGGCCAGGATGGCTCTACGCGTGGGATCGGCTAGCGCCGCGAAGGTGGCATCAAGATGATGGGATGCGTCCATTCCATAACCTATCAGTTGCATAACCATAAGGTAATATAAGAGGGCCGCTCTGTCAAGCTTCGAGAGCGAGATTTCTGCGATGCCGTTTGCTGGAAGCTGAAATCTGCCTCCTGAGCTCGATTGTGGCCGCATCCATTAAAATCAAAGGGGAAGACTGCGGTGCTGAGGTTAAATGACCAAGGACGAGAGACGAACGAATAGCATGACCATCGGAGTTCTGGCCCTGCAAGGAGATTTCGACGCGCACCGCCGTCGGCTCGAAGAGTTGGGCGCCAAAGTTGTGCTCGTCAAAAAACCCGAGCAGCTCGACACAATCGACGGCCTGGTCATTCCCGGTGGCGAATCCGGCACGTTTCTGAAATTGCTGGGAGAAGAAGGATTCGAAAAGCTGAAGCAGTTCGTGTGCGTAAAGCCAACCTTCGGCACCTGCGCGGGCGCAATCTTATTAGCGACCGAAGTTGAAAATCCCAGGCAGGCCGGCTTAGGCGCAATCGATATCCGCATCCGCCGCAATGCCTACGGGCGCCAGGTCGATAGCTCCATCCGCGAAGGCCAACTCCTGCAAAGCTCTCTCAGCGATAAGCCAGGCTCACCGCTTGAAATGGTTTTCATCCGCGCGCCAAAAATCGAGCACGTCGGCAAGGACGTAGAGGTAATCGCCATTGAAGGCAAGGACGCAGTCGCAGTCCGGCAGGGAAAAGCGATGGCCGCAACTTTTCATCCCGAGCTGTCGGAAGACACCCGGGTGCATCAGGCTTTTCTCGACTTGGTTTTAAACGGCAGGAAGAGCTAATCGCTGTCTACTTCGCCGGCAAGAACTCAATTTTTACTTCTCGGCCTGCAGGCTTGAAATCAAAATCCGCAGTCACAAAAACGCGCTCCCGGGAATCCGTCGTGAGTTCCACTCCGAAGGCATCCACGTACGGAATCGAAGTCTTCAACCGAATCAGAGCTGCACGAACCGCACGGCTAGCATCTATGGGAACTACTGGAATTCCGAATGCAGCCAGCCGCGATAGAACCAGGTCCAAGGCCGCCCTGCCGCGTCTCTTGCAAACCTGTCCGGCGATCTCGCCCCAGTGTACGGAAGAGACGACGGCCTCGGATTTTCCTGCCATGTGGTCCTTGATAATCTCAGATACGCGATCCGCTCCCGCCTCACCATCGAGGTAGCGCAATACGGCGCTCGAATCCAGAACATACGTTACCAATGGCGTCTCTACCATCGATCTTTCGCGCGCCGCCGCTCGCGCAGGAGACTCTTGGTTAGGGACGGCTTTCCGGCCAACATACCGCGCGTCTTATCGACGAGTTCGGCTGTTACTGGCTCCAGGACTATTTTGGTTCCCTCGTGAGTTACGGCAATCCGCGTCCCCGGCTTAATCCCGAGTGCGGAACGCATCTCAGAAGGAATTACAAACTGTCCCTTTGTGCTTACTGTTGTAATCTGTCGATTCATGCTTACATTATATGGCAATGTAAGATTACTTGGCGCGCTAAATTTCTTCTTGACAGCCTAAGCGTGTAACTGTATGGTTACGCATTATGCGGAACCGTTCGGTTACATATTCTTCCGAAGCAACCTTCCAGGCGCTGGCCGATCCCACTCGCCGTGCCGTACTGGATCTGCTGCGGCGCGGCAGCCAGCCTGCCGGAGAAATCGCTGGAGCTTTCCCCATCTCCCGCCCGGCCATCTCCAAGCACCTGCGTCTGCTCCGCCGTGCGCATCTGGTACGCGAACACCGCGAAGGCCGCAACCGGGTTTACCAGCTCAATCCCGAGCCGCTGCGCGCGGTAGATTCCTGGCTCGAACAATACCGCAGCTTTTGGCAGATGAACCTCACCAATCTCAAGACATTTGTTGAAGCCGAGTACGCCAAAGAAATCGCGCAGCCTCGGGGTGCTAATTCCACCACCACAAAGTCAAAAGGAGATCGCTAACATGAAATCGCTTTGCATCGCACTCTCATTGTTGCTTCTCGGCGCAACCGCCGCTCTGGCACAAACCGCTACACAGAAATCGTTCGATCAGCTGAAGGCGCTTACTGGTTCCTGGGAAGGGAAGGGCGCTGACGGCAAACCCGTGCAGGTTTCCTTCCGCGACACCGCCGGAGGCTCGGCGCTAATGAGTGAAATCCTTGGCCACGGACCCATGAATATGATTTCGATGTTGACCATGGACGGTCCCAACCGCATTGTCCTTACCCACTACTGCAGTACAGGCAACCAGCCTCGCATGGCTGCGACTGCTTCGCCTGACGGCAAGACTTTCACCTTCGATTATTTCGACGCCACCAATCTTGTCTCCCCGGACGCCGGCCACATGCAACGCGTGGTGTTTACTGTAATCGATGCCAACCATCACACCGAAGATTGGACCTACGCCGCAGGCCCAGGCAAAGAGATGAAAGAGTTTTTCGACCTGCATCGCAGCGAAGTAGCCCAAAGATAATCCGCCGTACTCAAATGAACGGCGGGATGCCCATTTTCTCGCGTCCTCGGCGAGAAGTGGGGACATCCGAACCGAACTCAGACTGGAGCCCGAGCAGACCATGACGAAACCTGAATCCGTAATCACCCATGACAACGACGCCCTCGTCACCGAGATTCACATCGGCGCACCCCCCGAGCGAGTGTTCAAGGCTCTCACCGACGATCGCGATCTCATACGCTGGTTCACCGATCCCGGCTGCCCGGTAAAGTTCTGGCAAATGGATGCACGCCTCGGCGGCACCTATCACTATGCCACCGAGAAGGGAACAGTCGTCGTCAACGGCGTCAGCGAATTCGAGTGCCACGGCAAGATTCTCGAATTCGATCCTCCTCACCTTCTGGTTTATAGCTGGATTGCGAGCTGGCACGACGACAAGTCGCTCGCCACCGTCGTCCGTTGGGAGCTAACTCCGGACGCGGCCGGCACACATGTCAAAGTGACGCACAGCGGCCTAGCACAGGAGAATGTGGCGCGCAAGGATTACAGCGGCGGGTGGCCCGGCGTGCTCGAAATGCTGAAGAAATTCACCGAGAAGTAACGCGATTGCACCGCGAGGAGAACGAATGGCAACTGTCGCAATCACTCCCGATCAGAATGCCGTTGTTGGCGAGATTTTCATCGCTGCGCCGCCAGCCCGCGTCTTCGCTGCCATTACCGACCCCAGCCAAATGCCGCGCTGGTGGGGCCAGGAAGGCATGTACCGCGTCACAGAATGGAAGGCCGATCTGTGCGTTGGCGGCAAGTGGTCGAGCGTAGGGGTGGGCGCTGACGGCACTTCCTTTCGCGTCGCGGGTGAGTATCTGGAAGTTGATCCGCCCCGTTTGCTCGTCCATACCTGGGTGGCAAGTTACACCGGTCCTCTCAAGACCATTGTTCGCTGG
>JBAPQU010000345.1:0-1520 GCA_049280795.1 Candidatus Sulfotelmatobacter sp.
GTCTCAAGATGTTGCGCATGCGTTTGCATGCTGCCCCAATCGCCAGGAACTCCGGCATATGCAGGACGTCCTTTACCGCTTCCGCCCGCGCCAACGCGTCCACTACATCCTCGGCGTCCGCAGCCAACACCGCCTTCACCACGTCGTATGCATATCCGCGTACATCTTTCAAATAAAATTCCAGCCGCTCGCGGAAAAATGTCCGAAGCGCTTCTGCAAACTTTGTATCGTCAACAAACTTCTTCGCGGCTTCCGAACCCTGGTAGCCAGCGCGCGCATCCCGCATCATGTCGTTGAGCCGAAGCGGCAGCTTCTTCTCGGCAATCACTTTCACAATCGCATTCGCCTGCCGCCGCAAGGCAAACGGATCCTTCGATCCGCTCGGAACCAGCCCCAGCGCAAACATTCCCGCAATCGTGTCCGCTTTGTCGCCGATGGAAAGCACCGCGCCCTCGATCGACCGCGGGACATCATCCTCGGTGGACTCAGGCTTGTATTGATCGTAGATCGCATCCGCGATCGCGAACCGCGTCGCCTCGGGCAAGCTCGAATCCAGCTCCTGCACCCTCGCGTAGAGCCCGCCGACGATTCCCTGCAGTTCGGTAAACTCCTTCACCAGTTCGGTGGTCAAATCGGTCTTCGCCAGACACGCCGCTTTGTGGATCACACCCGAGCGAATCGGCATCCCACTTTGCTTGATGATCTCGCTCAGCCAACTGCACAAACGCTGCACGCGCCGCGTCTTCTCATAGTAGCTGCCCAGATCTTTTTGAAAAGTCACGTGCCGCAGCAGTTCCACCCGCTCCAGCAGCGAGCGCTTCTGATCCGTCTCCCAGAAAAATCGCGCGTCGTTGAAGCGCGCCCGCAGCACCCGTTCATTGCCGTGCCGGATCAGGCCCTGCGGATCGCCATCGGTATTCAGCACGGCGAGAAAGTGTGGCAGCAGCTTGTGGTCTGCATCTTCAACCGCAAAATATTTTTGATGGTCGCGCATCACCGTGACCAGCACTTCTTCGGGGAGTGCCAGAAATTGCGGATCGAAGCCGCCGAGAATCACGGACGGAAATTCAGTCAGATTGACCACAGTATCGAGCAGTGGCTTATCTTCCCTCCACCGAGCTCCAGAGATCGTACGCGTGGCCGCGTCCAGAGCTTTGCGAATTTGCTGCTCCCGCTCGGCTCGCCCCAGAACCTTGGCTGCACGCAGGGCTTCGATATACGCAGACCCGGCCCGCGCAATCATCACACTGCTTTGCGATAAAATTCTGTGCCCACGCGAAATCTTTCCCGCCCAGATGCCATCAAACTCCAGCGGAATCGTCTCGCCGTCAAGCATCGCCACCAGCCAACGCACCGGACGCACAAAGCGCTCGTTCACTTTGCGCCAGTACATGTTCTTCGGCCAATAGATCGCAGAAATTTCTTTAGGAAGATTCTCGGCGAGAACCTCGGCCGCGCTCCGGCCTTTTTTGGTAACCTTCGCGGCCAGGTACTCGCCCTTCGCTGTAGTAATTTTCTCC
>JBAPQU010000346.1:0-13049 GCA_049280795.1 Candidatus Sulfotelmatobacter sp.
TATTTGGAGTTGGCAACGAAGGTGATTTCTCCGGGCGCAGCTTGCTCGATGCCGTTGAGGCCGGTGATCTCGGTATCGGGTGAGCCGTTTTCCAGGCGCGCGTTAAGAGCGGATGCGATCTCTGAAAGTTTCATGTCGATGACGCATGGCCAATGAAGTATGACGCGAGTAAATCGTACACCAGAGCACGAATCGCCGGTTCAGGTACCAGTGAGTTTTTAGCTCGTTGAACACAATGGCATACTGGCGATGCAAACGACGGAGGCAATTATGCTCAAGCGAGTTCTGCTTTGTGTGGCGACGACAACGATAATGATATTGGCGCTGAATGTGGGCGCCTTGGCGCAGACTTATACGATCACCGATATCGGAGTGCTTAAGGGCGACAATGAGAGCAGCGGCTTCTGGCTCAATGCCCATGGCGCTGTCGCGGGCTGTTCGGATATTGCGAACAGCCAGGGTTATCCCTGTACCGGAACAGGCGCCGGGCAACATGCCTTCTATTGGACCAAGAGCGGAGGAATGAAAGACCTGGGCACTCTACCGGGCGGCAACATCAGCGGAGCCATCGGAATAAACGATTGGGGCCAAGTCGTGGGATACTCCAATACCAGCACCAGCCTGCTTACGGAATACAATTTCATCGCCTTCGAGTGGACCTCGAGCGGCGGAATGGTCAACCTGGGAAAGCTCTCGGGGGGAAACTCGAGTTGTGCCTTTGAGATCAACGATTCCGGACAGATTGCGGGTGATTCGTTTGTGGGCCCAACCATTGTTGATGCCGCAAGCTGGACCAACAAAAAGATCAAGAGCCTCGGCGCTCTTTCAAAGAGTATTTTCACGGCGGCGCTCGACATCAATGACGGCGGCGAGATCGTTGGTGAATCTATATTTTCTTACGGTCCGCCCTTTACTTCACACGGTTTCAAGTGGACGGCGGCGGGAGGCTTGGAAGATATAGGTACTCTCCCCGGAGGAGATACGAGCATGGCGAATGCCGTCAATATATCCGGAATAATCGCCGGCCAGTCGAATGCCGGATCGTTTTTGAACGCCTGGCACGCCGTGAAGTGGAACGTGAGCGACGACGTCGAAGACCTGGGGACGCTGCCCGGCGGGACTTACAGCATCGGTTTTGGCATCAATGACAGCGGCGAAATTGTTGGTTACGGAAATATTGCCGACAATGCGGCGCATGCCATGGTGTGGACTGCCAGCGAGGGAATGCAGGATCTGAATAGCCTGATTCCAGCCAACTCGGGCTGGGTGCTGATCAACGCCAATGCAGTGAATGATTCCGGGCAGATCACCGGATACGGAACCAAGAACGGTCACAACCACGCGTTCCTGTTGACTCCGGTGAACTAATCAGTTCCGCGTCAGTTCACCTTCATCCTTGCCGGTGATGGTCACGAAGCGAATGACGCCCTGGCTGTCCTCAAAAACCAAACCGGTACCGTTCGGGTTTGCGACGGCTGCGACGAGATGACCATATGACTTCGGGATACCGCCATGAGTCGGGGTTTGGTCGTAGTGCGCGAGTTCTCCTTCTTTCATTCCGGTCATGGCGACAAAGCGAATGACGCCGTCGGCGTCCTCGAAAATCAAACCAGTGCCGATCTGGTCGGAGATTGCCGTCACCAGGTGTCCATAGGACTTCGGTACCGTGCCTTGAATAGGCGCGCTGGCATGGGCGACTGCGGTGTTCCTGCTTCCGAACGAGTAACCGGCGATCACCAGCAGAACTGCGCTTAGGACCAGGAAAATATTTTTTCGCATGAGCATAAACCTTCCTTTATTTTTCGTTGGAAACAATGATAGACAGCTACCGTCAGTAGCCATATCCGCGAGGTCTGAGGCTAAGCCGCAGGTTGCAGGAGTCCTTCTCTTAGGAGGACACGCTTCTAAGTGAGCTGCCCTACGGCTGAACCAGAATCTTGTGCATCATGCCGAGATCCTCATGCAGCAGGATATGGCAGTGAAACACAAACGTGCCGGCGATGGTCGGGTCGCGGAAATCCATGCGCACCTTCACGCTGTGATAAGGACCGGTTCCTGACCAGTAGGGAATCTCGATCGTGTCGCGCAGATCCTGATCGGTAACGGGCTTGCCATCGACTTCCAACATCTGAAAATGAATTTGATGGATGTGGAAGGCGTGGGTTTCGAGAGCGCGGTTTTCGATGGTCCAGTCTTCCACGGCTCCCACTTTGGTGGTGATTGCCGGAGGTTCATTGGGCTCGAAAACCTTCTGCTTCTGTCCGTCAACGGTGATGTAGAACTGAATCGGTCCGTTGGTGCCGCCAAACTCCTCGGAGAAGTAAAGCTTCCTCGTGGCGGTCGGCGCTAGAGAGGCTAACCCCGCGAACTTCAGGCTGTCTCGCGAAATGGGTGTCTCAGATGCGGCGGGTTTTGCCTGCGGTTGTTGAGCGTTAGTACCGCTGCTGAGTTCGACATTGGCGAGAACCTGCTCGAAGTCCTGGTTGCCCGTAGGGCCAGTGGAATAACCCAGAGAGATAAATTGACCGCTCTCTCCAGTTGGCGGCGCCTGCACAATAAACTCAGCGCGCCCCGCCGGCGGCACCAGAATGGTTGTTTCCGTGCGCGCCGCGGCCAACGGATAGCCATCGAGCGCGATCAACTGCAATTTCTGCGGCGTACCGTTCACCCACATCTGCAACGGCATGAAATCCTGAAGAGTCGCATTGGCTACCCGCCAGAACTGTTTTTCACCCGGCTTCATCTGAATGATGGGAGCCGGAGCGCCGGGCGATGCGGCAACCTGATAGTTCAACGTAAGCTGGTAAGGTCCTGGAACCCACGGCACCAGGTATTGCTGGCGCACCACGAAAACGCGCTCGGTAAGTCCGGTCACTTCGGGGCGAACCTTTTCCATGCCTTCAACAATCAACGCTCCCGCGGCGCCGCCATTCACCTGGAATTCGGTGAATCCGTGCACGTGCGGGTGGTACCAGTAGAGGCCGGGTGGCTCCGTAGTTGGAATCTGGATGCTGAATTGGAAGCCCGGCGATCCGGGTTGAATCAATGTCGTAAGAACATCATCCTGATGGCAGATCGGTGGAACGTTCAGACCGTGGAAGTGAACGTTGGTCGACTGCAAACTCGCGCTGCCGCCATCGCCGCAGGTTGGGCCCGGCGGAGGAGCCATGTGATCCATCGCGCTCATCGAGCTTGCGCCTGTGGGCTTGATTCCGTCTTTAACGTCAAGCACAAGCTGATCGCCGGGATTAAGTCGCAACGTCGGCGACTCAACAATGCCCGTGGGCGCCTCATATTTATAGCAATAATGCGAATAGCCGTAGATATCGACCGAATACCCCATGTTGAATGCGGCTTTGAGTGTGCCATTCTGCGACGAAAGACTTAAGGCATCCTTGACCACGCTGCCAGCGTTAGGGCGCGCGGGACACTGCGCCGCCGCTCCCAGAAAAGAAACTCCGCACATCATGATTGCCAGCAAACCTCGACGAACCATACACATTGCTCACTCCTCAAAATTTCAGCTTAAAACTGCACCGCTATAAATGACGATATGAATTTCGACCAGCTCCGTAATTTGCTAAAAAGCAAGCGGCGGAAAAATTCCAATCGAGAGCAGCCCCGTGCTATTCGGATCCGAAATCGGTGAGTTGGTCAACTCCGTCATCGTGCACTTTCCGCCCGTCACACTTACATCAACCATCGCGATGGAGGAGGCGCCGAACTCGGCCACGTAGAGCATTCCTCCCGTCCCTGAGTTTGTGGCCAGGGCTAGAGTGGCGAGATAAGACCAGTTCGAACTGTAGCCACGCAGCTTGGTGGAATAGCAATTCAGCCAAAGCTGGCCAGTGTTTTTATCGAACGAAGCGGCCGTGATCTTATCTCCCTGCGTGTTGCTGATGTAAAGAAGCGACTCATCGGGGCTCAGGAGAATGTTGCTGGAGTTGATGGAAGTTCCCAGAGAATTGAGAATGGGCGCCGATAATTTGCCCGATGAAATATCCGAGACTTCGACAACGACCGACGTAGATGTATCACCGAAGATGGCGTAGTGCCCATCCTTCGTGATTTCAACACTTGTCGGATAGCTGATGCCCTGCGACTTGAGATAGGCCGTCGAGTTCTGTTCGTCACCGTTAGAAACCGGGGTACCCGACGCGATGTTGAAGGACTCGATCGAGCCATCACCGTAAGTGACAACCATCGTGTTCCCTCCGATCGCCATGCCATCGATGACTCCGCCCTGCAGGCCCACCACTGAAATGTCATTCACAAAAGTAAGCGTGCAACCGGACTGAATCTGAAAGGTGCCGATGGTATTTGAATCGGTGAAGCTGGCATAGAGATATTGTCCGTTCATCGCCAGACCGATGCCATTTGAGTTGCCGGTGTCGCCTTCAGAACCCTTGGTGCTGCCGCTCACCTCCAGAGTTCTGACGTTGATGCCAACGATGTCGCCGCTAGCATCAGAAGCGTAGACGCATTCTTCGCTTCCACTGTTGAGCACAGCGATCCGATTCACTCCAAAATAGCCGCCCCCAATTCCTGCGCCGACAGTCTGTACTTGCTTCGCTAGGGTAAGGACTCCATTCGTCCCAATGTCATAAAACGTGAGGCTGTTGACGAAGGCGCTATCGTCATTTGTAACCAAATAATGGTGCCCCGCGGCGGCGGCAAAGCCACTCATCATACAAATCCAAACCAGGATGGCAGCACCGCGCAACAAACAGGACTTTACTGACATCCGCATAATTATTCCTTGGCTTCTTCCCGAGAGGGAGATGAATTCGTTAGAAGTGCCTCAACAACGCTGGTTGGAAGTTAAACACAGGCCGAGCCACTGTTCAATCGTAATCGGTTGATTTGGTAGGGAATAACTACTACTAACGAAAGTATTAGTGGCTGCCGGAGCAATCGGCGCGCGATATTAAAGAACTACTATTGCACTAGTAGAGTAAAACCTGTGGCGGAGCTGGTCGAGCCACTAGCGGCGGTCACCACCACGGTATAGGTTCCCGTTGCGGTGCCGGGTTGCGGTGGTGGACTCTGGGTACCGGACTGGCTGCTCGCACCTCCGCCTCCGCATCCAGGCACCAACATGATTAAAGCCAACATCGCCAAGAGAAATCGCGGCGAGCGTCTCTGTCCCGGAGCGCCGAGCAGCCCAAGCGAAAATAACAGAAACTCAGCTACAGCTGACCAATGGTTTAAATAGCGACGCTGTGGGGCTTGCAGCGACGCCGCAGTAGCGGCAGCAGTAGTCACGGTGATGGTGGAAGAGGTCGTTGTCGGTTTTCCGGTGGCTGTAATCGATGAGGGACTGAATTGGCAGGCAGCACCGGTGGGAAGTCCCGAGCATGAAAGAGTGATGTTCCCGCTGAATCCGGTCGAGTAGAAAACCGAGACTGAGGTCGCGCCCGACGATCCTGGCGCTGAGATCACTACCTGCGATTGATTCGTGGGTATAGCCGCGAAGAAACCGGGTTGGATAGTAAAGCTGAGCGATTGCGTGCTGGTGCTGGGGTTGAAACTGGTGTCGCCGCCATAGCTGGCGGAGATTGTGTGACTTCCCGTGTCGAAGGTGAGGACTCCGTTGGGAGTGGCAGTATTGCTGCCGTTGTTGAGCTGGTCCCCTCCGTTCAGTTGATACACACCGCCGCCCGGAATAGGGCCAAAGGTGTCGGTGAAGGTGACGCCTCCGGTTGGTGTGCCATATCCCGATAATCCAGCCACGTCGGCCCGCAGATACACAAAGCTTCCAAAGGGGCCACTGGTGTAGGGGACAGCATTGCCCTGAGAATTAATGGTTAGCACGCTGAGGGTTGTACTGCTCGGCTCGGGCGTAACAATAACCGTGACGAACGAAGAATCGCTGGGGGCGTAGGTTGCGTCGCCGGCATAGTGAGCGGTGACAGCGTAAGGGCCTCCCCCTCCGCCGGGCAATTCGTTGGTTGACGACACCACAGTACTTGTACCATTCAACGTAAAGAAGCCTAAGCTGTTCCAGCCGACCGTGGAATTTGCCAGCAAAGACACATCGCCGCTCGGCGTGCCGGTGCCGCTGTTGGGAGTAACGGAGATGTTTACGCTTACGGATTGACCGTGGAGGATACTAATGTTGTTGGTGTTGTTCAGAAGTAATGACGCGTTTGTCGGGCTGAATGTGACTGTGTTCCACTGACTTACTAGGTTGGCCACATCAACGGAGCCCAATCCGGTCGCCATGTCGTAACCTACTCCAGCCTGATACTCGGCATTGAGTGATCCATAATTTAGCTCGCCGGGTACCGCATTATTGCCTAAAGTTATGTCGTTGAAGATGCAGGTGCTGGGAGGCAAAGTGGTGGTGTCGGATGCGTCACACAGCGACAAGGTGGCGTTCTGCGAAGCTGCCAAACGATAGAGAACGTAGTTTGCCTGGCCTTGGCGCGGACCTTGACCTTGAGTATTCGCCATCTGTTGATCGACGAGAGCCATGATGCCTGCAAAAGAGGGTGCTGAGGCCGATGTGCCCCAAACTAAGTAAACTTGGACTTCGCCTTGACTGTCTGGAAAGCAGGAGCCTTCGAGGCAGAGGATATAAGGGTCGTGTCCAGCGGCAGTTAGAGAAACATCAGGGAGATCTCGAAAACCGTCATTAGGAATACCTGTAACCCCCGACTGCCATGTTGGTTTGGCGAAGCCCGGAGTTGTTCCGCCGCTGCCGATATTTCCTGAACTTACACCTCCGCTGCCGGCCCAAATGCCGGCATCGGAACCGCATGCTGAAGTCAAACAACTTGCATTCCACACGTCTTCTGGGATGTAAGAAATTGCTGTTTCCGAGATTGGTGCGGTATTTGTCCAATACCTGGTATCGACGCCGTTCTCGTTGAACACTGTCCCACCCACAGCAGTCGTATACGGGGTAGATGCCAGCAGGTTGACCGATAACGGACCGGTTGCAATAGTCTCGGTATCCTGGTCGTCGCAGCCTTCGGCTCCGTCATCCCCGGCAGATACGAAATAACTGATGCCTTGCGCCGCCGCCTGCTCGGCCACAGCGGTGACTCCGGCAATTTGGGCATCCGTAGCATAGTATTCGCAGGTACTAAAACTCTCCGTCATGACATCGGCGAGATTGTTCTCGACGATGTACAACTCGGAAAGATCAATTCCATCGGTGGTATTGGTGGTGGCAGAGACCACGAAGTCGACGTTGGCGTTGAACGCGAGCGCGGCTGACCAGGTCGTGTCCAAAGTTGCCTCCGCCTCCTCGCTCCCGCCCAGGTCGCCGGGGTCAGGGCCATTGAGAATGACGGTTGGGCCAATAGAGACGAGGTTAAATAAACTTAGAAAACTCCCCACATCTTCACCCGAGTCACCTTGCCCGTTGTTGTTGTAGAGATTGCTGCGCCCTACCACGCCGATGGTTATTGCGTTTCCGTCGATACCGCTGTTGTAGACAGGACTTATGTTATAGATCGTCGCATAGTCCTGCGGTCCCAGGGCGTAAGTGGTCGGTTGCCCGTTCTGGGCTGGGAAGGTAACTTGTGGCCGCTGGCTGCGTCCGGATGATCTAACTTTCGCCGCAACGGGCTGCGGCGAAAAATGAATCTGCGGTTTACTAATGAAATTATGCAGCGTAAGCACTCCCGCTACGGCGGGCGTAAGTGCCGTGGGAATCGATGGGTCGCTCAAGTTGGCCCAGTGCTGTTCCCCATTGACGACGTAATTGTGAATTGTGGTGTGAAATGTCTCCTGAACCTGGCCTGCCGAGCCGGAGAATTCCAGGATGCTGCGGCCCTTCGTGGTACCCACTTGGAATCCATGGGACTCGAGCCAAGAAGTAATGGTCTGAATATCAGCGTCGGTGGGTCCGAATTGTCTGCCGAACTCCGTGGGCGTGAGCCATTTGTGATAGCTGGGCGAGGATTTGTCCTGTTGGTTGTCGAGCAGTTGGCGTAGGGCGAATTCCTGGGCCGCGCTACGCTTCAGCACCAGAAGCATGCGCTGCATGGGGAGATTGGCCGCCGCCGTCCCCAGGTCGAACTCCGGACGCGCCAAGTAATGCGTGTTGCCTTTGAGAACGGTGAGTTGCGATTCGTTGACCGGCCGCGTGATCAGCGGAGATGGCGCCAGCGGCGAGGCTTGCTGCTGGGCGCTCGACTGCTGGGCAGGCGCTAGGGCGTAGAAGATGCAAATTACGATAAAGACAACTGGTAGTCGTCGCTTCGGGGCAGACAGAGAGAGACCCTTCATCAGACACCTTTGCCTCGGACTGTGACCACGCAAAAACCAGACGCGGCAGGGGGAAGGAGGTCGCCTCGGCTGTTCTCGCAGCGCAGGAGGTCGGCTGCGCTCGGATGAGACTTTTATCGCAAGTCAGAGAAAATAGCAACTACTTCGTAGTAGTCTTACTCTTCGAACATCGGTACCTGACGTTGATCATCGGTCGGGCCGCGCCTCGGACGCCGCGCCGCGCCAATCACGGCTAGCACTGTCAGGGAGTCGAGTGCAGTGCGCGGCACAAAGATGCGCTGGGTATTAGAGCGCTGATCGGGTGGGTTCACCAAATAGCCTTCCGGCAAATTCTGAGTGAGGTCCGCCGGCATGAGCCCCTCAAGAATCTCATTATCCTTAAAGCGTAGACGCACCCACAAGCCTTCGGACCGGGGACGAGATGTGAAAGTCTTACGAGTCAGTGATTCAGAGTCGCCGAACTCGCGTACGAAATAAACGCCTTTGATCTCGCGGAGATCCATGCCAACCACATTGCCGGCGGTGTTGAGCAACTCAAGTTTGCCTTCGTTAACAAACTGCGTAGGCAAAACGTATCCGGAGACCGAATCCCGGTCCATCTTGCGGACGATGACTTTCTTATGGGTCGATGGCATGAGCGGTTTTGGCTGTCGGGCTTCGGCGAGAAAAATCCTTGCCAGCCCATCTTATAACCTAGGGCCCACCAACGGGTTCCGGGTCAGCCGAAGCACCGATAGCTGAAACCCGAAGCCCGAATCCGGTCCCATTCTCGCACCATTTCCCGAGAAATCGCGGGAATCCACCTTGGCAGTAGCCAAATTGTAAACGTTGTGTTATTCCTTTAACTTGCCTTGGCTCGACTCAAGTCTGTATAAGTGTTTTGTATTGAATGGCTTGTGCTGTTTGTAGAGCGGAAGTGCCAAGATTGACGCGGGTTGCCCTGTGGAAATCTTGTTGAAATCATGGCTGCGGGTGGCCTGTGCCCGAGAGGGTCCAGGAAATGACAGTCCCGTGGCCGCTGATGTAGATAGCTTGAAGACGAATGGCTGATTACATTTACACCATGGAAATCCGGTTGACGCCGGATCAGACGAAAGGCGTCAATCTGGTTCAGGATATAGCCCGCGCCGCGGGAATCACTCTCTACCTCACTGGCGGCGCCATCCGCGACATTATTAGCGGTTTCACCATCCGCGATCTGGATTTCACCGTTCAGGGCAATCCCCTCAAACTACAAAAGGAATTCGAACGCGCCGGCGCTCAATTGGCCGGCCACGATGACGATACCCGCACCCTGTTCCTGGTCCTGCCAGGCAACGTCCGGGCCGAAATCGGCATGGCGCACTCCGAACATTATGAGAAGGTGGGTCGACTGCCGGTAATCACCCCGGCCAGTATTCAGGACGACCTGCGCCGCCGCGATTTCACCGTGAACGCCATGGCGTTGTCGCTGAATGAAGGTTCGCGCGGCCTGTTGCTCGATCCCTTCAACGGCGTGGCCGATATCGAGGCAAAGCTGCTCCGCATCCTGCACAATTATTCATTCGTGGAGGATCCCTCGCGCCTGATTCGCGCCACGCGCTTTGCAGCCCGCTTCCATTGGCCGCTGGAGGAGCGAACCCAGCAGCGCTACGACTCGGCCAAGGAAAACAAATACATCGAGCACGTCTCACGTGGTGCCGTCGGCCATGAGATTGCCCAGCTCGCGCATGAAGATGATCCGCTGAATGTTGTGCGCGCGCTCGAAAAAGAAGATTTTCTGAAGGTGTTGCATCCCCACTGGACTACAGCCAAAGTGGACGCCAACGGACTAACCCAGCTGATGAAAACGCGTCAGCAACTGGTGGATTTAGGCTATACCGTGGATCCATCACCGGCGGTGATGCACTTCCTAACCGCGAAGCTAGCCGACAAAGATATTTCCGATCTGCGCCGTCAGATTCCGCGTAAGGATTTGATCGAAGCTTGGCGCGATCTTGAGAATCACGCCAAAGAACTGGCGAAGCGGCTAACCGGGAAGGAAGCCGCAACCCCGTCGCGCACCTGGAATCTCCTCTCTTCGGCGCGGCCCGAGATGGTGCTGTTCCTGGCAGTTACGGCGCGCCATCAAACCGTGGCGGGGAAGATCAAGAACTTCCTGACCAAGTGGCGGCAGGTGCAGCAGCGCATTCCGTTGCCTGAAATGACGGAGTTGCTGATCACGCCACAGTTGCCCGAATACCCAAAGATTGCGCACGACGTTTTTATGTTGCTGCTCGATGGAAAATTACGTTCGCGCACCGAGACTTTGAAGTTTCTGAAGCCCTTCGCGCCGCCTCCACCGCCACCTCCGCCTCCACCCCGCCGTGGACGTGGGCCTAAAGTGGCAGCAGGTGCGGCTGCGCCTGCGACAGCCGCGCCGGGCAAGAAGGGTGAAGTCGTGAAGGGTAAAGGCAAGGGCAAAGGCGCCGCACCCTCGCCAGCCCCTGCCGCAGCCGTCGTGCCTCCTGCAGCCAAACCAGAGGCCAAGGCAAAATCGGACGCCAAGGCAAAGCCCGTAAAGTCAGCGACTAAGCCTGCAAAGCCCACCAAGACTGCCGCGAAGAAGCCGGCTCCAAAGAAGGCGAAGCCTAAGCCGAAGCCAAAGAAGCGCTGATCCACTACTCTGACCACTACCTAAAGATTGGCTAATCGCCAGCTCACGCCACTGTCCTAATTCCTCAAACAAACGTCCTAATTTCTGAGTCGTCCGGCTCCAATCCGGCATATAATAAGCAAATGCATCGACCGCTCCTCATTACGGCGTTCGTGCTCCTTGTAATCTCTCTGCCGGTTTATGCCCAGCGCGGCGGTGGAGGTCATGCGTCGGTCGGTGGCCACGCTGGCGGATTTGCCTCAGGTGGATTTGCTTCTCACGGCTTTGCCAGCCATTCGAGCGGCACTCGTGCTTTCAGTGGCGCGCGCTCTTCCTCAGGTTTTGGTGCCCGTTCCTTCACACCTCGCTCATCCTTCCGTCAACCGCTGTCTTCTCGCAGCTTCAACCGCCGCTTCAATCGTCCCGGTGTAGGCGTGCGCATCCGCTCCTTTGGAAATCGCTGCTTCGGATACGGCTGCGGGTTGGGCTACGGATACCCTTACCTCGGCGGCGGAGTTGATCCCTACTGGTGGTGGGATTCTGGCTCCTACGATCAAGATCAGCAAGACCAAACTGGGCTGGCTAACGAGATGAACCAGCAGAGCCTTGACGAACAGCGCATGCGCCAGCAAGATGATCAGGATGCATATGCCCGGTCGGCGCCTCCACCGCTGCACCAGGCCGAGCACACGGAAGCTCCGCCAGCCACCGTGCTGGTGTTCCGCGATCAGCACAAACAGGAAGTCCAGAACTACGCCATCGTAGGGCAGACGCTATGGATCTTCGGTACGCGCACCGAAAAGATTCCACTCTCCGAACTTGATCTACCCGCTACCACCAAGACAAACGACGAGCGCGGCGTAGATTTCCGCGTACCCGGCGGAAACGAAGGTCAGTAGCCTCTCGCGCTGCCTAGCGCGAGTTTCATCTCTGTGGATAACTCGCCGTACCCACAGCCTTGTTTCCCGTTAAAATAACCCTAACTAAACATTACTGATTGTTGATTTCTGATTGTAAGGCTTGGTCCAAGCTGGATTTTTCAATCAACAATCAGCAATTTGGCTCTGAGCCCTATGCCCCAATTCGTCCACCTGCACCTGCACACCGATTACTCCCTGCTCGATGGAGCCTGCGACGTTGAAAAACTTTGCCACCGCGTAAAAGAGCTGGGCATGCCCGCCGTCGCCATGACCGACCACGGCAATATATTCGGCGCAGTTCACTTTGTGAACGCGGCGAATCACGCGGGCGTCAAGCCGATCGTGGGTTGTGAGCTCTACATCTGCAAGAAGGACGATCACAACATCCAGCGCACGCCGCCCGAAGGCGACACCTACAACCATCTTCTGGTGCTCGCCGAAAATGAAGAAGGCTACCGCAACCTGGTGAAGATCACCTCGGAGGCCTCTCTGCACGGCTTCTATTACAAGCCCCGCGTGAGCAAAAAATTTCTGGCGGAGCATTCCCGCGGCCTGATCGGGCTTTCAGGATGCCTCAAAGGTGAAGTAGCCGAACGTTTGATGGAAGGGAATTACGATGCCGCTCGCGCCGCAGCAGGGAATCTGCGCGACATATTTGGCAAAGACAATTTCTACCTTGAGATTCAAGACCAGGGCCTGGCCATGGAACACAAGATCCATCCCGGCCTGTTCCAACTGGAAAAAGAACTCGGCCTGCCCATGGTTGCGACCAACGACAGCCACTATCTGTGCGAGGACGATGCTCACGCCCAAGATGTAATGCTGTGCATTCAGACCGGCAAGTCGATTCACGACACGCAGCGCATGAAGTTCGACGGCAATCAGTTCTTCGTCAAGAGCCACGACGAAATGCAGCGCGTCTTCAAAGATTCGCCCGACGTCTTGACGCGAACCCTCGACATCGCCGAACGCTGCAGCCTGCGCCTGGAAAAAGTAGCCACGCCATTCCCGCAATTCGATGTACCGCCCGGATACACGATCGACAGCTATTTTGTGCACGTTTCGCGCGAAGGTTTCGCGCGCCGAATGGAAGCCCTGCGGCCGCAACACGAGCAAGGCAAACTGAAGCATCCGATCACGGATTACGACCAGCGCCTAGAGCGGGAGCTGGCGATCATCCAGCAAATGAAGTTCCCCGGCTATTTTCTGATCGTGTGGGATTTCATCCGCTACGCCAAAGAGCATGACATTCCTGTAGGCCCAGGCCGCGGATC
>JBAPQU010000347.1:0-4686 GCA_049280795.1 Candidatus Sulfotelmatobacter sp.
GGTACGGCGCCGTCGATTTTCTCGCCGTTGACGAACAAGGTGGGCGTAGCTTCCACGCCAATCCCGTCCGCTTCTTTCATGGATGCTTTCACCGCAGTCTCATCTTGCGCCTTGACGCAGGCTTGCAACTTCACGACGTCCAGATTGTGCTTCTGACCTTGCAGAATGGTGAGCTTGTCGAGCGCATCCAGCCGGGCCGCGGGCGTCTTTTCGTTGCTCACTTCCTGCTGGTTGGCATGAATGTAGTCGGCGAAATCCCAATAGGCGTCGGTGTTTTGCGACGCCAGACAATTCGCATCCACGGCGGCGTGCACCGCCCAGGGATGAATCTCGGTCAAAGGATAATCTTTATAGATAAACGTGACCCGGTCGCCGTACTCCTTGAAAATCTCCGGAAATAGCGTCTTGTGCATGCGCGAGCAGAACGGGCACTCGAAATCGTCGAAATTTACCACCACAACCTTGGATGCCTTCACCCCGCGCGTTGGCCGCCCGCTGACATCGATTTTGCTCATCGTCTGTGCAAATGGGTCTTTGGTCAGGTCAAACTTGGTCATCCGCATCATGGAGGAGCGGTCTTTGGAAATCAGGAATGTGAGATCCTGTTTCTTTTCTCCATTGTCGATGGTTACGACGAGCGAATCGTAGTTGGGAAATTCGGTGCTGGGTGAGAGCGCGCCAACCAGCAAGTGAACCTCAGGGGGAATGTTGTAGTGGGACCGGACCTGGCGCTCAATCTTCTTCGCTAAATCGGGAGAAGCTGACTGAGCCACGCAGCCCACGCAAATAACCAGCAGAAGAAGAAAAGAACGTCGAATTAGAATCACCAAAAACCGCCTCAACATTGAGAGTTAGATGCTGATTATCTCATAGGGCGGGGCCGGGCGTAGGGAATGTCGAGATGATAAGTGAGTATGAATCGCGGCTTGCGGTTGGTAGAAGGAGGGCGAGTGGAAGCCAGAAATTGTGAGCGCCTGTTCGTAGTCACGGGTGGGCCGGGTTCAGGAAAGAGCACGCTGATCAATGCGCTTGCGGAGCGCGGCATTTGCACGATGCCTGAGGCTGGCAGGGCGATTATTCAAGACCAGGTAGCCATTGGCGGCGAGGCTTTGCCCTGGTCGGATCGTCGCGCTTTCGCTGAACTGATGTTGAGTTGGGAAATGCGATCCTACCGGGATGCGCTAAGTCTCACCGGTCCTGTAATTTTTGATCGCGGCGTACCCGACGTGCTCGGCTATCTGCGCTTGTGCAATCTGCCCGTCCCTGCCCATGTAGAAAAGGCTGCACAGGTATTTCGCTATCATCGCCGGGTGTTTATTGCGCCGCCGTGGCCGGATATCTTTGCGCTGGATGCGGAGCGGAAACAGTCTTTCCAGGAAGCCGTGGCGACTTACGAAGTTATGAGAGAGACTTACTCGGCGTTGGGCTACACTCTGGCCCCGCTTCCCCTCGGCTCAGTCGAAGAACGAGTGCAGTTCGTATTAGCTGCGATTGGCTAATCGTGTCTGGATCATTCTTCTGATCCTCGAAGTTCGGAGTTGGAGCAGCTAACGAATTGAACGCAGGCCACACTGCATCTCACAGTGCAAGATGTTTCATCTTGACAGTCGAATCGCGGGGCAGCACAATTTCGCGTGTTCGCTGAGCCGATCTCTTCTTGATACACAAGAAAGAGGATGCCATGATCCTATTTCGCACTTGCGCGTTGGTTCTCCTGTGCGCAATCACGGCGATCGCCTCGCCTGCCCAGACCCTCACGACAATCTACAGCTTCAACAGTTTCGCCGGCAACACGCCTGAGGCGTTGGTCCAAGCGACCAATGGAAACCTCTACGGGGGAGCGCGTCTAGGCGGGACCAACTGCAGGGTCCGACGGGAATTGGGAATTGGCTGTGGCTCCATCTTCGAAATAACCACCGGAGGGGTCGCGAAGAGGCTATACAACTTTTGCCCGGGAGGCGATGGCGATTGCAACGACGCGGAGCCATACTCGGCCCTGGTGCAGGCCCCCAACGGGAACTTCTACGGGACAACCGCCGGCAACGGAGAATATGGCTACGGTGCCGGCTCGGTCTTCGAAATCACTCCGAGTGGCGAACTGACAACGCTGTACATGTTTTGCAGCGTAATCAGCACGCGGGAGGCATGTCTTGACGGTAACTATGCCGTCGGCGGGCTGGTCCAAGGCATCGATGGGAACTTCTACGGAACAACCGTAGGCGGCGGGGCCAACTTCAACGCTTCCTGCAACAACTTTCCTCTCGGCGGTATCGATGGCTGTGGGACAGTCTTCAAAATCACGCCAAGCGGCACACTCACGACGATCTACAACTTTTGCGAGCTAAGCGATTGCGTGGACGGAGCCGTCCCATTCGCAACCATGATTCAGGGTACCGACGGAAGCTTCTATGGAACAACGCTGGGCGGCGGACCCAACTGCATCGCTGCCGGCGGCTGTGGAACGGTCTTCAAAATCACCAGCAGCGGCGAACTCACCACGTTGTATAGCTTCTGCTCACAAAGCAATTGCACCGACGGCGACTGGCCCACGGCATTGATTCGTGCTCCCAACGGTGTGATCTACGGGTCGACTGTCTATGGAGGGACGAGTACCTCCTGTCCAAGTGGCTGCGGGACGATCTTCAGGATCACCCCAAACGGCATTCTGACCACGCTGCATAGCTTCGACAACACGGATGGCAATGATCCCTCAACGCCAATACAAGCTACCGATGGGAACCTCTACGGCACCACGTCCGCTGGCGGTGCCAACGGCCAAGGGACGATCTACAAGATCACGCCAAACCGCACACTAACTACGCTCTACAACTTTTGCGCGCAAAGCGGGTGCCCTGACGGCAGCGCCCCGGTCGGAATACTCCAAGATACAAATGGAAACTTCTACGGGACAACATTGTCAGGCGGGACTAGCGACACCTGCACGGGTGGCTGCGGCACCATCTACAGCCTGTCTGTAGGTCTGGGACCGTTCGTCGAGACGCAGACCACTTATGGCAAGGCTGGGTCAACCGTCAAGATCCTGGGCACCGACCTGACCGGCGCAACCAGCGTCACATTTAACGGCATAGCGGCTGCCTTCACTGTTGTTGCGAGTTCGGAGATCAAGACCACTGTGCCTGTGGGCGCTACCACTGGGACCGTCCAGGTGATCACTCCCAGCGGCACGCTTTCGAGCAATCAGGAATTCCGGGTCACGCCGTAACGCGGCAGTGAATACAAAGGTTGCTTCCTGTCCGGCGAGGCGCGAATGTCGGCTCTTGTCAGCCGATGCTTCAACCAGTTCGCCGCCGCAAATCTTCCGCCGGCAGCAAAGTGTTCATCGATCCGGAGCGGAAACCTTCCAGATCGAGGGTGACGAACTTAAAGCCCAGCGCTTTGAAGATTGCGGTGAACTCTGCCGCCATCGCGGGATCGAGCGCCCGCTGCAACTCTTCGCGGGCAATCTCAATGCGGACGATCTCTCCATGGTGGCGCACGCGGAATTGCCGGAACCCCAGCGCGCGGAGGGCATCTTCGCCCTTTTCGACCATGTCGAGCGACTCTCGCGTAACCGGACGGCCATATTCAATGCGGGATGAGAGGCATGCGGATGCGGGCTTGTCCCAGATGCGCAGACCCGCCTGGCGAGCCAACGAGCGGATTTCCTCCTTGGTAAGGCCGGCATCCAGCAAAGGAGCGACAACGTGGTGATTGCTCGCAGCCTTCTGGCCGGGACGGAAGTCACGCTGATCATCCAAGTTGACCCCGTAGGCGATCGCGTCAAAGCCGCGCGCTCCACGCAATTCTTCCATCAGGGTGAACAGTTCATCTTTGCAGAAGAAGCAGCGCTGGGAATCGTTGCGCACATATTCCGGACGGTCGAGTTCGGATGTCGCGACCACTTCCAGGGGAATCGACTGCTCCCTGGCAAAGGCAACTGCGTCGGCAAGTTGAGTGCGCGCCAGGCTCGGAGAATCAGCGATGATCGCAAGCATGTTGCTTCCCAAAGCTTGATGGGCAGCCCACGCGAGGTAGGCGGAATCGACGCCGCCGGAATAGGCGACGAGCAGGCGTCCCTGCCTGCGCAGATGACTCTGCAACAAGTCCCGCTTCGCGTCGAGATTCGTGTCCGCTGCGAGCATGTGCAATATGTTAGCAGGCGAAAAAGTTTGTGCCAGCCAATCCTGACTCGAAATCGCTTGCGCGACAGACTCTAGTACAAACTCTCCTGCCGCCGCAAACTGCCAAACCCAGCAATGTTGGCCAGCGTGAAGGTGAAGCGGAACAAGTTCTCGTTGCGTACGTTGGCGATCGAGTAGCTGCGATATTCCAAGGTGAGGCCACAGCAATCCCAATTGTAGGTGGACTGGGTGCTGACGAACTGCAATTGCCCGGCCTCGGCATCGAAACCAAAACTGCCGGCGGCGCTGAAGCCGCGCTTCGTTGCCTGACCATAACCGAGGGCGGCGCGAAATTGGTTGAAGCGGGAAGGCTGTTCGGCCGAAGACGGAATGGCACTCGGCCCGGGTATTTGCAGGATCGCATCCCCTCCGCCAATTGTCACCTGGCCAATGTGGTAGTTCGCCAGCAGAGTGCTGGCGTTGACCTGATTGCTTTGGAAGTCGTAATCCATGTCCCACTCCATGTCGGTGCGGGAGCTGGTTTCCACGCGTAATCGCGACACCA
>JBAPQU010000348.1:0-8896 GCA_049280795.1 Candidatus Sulfotelmatobacter sp.
TAATCTGTGTCCGTGCAAACGCGAGCTATTGAGATTCACGATTCCGCCTTCGATCAGATCACGCTGCAGGACGGAACTGCGGTTCTGCGCTTTAAAAAGATGTACGTACATTCTTCGGAAGAACGCCCCGCCATTGACGCCGGAACAGGATGGATGCAAGAAGCGGTAGTGCGGATCGGAACCGCCAGTATTGAGGGCGCCTTCTCAAAGGAGAGTTGTGAGGCGGAACGGGGCTATGCCCACTACCTTTAGGGCGGATCGCTCACGATAGACAGCACCGTGTCGGAAAACTTGATCCCGATTCCTCTCGAAGTGGACGGTAACATCGAACTGAAGATCGAATGCTGGGGCGATGTCATCTCTGTTCGTGGCAGTTCCATTCAGCTTGAGCTGATCGGAGAGCCGCAATATATAGAGGAGTTCCAACCCCGCCACGATTGAGAGGATTTGTCGGAAAATCGAGAAACTTCACTTATGCGGCAAAGCGGGCAGTGCCATCTTCCCCTGAATCCCCGAGCCCTCAACTACGGTATAAATAAAATCCGCGGGCACGTCGTGCAGAACTTCGGTTTCGCCGTTCGGCCAGCGAATGCTTACTTCGTTCATCTTGTCGTTTGCCGCCAGGCCAAAATGTAGGCGCAAATCATTCTGCGAGAGATAGCTTGCTCCGCCGCGCACCTCGCTGAATTGCACGAGCGCGCCAGCCTTCACTGTGACGCGCGCGCCGATCGCGGCCTTGTTGCTTTTCGTTCCTACCAGCTTGAACAGCACGCGATGGTTCGCGCTGTCATTATGATTTATCAGAAGCGACGGCGACTCACCCACGTTGAGCACTACGATATCGATATTGCCATCGTTATTGATGTCTCCAAAGGCCGCGCCCCGCCTGGATTGTGGAGGCATATCGGCCAGCGCTTGCGAAACGTCGTCAAAAGTTCCGTCGCGATGATTGCGGAAGAGCAGCATGGGCTGCCGATAGCTCGCGCCGCCGGCGATCGTATCCACCTGCGGATAGACATGGCCATTCGCGATAAATAGATCGAGCCAGCCGTCATTATCCATGTCGAAGAACGCGGTGCCCCAACTCACGAAAGGGTAGGTCGGCCGCATCAATCTGGCACGCACGCTCACGTCGGCAAAATTATCTTTGCCAAGATTGTGATAGAGAGTTGATCCCTGCTCCACGAAGTTGGTGACGATCATCGACAGGCGGCCTTCATGAAGATAATCGCCCCAATCCACGCCCATGGAGCCTTGCTCCATGCCGTCGCCGCTCAGAGCAACTCCTGCCAGCAAGCTCACGTCCTCGAATGTTCCGTCATGCTTATTGCGATAGAGGTAATTAGGGCCGGCATCGTTGGCGACGTAAAGGTCGGGCCAACCATCGTTGTCGTAGTCGCCCCAGGTCGCGCCCAGGCCATAATAATGATGCGGGTCGTCGACGCCAGCTTTCTTAGAGACTTCCTCGAAGGTGCCATCACCCTTGTTGTGAAACAGCAAATCCGATTCGCCGGGCATTCCCCACGGACCGCACTGCACCAGCACGCCTTTGAAGCGGCAGAATCGGGGATCGTTGCCGAACACGGGCAGATTGTCGATATCGACGTGAACGTAACGCGATACGAAAAGATCCACCTTGCCATCGCGATCGTAATCGGCCCAGGCAGCTCCGGTGCTGAATCCTCCCGCACCCACGCCAGCTTTTTCGGTGACGTCTTCGAACTTGCAGTTGCCTAGATTGTGATAGAGCGCATTGCCACCAAAGCCGGTGACGTAGATATCCTGCAGGCCGTCGTTATCGTAATCGGCGACGGCTACGCCCATGCCCCAGCCTTTATGCGTGAGGCCCGCGGACTTGGTGATGTCGGTGAAGTGAAGTTCGCCGGGCTTCCCCTCGTTAGTCTTCGCGTCGTTACTCTTCGCGTCGGTGTCCTGATGATAGAGCGTGATCATCGGGTCGCCACCCTGTTTGTAGCGCTGGACCGTGGAACCGTTGACGGTGATGATGTCAAGCTTGCCGTCGTTATCGCAATCGATCAGGCCGACGCCTCCGCTCATCGATTCCACGATGTATTTCTTATCCGGAGAAGAAATGTGCGGGACGGTGAGGCCCGCCTTCTGCGCCACATCTTCGAAGTGAGGAACGGATACCGGATTGCGGGATTCTTGAGCTTCCTTATCTTTATTTTTAGTCGAAGCGCTCGCCGGCGGTTTGGTTGGAGCGATCTGCGCGAGCAGCATCGCGGTTAGAAGCATCTCCGCACATAGAGCGAGCGTCCACACGGAAACCAAGGGTCGCATAGGCAAGGCATCGATTATAACGCGCAGGCTTTCAGGGCTTTGAGCGAGTCCCCGTTGGAGAAGGCTGCCTAATGGCAATCGCTCAAATCGCCGATGGAGCGGAGAGAGTAGGAATCGCCTATTTCCAACGAAATGAGATTCCTCTCACCCAAGGAATTCGCAACCGAGATCACAAATGCACACAGGGCGGGTGATTCCTGCCCCGGGATCGTTTCCAATCTAGAAAGGAGCGCCCGCGATGAACGAGAATGACGACAGTATTGTCAAAGATTTTCTGGTCGAGAGCTACGAAAACCTTGACCGGCTGGACCGGGACCTGGTTGGTTTGGAGAAGAACCCGCAGGACAAAGCGGCATTGGCGGGCGTGTTTCGCACCATTCACACTATAAAGGGCACGTGCGGATTTCTGGGTTTCAACAAACTGGAAAAGGTGGCGCACGTTGGAGAAAACCTGCTGACTCGCTTGCGGGACGGGCAACTCACGCTCAGTCCCCAGCGCACCACGGCGCTACTGGGTATGGTCGATGCGGTCCGGCTGATGCTTAAGGAAATTCAATCGACGGGGAAGGATGGCCTAGTTGACTATCCGGAATTGCGGGAGCTTCTGACGCGGTTGCAAAATCCCATCGCCGGAGATGCCGGGCGCAATGCCTACGCAGTTGCCCCGCCCGAACCTGTGGAAGCTGCTACGTCAAAACCGGTTGAGCTGGCCATTATGCCAGAAGACAAGGCCGACGATTCAAAGCGAAAACCAATTTCTGGAAGAATCGGGGCCGCGATGGTGGAACAGGGGGCGGTAAAAGCTGAAGACCTGGCCGCGGCTCTGCACGATCAGGAAAAAGGAGACCCCCGGAAAATTGGTGAAATCCTGGTGGCCTCGGGTGCGGCCAAGCCGGAAGACGTATTGGCTGCGCAGCAGGTTTTGGATACGAAACTTCGCGAAGCTCCGCAGGAAACCATCCGCGTTGGCGTCAATGTCCTCGATAAGCTGATGACTCTGGTCGGCGAACTGGTGCTGGCGCGCAACCAGCTTCTGCAAATTTCAAATACGGTCGAAGACACCGGCCTGCAGGCCGTCTCGCAGCGCATGAATCTTATCGCCACCGAGCTGCAGGGCGAGGTCATGAAGACTCGCATGCAACCCATCGGCAACATCTGGGGACAGTTCCCGCGGACCGTACGCGACGTCGCGCTCGGTTGTGGCAAGGAAGTAAATATCGAAATGGAAGGCAAAGAGACCGAACTCGATAAAACCATCATCGAGGCGATTAAGGATCCGCTTACCCATCTGGTGCGCAATTCCGTGGATCATGGAATCGAGCTTCCCAAGGATCGCACGAAAGTCGGCAAGAATAAAGCTGGACGCCTGATCCTGCGCGCCTTTCACGAGGGCGGCCAGGTCAATATCGAGATCACCGATGACGGCGCCGGCCTGAACCCGGAGCGTATTCGCAAAAAAGCGATCGAACGTGCCGTGATCACAGGCGATCAAGCGTCGCGCATGAGCGAGCGGGAAATCTTCAACTTGATCTTCCTTCCCGGCTTCTCCACTGCGGAAAAGGTGACAAACGTTTCCGGACGCGGCGTCGGCATGGACGTGGTAAAGACGAACGTGGAAACAATTGGCGGCACCGTGGACGTGCAATCCACCATGGGCAAGGGCACGACTGTCCGGGTAAAGATTCCCTTGACCCTGGCCATCATTCCCGCGCTGGTTGTGACCTGCGGCGGAGAACGCTACGCCATTCCTCAGGTAAGCCTGCTCGAACTGGTGCGGCTGGAGGCCGATGAGGTGGCCAAGGGCATTGAACTGGTGCATGGGGCACCGGTCTACCGGCTACGCGGACGGCTGTTGCCTCTGGTCTATCTCAACCAGGAACTGAATCTCAGCAAGGATGCAAGCGCTGGGGCGGACATTGATCGGGCCGTCAACATCGTAGTGCTGCAGGCCGATGAGCGCCAATTCGGGCTGGTGGTCGACCAGATCAACGACACCGAGGAAATCGTGGTAAAGCCGCTGCGCAAACAACTCAAAATGGTGAAGACCTTTGCCGGTTCGAGCATCATGGGCGACGGCAAAGTGGCCCTCATTCTCGATGTGCTCGGCCTGGCGCAGCGGGCCAGCGTGGTTAGCGAAACCCGCGACCGCGCACTGACTGAAAAAGTGACGGAATCGGCGGCGACGACGGACAAACAAACCTTCCTGCTGTTCGCAGGTCCGGGCGATTCCCGCATGGCGATTCCAATCGGAACGCTGGCGAGGCTTGAGGAGTTTCCCGTTTCGCAGGTGGAAATGTCGGGCAGCCAGTGGGTGACGCAGTATCGCGGCCAGATCCTGACCTTGATTCGGCTCGCGGTGGTGCTGGAAGAGCGGCGCAACCGGTTGCGGGCGCTGCAAACACCGCCCACGGCCGATTCCGGACCGATTCAGGTGTTGGTGTTGCACCACGAAGGCCGCACCTTTGGCTTGGTCGTGGACAGAATTCTAGACATTGTCGAAGACCGGGCGGACGTGAAATCGGCGGCGACCCGGGCCTCGGTTCTTTACACCGTAGTCATCGGGGACAGGGTAACCGAACTGCTCGATATCCCGGCAATTCTGCGCACCGCGCATTCGGGAGCCCAGCATCAGCCCGCATTCGCAAGATCAGCGGAGGTTGCGAACTAAGCCATGGCTCATACTTCACAGTTTTGCACGTTCTATCTGGACAAGTTGCTGTTCGGCGTGGAATTGAAAGGCGTTCAGGAAGTGATTCGCTCGCTGGATATCACCAAGGTTCCTCTGGCGCCTGGCGTGGTCAGCGGCCTGATGAACCTGCGCGGACAAATTGTCACCGCGCTCGATCTGCGGCTGCGGCTGGAGATGGAACCGCGCCCATCAGGCATGCCTCCCATGAACGTAGTGGTGCGGTCCGACGATGGCGCGATCAGCCTGCTCGTGGACGAAATCGGCGACGTGGTCGAAGTCGAGGAGGACACCTTCGAGCGCCCACCCGAAACGCTGCGCGGCACAATCCGGTCCGTGATCACCGGCGTGCACAAATTG
Organism: Candidatus Sulfotelmatobacter sp.; assembly: GCA_049280795.1. GTDB lineage: Bacteria > Acidobacteriota > Terriglobia > Terriglobales > Acidobacteriaceae > Sulfotelmatobacter. The sequence goes on from JBAPQU010000348.1 coordinate 5,348, forward strand.
AATGAACGGCTGCTGCTGGTGCTCGATACCAACAAAGCCTGCCAGATGACGGAAGAAGGGGCGACCTCAGGACAGTAGAAGACCCGGAAAGCAATCCTGCTTAGCATCCGCCCTGTCCGGGCTCTAGCGCGGTTAAAGGGTACCGGTCCTTATGCCGATGGAGTGGGGTGGGGTCAATCCCATCGCGGCAATCTAGGAGCTTTGATATGAGCTGGTTCACCAATTTGAGAATCGGAAAGAAGCTGGCCCTGAGCTTTGGGCTGGTTGAAGTTCTGATGATCGTCCTCGGAGTGTTCTCCATGGTTGAGCTTTCCAAGGTGAACGGCAGAACCGTGGACCTCGCCACGAACTGGCTGCCCAGCGTCAAAGTTCTGGAAGATATCCGCTACATCATATCGACGGAACGCCAACTGGAGCTATCTCACGTGCAGCGCACGGACAAGAAAGACGCAGAGAGAGATGAAGCCGATATAAGCACGCAAATGGGCCTGCTGGCAGCAGCGCTGAAGGAATATGAGCCGATGATTTCTTCCCCGGAAGAACGCAGTCTTTACACGGCGTTCACCGAACGATGGGACAAACGACTTGAACTGGAGCGGCAGGCGCTGGACCTCTCGCGGCAGGAGAAAAAGGCGGAGGCGCGGGAGATTGCGCTCGGGACTGAGCGTGATGCGTTTATCACTGCCGCAGACCAACTGCAAAAAGATGTGGAACTTAGCAACAAAGGCGGGGTGGATGCCGCAAGCCAGGCCGCCGCAGACTACTCATCCTCCAAGTACTGGATGGTGGGCATAATGATAGGCGCGGTCGCGCTCGGGTTTGGCACCGCTGGCAACATAGCGCGTTCCATCTCATCGTCCGCGGCCAAGATGCTCGCCATGATTCAGGAAGTCGCCGCCAACAACCTCACAGTCAAAGACATGGAGATTAGTTCCAACGATGAAATCGGGCTTGCTGGGCTGGCGCTGAATCAGATGAAAAATAATTTACACGGTGTCGTGCAATCGATCGCGGAAACTTCCACACACGTGGCCACCGCCAGCGAGAAGCTTTCCAACACCAGCCAACAGATCACCGCCAACTCAGAAGAAACCTCTGCCCAGGCGAAAATAGTCTCTAACGCCACGCAGCAGGTCAGCCAGAATCTGCAGACCGTGGCCACTGGCGCCGAGGAAATGGGCGCCAGCATCAAGGAAATCGCCAAAAACGCCAGCGAAGCCGCCAGGATCGCGACCTCCGCTGTAAAAGTCGCCGAGACTACTACCGCCACCGTCTCAAAGCTGGGGGATTCCTCGAACGAGATTGGGCAGGTCATCAAGGTCATCACTTCGATTGCACAGCAGACCAACCTACTCGCGCTTAATGCCACCATCGAAGCTGCACGCGCCGGCGAAGCCGGAAAAGGTTTCGCCGTTGTCGCCAATGAAGTAAAGGAATTGGCCAAAGAGACTGCCAAGGCCACGGAAGATATCAGCCGGAAGATCGAAGCCATTCAGACCGACACCAAAGCAGCCGTGGATGCGATTGCCTCGATCAGCGAGGTCATCAACCATGTGAACGGAATCTCGAACACCATTGCGACCGCCGTGGAGGAACAGAACGCGACCACGAACGAAATGTCGCGCAATGTAAGCCAGGCGGCGCAGGGCAGTGGAGAGATTACCAGCAATATTGCGGGAGTGGCGCAGGCGGCGGAGAGTACCTCGCGCGGCGCCGGCGATACGCAGAATGCGGCACAGCAACTGGTCGAGACCTCCGCCGAACTCCGCCGCCTGGTCGAGCAATTCAAGATTGATTCCAATGAAACCGTCCGCAGAAGCCGAGGCAGCGAAACTTTGGCTCAAAGCAGGTCGGCCCATGCCGGCTCCTAGCGCAGCGACAGGTACAGGAGCCGATTTCGCCAGATGATCGGAATATTCCCGGATGAAATGGACAATTAAGAGACGGCTCTACGGACTGACAACTACTGCATTTATGTTTGTGGCCGGCGTAAGCGCGACCGGCTATTGGGGCATCACCTCCGTCCAGAAGACAGCGACCCAAGTCGCGGCCATGGGTAAAGCAATCCGCAATCACATAGAAACAGGCATGTACAATGACATGACCCGGGAGGATATTGACGCGATATGCACAAAGAAAGGCCAGGATCAGCAGGACGCAGTAGCCAACTGGGACACGCATTCCAAGTTGCTGTCGGAACGAAGTAGAGCTGCCCGCGCGGCGGTAATGGACCCCGCCCTGCAGTCCGTGCTCGACGCGGAGGGCCGTATGGTACAGGAGTATCAGAGTACCGGCGATTCGCTCTCAAAAGCCATCGTGAACGATCCGGCCACAGCGGTAACCACAGCGGGGAGGGCTATCGAACTCTATACCGGACTCCAGCAGGAGATCCAGGATACTGGCGATCAACTGGAAGTCAGCGCGAAACAAGCGGAGCTGAGTGCGGAGAAAAAAGGCACGCGCGCCGCGCGCGCCACGTTTGCGATATGCGGGTTGTCGCTATTGCTCCTCGCGGCCGGCAGCTTCGCTTTAGTGCGAGCCATCTCGCAGTCGCTGCAGCGGTTGACGGGGATGATTCGCGATATCGCCGAGGGCGAGGGCGATGTGACCCGGCGTCTGGAGGTCGACGCCGATTCCAAAAGCGACGAACTGGGCGAAGTCAGCCGCCTGTTCAACATCTTCATGAACAAGCTGCAGGCAATCCTGCGCGGCGTCGTCACCCACACCAATCAACTCGCTGGAGCCAGCCAGCAACTGCTTGAAGCCAGCCAGCAGATCACCGCCAACTCCGGCGAAACCGCCGTTCAGGCCAACTCCGCTTCCCGCGTCACCCAGCAGGTCAGCCGCAATCTGCAAAGTCTTTCCACCGGCGCCGGCGAGATGACTTCCACCATTCAGAGCATCGCCGCCAACGCCAACGAAGCCGCCAAAGTTGCCTCCTCCGCCGTCAGCGCGGCGCAGGCCGCCAACGACACCGTCACCAAGCTGGGCCAGTCCGGCGTGGAGATCGGCGTCGTCATCAAAGTCATCACCTCGATCGCGCAGCAGACCAACCTGCTCGCTCTGAATGCCACCATCGAAGCCGCACGCGCCGGAGAAGCCGGCAAGGGCTTTGCCGTGGTCGCCAACGAAGTCAAGGAGCTGGCCAAGCAGACAGCCAAAGCCACCGAAGACATCAGCCACAAAATCACCGCCATACAGGCGGACACAAAAGGCGCGGCCGCGGCCATCGGAACGGTCAGCGGCGTGATCCACCAGATCAACGATATTTCCGCGACCATCGCGGCCGCGGTGGAAGAGCAGAGCGCAACCACCAATGAGATGATGCGCAACGCCGGCGAAGCGGCCAGCGGAGCCGGCGACATCTCCTCCAACATCGACGGAGTGGCGCAGGCCGCCGACGGCACCTTGGCACGCGCGCAGCAGTCACAGAAAGCGGCGGAGCAGTTGGCTTCCATCGCCGCACAGTTGAGCAACCTGATGCGGCGATTCAAAATCGAGCGCCGTGACTCCGAAGAGGAAAGACCGGAGGCAATTAATGCCGAGAAA
>JBAPQU010000349.1:0-2355 GCA_049280795.1 Candidatus Sulfotelmatobacter sp.
CGGCTGGTTGACTACGGCGAATCGCTCAAGCACGTGGGCGCGGTAGTCAGCGAAAAGAAGGCCGAAGAATGGCGTAGCGGCACGGTCGAGGAACGCCTTTCTCATGCGCTGGTGAAGGGAATTGACACCTACATCGAGATCGATGCCGAGGAAGCCCGCGTCAAACTAGGCCGGCCTCTATTGGTGATTGAGGGCCCGCTCATGGACGGCATGAGTGTGGTGGGAGATCTGTTCGGAGCCGGCAAAATGTTTTTGCCGCAGGTTGTAAAGTCTGCGCGTGTGATGAAGAAGGCAGTAGCGCACCTCACGCCGTTCATGGAAGCCGAGAAGGAAGCCAGAGTTGCGGCGGGGGAAGTGGTCAAGGCGCAAGGAAAAATTGTGCTAGCGACGGTCAAAGGTGATGTTCACGACATTGGCAAGAATATCGTCGGCGTCGTCCTCGCCTGCAACAACTATGAAGTCATCGACATGGGAGTGATGGTCCCCTGCGAAAAGATACTCGAACGCGCCAAGGCGGAAAAGGCGGACATGATCGGCCTCAGCGGACTGATTACTCCGTCTCTCGACGAGATGGTGCACGTGGCCCGCGAGATGGAGCGTCAAGGTTTCAAGTTGCCGCTGCTCATCGGCGGAGCAACCACCAGCAGGGCGCACACGGCTGTTAAGATTGCGCCACATTACAGCGAGCCCGTAGTCCACATTCTCGATGCCAGCCGTGCGGTGCCGGTCACGACCAGCCTTCTGAGTGAAGAGGGCAAGCCTGCGTTTGTGGCGCAGCATCGCGCCGATTACGATGCACTTCGCAAAAACCACTCCGCGCCGAAGCTGACGGTCGTCTCGCTTGAGGCCGCGCGAAAAAGACGGACTCCAATTGATTGGCGTCCTGAAGACCTGCCTGCACCCGCATTTACCGGCGTGCGAGTTCTGGATAATTTTCCTCTTGCGACGCTGCGCGACTTCATCGACTGGACACCGTTCTTCCACACCTGGGAATTGAAGGGCGTTTACCCCCGTATTTTCGAGCACCCGGAGTACGGCGCTCAAGCGCGCCAGATCTTCGAGGAAGCCAACGTTCTCCTGGATACAATCATTGAGAAGAACCTGATCACGGCGCGTGGCGTGTATGGCTTCTTTCCCGCGAGCGCGGTAGGCGATGATGTTGAGCTTTACACCGACGGCACACGTAAAAAGGTGCTCGATCGCTTTCACTTCCTCCGCCAGCAGTCAAACAAAGAAGGCAGCGAGCCTTGCCGCTCGCTATCCGACTTCATCGCGCCGAAAGAAACAAAGCTGGCCGATCACATCGGCGCTTTCGCGGTAACCAGCGGGATCGGCCTGAAGGAGTTGTGCGACAGCTTCCGGGCCAAACACGACGACTACAACGCGATCATGGCGGAGGCCATCGCAGATCGTCTGGCTGAAGCTTTTGCCGAATGTTTACACAAGCGAGTGCGGTGTGAATGGGAATACGGCCGCAATGAAAATTTAAGTAATGCGGATATCATCCAGGAGAAGTATCGCGGGATCAGGCCGGCCCCGGGTTATCCGGCGTCTCCGGACCACACAGAAAAGGGCCAGCTCTGGCGTTTACTCGATGTGCAGGCGAACACTGGAATGCTGATTACAGAGTCGTATGCGATGTGGCCGGGCTCGAGCGTGAGCGGACTCTACTTCGCCCACCCGGAATCGCGATATTTCAGCCTCGGTAAAATTGATCGCGACCAGGTCGCCGACTATAGCGAACGCAAAGACATGTGCGTAGCAGAAGTCGAGCGATGGCTGGGGCCAAACCTGAACTACGATCCTGAGGAATAGCGCCGTCAATCGTCCAGTGTTAGATCCCGTGTATGCGATGGCTGGCCGCGAGCAGGGCCATTTCGCGTGCGGCGCGCAACTGCGTAACCGGATCGCCGCTGGGGTGGAACTCCATCGCAACCACTCCGGTGTAATTTAACTCGGCTAGTTTGCGAAAAATGTTGGGATAGTTGATCTCGCCTGTTCCCGGTTCGTGGCGGCCGGGAACATCCGCAACGTGTACGAGCCCCAGATGCGGAAGGCTTTTCTCCAGCTTCTCGATGAGATTTCCCTCGGCGACCTGCTCGTGGTAAAAGTCATAGAGCAAGCGCACTTGCGGGTGGCCGGTGGCTTGCACAACCTCCAGAGCTTCGGAGATTTTCGTTAAAAAATATTGTGGGTTTTCTTCAGGATCGATCGTCTCGAGCAGTAACTGCACCGGCTCACCCTTGATCGATTTACCCTGCACAAGATCCGCCGCGGCCCTTAGCGTGTCGATACAACATTGATGTTGCACTGCGCGAGGCATTTCCGGCACACAGTCACCAGAGAGCAAAATCA
>JBAPQU010000350.1:0-4520 GCA_049280795.1 Candidatus Sulfotelmatobacter sp.
CTCTTCTTCCGCAGCAACCTCTTCAACACCCGAATTCCCTTATCCACATGCTTCTCCTCCAATAAAAATGGAGGCAGAAATCTCACCACAGTATCGTGCGTCGAATTAAACAAAACGCCCTCAGCCAAAGCCTCATCCACAATTGGCCGCGCCGGAATCACCAGATTGATCCCTTGAATAAACCCGCGCCCACGCACTTCCTTCGCCGCCGGACTTTTCTCAGCAACCGCTTTCAACTCCTGCTGCAAGTAAGCCCCAACGCGATTCACGTTCTCCAAAAGTTTTTCATCTTCCACAATCGCCAAAAACTCCAACGCAACCCGGCAAGCCAGTGGACCACCACCAAAAGTAGTCCCATGCTGCCCCGGAGAAATTGCCGACGCAAATTCCTCCTTCGCGAGAAACGCGCCCAGCGGCAGCCCCGCCGCGATCGGCTTCGCAATCGCCACAATATCCGGAGTCACTCCAAAACTCTGGAACGCAAACATCGTCCCCGTGCGCCCCAGCCCGCACTGAATCTCATCAAAAATCAGCGCCGCCTTATGCCGATCCGCCGCCGCCCGGCACTCCTGCAAAAACTCCACCGAGCACTCATAAATTCCGCCTTCGCCAAAAATCGGCTCCAGCACAATCGCGCAAGTGTTGTCGTTCACCGCCGCCCGCAAACCTTCCACATCGTTCTGCGCAACGAACGTCACTTCCTCCAGCATCGGCTCAAATCCCTTGCGATGCTTCTCCTGCCCGGTCAGCGACAGCGCCCCAAACGTCCGCCCGTGATACGACCCCTCCAGCGCCACCAGCCGCGACTTCGCCTCGCCGCCCGCGCGATGCCCCGCCAGCCGCGCCAGCTTGATCGACCCCTCAATCGCCTCAGTCCCCGAGTTCTGAAAAAACGCCCGGAAATTTGCTCCGGAACTCCCGCCCGCCAGCGTGCACAGCTTCTCCGCCAGCGCCCCCTGATACTCGTGGTAATAAAGGTTGGAGACGTGAATCAGCTTCGCCGCCTGCTCCCGAATCGTCTTCACAATCCGCGGATGCGCATGCCCCAACGCATTCACCCCCAGGCCCGAAACAAAGTCGAGATAACGCCGGTCGTCGATGTCGTAAAGAAACACGCCCTTGCCCCGCGTCAACACAATGGGATACCGGCTGTAAGTCCCCAGCAAATACCGCTTCTCCAACTCTGCGATTTGTTCGAATGTTTTCATAGGAAGATTAGATTCTATAGGAATGGTCGAGTTATAGATGAAATGCAGTTGTGGATTTTTCCAAGGTAATTTGGAGATTTCTCAGTGCAGATGGGGGCGGGAGATCCTGCTGACCCAGACCTCCTTTCCCCGCCTGATTCGCGTCTTAACGACGCGGTATTGGTCGATGTTGTCCATACAAGGAAGCCTTCTCGGAGAACCGGGCCGGTCATACGAGACAACAGATGCACCCAGACACTCATGGGCTTCGACCACGATCTCATCGAGCCTGTCGTAGATATACGCACAAACCTCAAGTAGCTCGCGGCCGTCCAGGCCCTCCATGCTCCATTGACGAGTAAAGTTGTGTCCGTGATCCGTAGTCGGGCCGGAGTTCATATAGTAATGAGTGCATTGGAAGGGATCTCTTGTGCCGATCGGACCGCCCTCCTCATCCCAAGGCGACTTCCTGGGATTGCGAAAGCACTCCATCTGAAGCCAACTTGACGGTGCCAAAGCCGACTGGTGGAAACCGCTATTTCTGGTGTTCTTGAGCCACTGCATGATCGGGTCGGCATTTGCCTTAGATACCCAACCTTTCTCATAAAAATCGAAGTCCTTGAAGATCGCTTTCTCCGCTTGAAGCATGAGAGTCACACTACGCGCGGCCTGCGCGAACGCGCCCAGCCGATATCGAAACGGGTCGGGTTCGTGATACAACTCGGCCATCTGGTGCCACCAGTAGTGGACCTCCGCGAGGCGGTCATGCGTGGCTGGGATTGGACAGGCACTTCCCTCGGCGGCTAGCTTCTGCGCCAGAGTTTTCGGATCGCGAGTGGGAACAATGTCTGGCATCGTCGGTGCCTGCTGCAAGTATATTCTTGGGTGGAGCGTCCGGCACATCCGGGACGACCTCGGCGGGCGCCCACGTCTGGGTATTAGAATTTGGGGTGCCTAATTTCTCGCGTCTTTTTGCGAGAAGTGGGGCCCTTCGGACATGTAATCCTCAACCATGAGCTGGGTGTATGATCGCCAGCGTTCTTGAGGCGACCAAGCAGATTCCGATCAACCATCAAGCATTGATCAGGAGTACTCATGGATCAAGATACCTTCATTCCGGTAGCAACAAACACGAGGTCCCGAAACGACGTCCTCGACCGCGGCTTTAGCCGCCAGCCACTCAGAGTTGACGCAGACATCGCCCGCTCGCTGGAAGAGTTGTCCCACGCAGCCTGGTCCATTCCAAGGGATAAGTACTATGAAGGGGGCGACAGGCATCGTTCCTTAAATCGTGTCCGGGCCGAGATTGTGGAGGGTGGTGTAAAGGTTTGGTTGAGTGAAGAGACCACGCCTTATGTGCAGCTAAAAAAATACAATACGACCATCGGCGGCCAGCCGCGAGAGTACTCTCCACTGCCTCCGGCAATCGCCGGCTCCATCGGCGTTCGCAAGATGATTGCTCATCACCTTCAATACCTCCCGCTCTCGGCGGTGGGCGCCAGGTATCTGGTCAACGTCCATCTCATAAGATTCACAGCCACGCCGGGCCGGCCCTGCGACACCAGCCCGCCGGGCTTACATAAAGATGGGGAAAAGTACATCGCTACGCATCTACTGGGCCGCTGCGGCGCTCACGGTGGCGAAGTCGTCATTACCGACAATAACAAAAACGAAATCGATCGCTTCACCATGCGCGAAGCCGGCGAGTGTTACGTCTTCGACGATGATCGCATCTGGCATATGCTTACGCCGCTGGCAGTAATGGAAGGCAACCAGTTCGCCTACCGCGACACGTTGGCATTCGATATGCTCCCGGAAGGCTGGGAACCCGCTAAATGATTCGCGGGCTGACCCCCCGCGACCTAATGAGAAATCGACACGGCATTCACCGCGTAAGGGTCCAGGCCACTCTCCACATCACTAGTCACCGCCAGCATTCCGGTCGACTGGTCGATACTCATGGCGACGAGTTTGCCCGGGGTCGTGCAAGGCGGCGAACCCAGGCAATACGAATGAATGGCCAGCAAGAAATGGTTCGTCGGATCGAGCGTCGCCGCTACAAGATAGTACTCGCCGGTCAGAAATGGAGAGCCCGGCACTTCGCTGAGATCTCCCGTAAGAGCGTCGATGCGAAAGACACGAACGCGGGGGGATTCGGCGGCGTCCGAAACCGGAGCAAAGAGCAAAGTTCCGTCGTTGCTAATAATCAGCTGCACGAAACCATCCGCCAGTTCGTTGCCGTTGGCGAGAACACTCGTTTCATAAGAACCGTTCCCACCCTTGGCATAGCGGAACACGCGGTTGCTGGCCAGGTCTAGCGCATAGACGAAGTTGCCGTCCGGCGTAGGCGCGAAGATGCTTGTGGTGAGCGTGTCTCCCGCGAAGCGTTGCTCGGCGGTCAGTTGTCCGTGGGAACGGACGAAACTGTTCAATTCGTAGAGCGGCGACCCGGTCTGCCCAATCCAACCTTGCAGCAGGAATGCCTCTGCACCGCTCAAAGTCAGCGATTCTATGTCACGGCATTCATCCGCCTTCTCTTGAGCCGAAGTACACGGAGCGGGAGGCGGAACAGTCAGCTCGATTGGCGCCAACGGTCGCAAGCCGGCGCCCTCATCCACGAACCCAAATACGCCTTTATCGGTTGCGGCATAAACATAGGTCTGGTCGCTGGCCAGATTCACAGATTCATCCATGCCAACTGTTACGGCATGCCCTTCCGGTCGTAGGGATCCATCCGGTTTCACAACGTAGGACTGCAAAGTCCCTGTGGGCGCGCCATTCGGCGCCGGTACGTCCACGACCAGACCGTCAGCCGTACCCGCCATGAGCAGAGGCTGCACCGTGCGCGTCTGCGGCTTCAATTCACCGTCAGCCAAAAGAGCGAATTCCGAGGAGTTCAACCCAAGAGTGTCCGGCGTGAAAACATAAGCCGTTACATCCGTTCCGGTGTTGTTAGGTGCGAAGATCGCGGTGACATTCTCGGATGAAACCAGAGTAAGATTGCAGGAATCTGTGCCCGAACAACTTCCCCGCCAGCCCCCGAAGAAATGTTTCCCCCGAGGGGTCGCCTTCAGCACGACTTCAGTGTTTTCCTGAAAGCTCGCTTTGCATATCGAGGGACAGTTAATTCCCGTCGGACTGCTGGTCACGATTCCTCCTTCCGCAGGAGCAATAACTGTGACCTCATAAGACGGAAGCGGCACCCGCGAGCTAGAAGACGACGCCCCCGCTCCGCATCCGGTAAGAAGAGCTGTAGAGACGCTGGATAACGCAACTGCAAACCAGCGGCGCGACCTTAATCGATACACTTGTCACCAGCCCACAACGCCATAC
>JBAPQU010000351.1:0-2219 GCA_049280795.1 Candidatus Sulfotelmatobacter sp.
GCTTTCAGTCGCGCCGCGATTCGCTGTGCCATCTCAGGGGGTAGACGCCGAAGCTGCGAGTCCGCAGTCACTTTGACGACCACCGATTTCTTAGACAACAAATCCTGAACGCTGATCGTCGACGAACTTGCATCGGTTGAAGTGACAGTGCCGGCAATATTGCGAAACGATCCGGAGACGATCTCATCGGCAGCGAGCTCGTTTCCATCGGCGCTGCGATCGCCGCGCGCACGCACCTGATCGCCAGGATGAATTTCCTGCAACGTACCGGGCTTCGCATCGTCAAACTTCACGGAATCCGGCGCGTAGCGGCGAATCACAGTAGTGCCGGTTGTATGAACCACGATGTTTTTCTTAGCAGCAAAGCTACCTACGGAAATAGTTACAGTTCCAGCCCCTGCATCTACCGCGGTCACCAGGCCGCCCACGCCTCGCTTCTGCCAGTCCTGCAAATCCTTTTGATGCTGCGCTTCGAGGTCGGAATGCTTCATCACCACAATGGTGGAGGCAGAGAGTGAGAGGTTATCGTCGGAAGGCTTACCACCCACCAGGATGCGATCTCCTACCTGCAGATCCTGCAACTGAATGGGCGTGGCACTCTTCAGATCCTTCTCGCCTGGAGCGATGCGGAGGATGCGGGTGGTGGGTTGAACCGTGATATTGACGTCCGGGCCGGAATCCGGGGTGAGCGTAATGGCCGTCCCATTAATGGCTTTCACGGCGCCAATGCGCCGGTTAGCCGTGCCCGATGCGGCGGGTTGGGATTGCTGGCTCGATGCGGCGGCAACACAGCGAGGCAGAGGGACGGCGACCGCGCTTGCGGCACAGAGTGCGATCGTCAGAAAACGGTTTATCTTTCTCTTTATCTTTATCTTTGCGCTCATGCGCCTTTCGTTCACCTGTTGGAGTGGCTACTAATAATCTACATTGCCGCACCGCCCCAGGCCGCAGGATTTACAAAGTTTTACTTCAGAGTGAAAGAGCTTTAACAAACGCGAAACATCCGTCAGCGGCAGGCAGAGAAAATAGCCGAGCATTCGGACCGCGATTATTCTGCAATCAGCAGGTTCTCAGCAAAAGGCCATTGTTCGTCAATCCATTGCGCTTCACAGCGAAAACCGGTAGCCGCAGCCATTTGAAACACTTCTTCCGGAGAATATTTGTGGCTGCTTTCGGTCCAGATGGTTTCGCCTTCAAGGAACTGAACGGAAAGTTCTGCGGCTGGAATATGCACGGTCTGATTACGAAGAGAGCGCAGATGCATTTCCACGCTGCGGAAGTTGTGATTGATTCTTGCCACGTGCTCGAAGTGCGCGAGATCAAAATCGGCGTCAAGATCGCGATTGATGCGAGCCAGCAGGTTCAGGTTGAAGGCAGCGGTCACTCCCAGTTCGTCGTCGTAGGCGGCCAGGAGTTGGGCGCTCGATTTCTCGAGGTCAGTTCCCAGCAGAAGCGAATCGCCGGGCTCAAGAATGCGCCGGACCTCGGCCATAAACTTGATGCCCGCGGGCCGATCGAAGTTGCCGATGGTGCTTCCGAGAAACAGCACGCAAAGATGCTGGCCGTGACGCCGCTGCGCGGCCACTTCGAGCAATCCGTCGAGATACTCGCGCTCAAAGCCCAGGATGCTGATGGAATCGATGTCGCTGAGCTCGCGCTCACACATGGCAAGAGCCGATGGAGAAATTTCGATGGGATAGTATACGGTCCGCTGGCGGCGGCAAAGCGCTTCGAGAATATGGCGGGTCTTGCGGCCGCTGCCGCTGCCGAGTTCGGCGACAGCAACCGGAGTTACGAGACGCTCTACAATTTCGCTGGCATGCCTTCGGAGAAGGCGTTCATCGGCGCGGGTGAGGCCGTACTCGGGAAGATGGCTGATGACTTCGAACAACGCGGAACCAACATCGTCGTACAAATATTTCGATGGGAGTTCCTTCTGACCCGGCTTGGTGAGTCCAGCATGGACCTCGGCGGCGAATTCATATGTCGTGTTCGGAGTGATGGTATGAACCAGCATAATGGCGATCCCCTTTAACGCTCTCAGAATTAACGGCCAGAACGTAAACCGCGATGAAGCGATGCTTGTCGACTCACACTTATCGACTCAGTCTTATCGATTCACACAACGAAACCCCGTATAGATAAATTGATAGTGCGGCTGGAACCAGTTGCGGAAGGTGCGCCGCAACATGCACGCGGTGGTGCGCGCCGATCCGCCT
>JBAPQU010000352.1:0-18189 GCA_049280795.1 Candidatus Sulfotelmatobacter sp.
GACTTTGCTGAACACGCCGAGCATCGATGCCATCCAGGAATTCACCCTGGAGCGCAGCAACTATGATGCGTCCTTCGGGCGCAGTGGCGGCGGGCAGGTAGTGGTCGCAACCAAATCTGGCACCAACCAGATACACGGCACCGGCTACGAGTTCAATCGCAATAATTTTTATAATGCCAACACATTTGAGAACCGGCAAACGATCGATCAGGCAGGCTATATCCCTGGTGCGGGGGGAAATGGAACCCCGATCGAACGCTACAACGATTTTGGCTTCACAGTCGGCGGCCCGCTTGAAATCCCCAAACTTTACCACCCAGTCAAGAACAAAACCTTTTTCTTCTGGTCGGAAGAGTGGCGTAAGGCGAGTACTCCGGGGAGCACGGAAATTCCTGTGCCCACTAACTCGGAGCTCACTGGCATATTCACTCCAGCTCAAATCCAAACGGGGCAAACTAGCCCAATTCCCACAGCCCCGGCTGGATGTGTGACCCCGGTCGGATCGGGTTCGACCGAAACCTGGACAATCAATCAGTCGTGTTATAGCGCGAATGCAGCAGCATACTTAAAGGCGATTATTGCACCGTTTCCGGCTAACTCCGGGAGCAATCAGTTGATCGAGAGTTTCAGCCAGTTAAACAATTTCCGTCAGGATATTGTCCGCTTCGACCAAAACGTCGGTGACCGGGTGCGCGTGTTTGGCCGCTTCATGCAGGATAGCGTTCCCGAAAACTTCCCCTTCGGACTCTGGGGTACTGCGAATTATCCAGGCGCAGACCCGATCGCGCTTAATGCCCCGGGCCGCAACGTAGTTGGGAATCTCACCGCCAACATCTCCCCGAAAGTGGTCAACGAAGTGGAATACGCCGATTCCTGGGGAGCGATCAACGCAGCGCTGAGTGGCACCGCCGTTTCGCCTGCCTTCACCAGTCAGCTCACCGGCAAAACCGCCTTTCAGGATCCTTACGGGCGCGCTCCCAACGTCGTTTTCAACAGCGCGCCTTATACCGGCTTAAACAACGGAAATGGGCCTTATTTTGAGAGGAACATTGACCACAATATATTCGACAATCTCTCCCTCCAACACGGAAACCACACCATCCGCCTGGGCGCTACCGCGATGTGGATGACAAAGACGGAAAATGGAGACGGCGGTCTGGCTACCTTTACCTTTGACACTGCGAACGGGAACGACGCGTTTGCGAATTTCCTGCTGGGACAGGCGGCCAATTACGGTCAGGCCGACAAAGACACGATCCCAGATCTCCACTACACCAACTTCGAAGCTTATGTACAGGACGACTGGAAAGTGACGTCGCGCCTGACTTTGAATATTGGCATCCGCTATAGCTACTTCCCGTCACCCAGCGATAGCAATCATCTTCTCGTGAACTTCGATCCCGCTGCGTTCACCCCTGGCGTGGTTACGATAGGCGCATCCGGAAACATGAACCCAGGCGCAGCGGCTAACTCGGCTACGTATGCCAATGGCATGATCTTTCCCAAGGGGCAGACCTGTGCGGCAGCACAGGCAATTTATCCCACGGCGGTTTGCTCACCGTACGGCAGCCGGGTCAATTCTGACCAGAACAACAACTGGGGACCAAGGTTCGGCATCGCTTGGGATCCGCAAGGCAACGGCAAGATGGCGGTTCGCGCGGGATATGGCATGTTCTATGACCGCTCACTCAATGGTATCTGGGAACAGAACGAATTCGGAACCTACCCGTTTAATGCCGACCCTCCATTGGTTCAAACTGCCGCCACCATCAGCCCTGCGGAAAATATCAACTTGTTTGATAATTCGTCTGCCGGAGCCGCGCCCGGGCCAGCTCTCGGTCCCATCAATCCAGTGATGACGGGAACGCCAACGGCAAGTGGAGTGGTTTTCAAAGCTCCAATCTACCAGGACTATAACGTTTCCATACAGCGCGAGGTTCTGCCGAGCACCATATTTGAACTTGGTTACGTGGGCACGAAAGGAACGCATCTGCTGGGCGATATCGATCTCAATCAGCCCACAGTGGCGGCCCGCTTAGCAAATGAATCGGTGGACGTAAACGCAATACGGCCGTTCGCCGGTTACGGCGCCTTCGGCGATCGCTCTACGGTTTTTACCAGCAACTACAATTCACTCCAGGCTGCGCTCAATCGGCGGGTCACGCAGGGACTTACTCTCGGAGTTTCGTACACTTGGTCGAGGCTGCTTACGACCAATCCGGTTGACCGGGCTTGGGGGGCTACGAACACTTACAACTTGAGGCAAGACTACGGGCCATCTACACTAAACACCCCGCAGATATTCGTCCTCAGCTATCTCTACCAAGAGCCGTTCTTTAGGAATCAGCACGGCGCCGCGGGGATGGTGTTAGGAGGTTGGGAACTTTCCGGCATTGTCAACGTCCAGAGCGGGCAGTCCATCACCGTAACGCAAAGTGCCGACCCATTTGCCGTCAACGGAAACCGGGGAATAGGTTTTCTGCAAGGGGATGCTACGAATCTGGCCAATCAAAACAGTAGCAACACCAGCGGTCCGAAAACACTGAACGAGTTCTTTAATACCGCCGCGTTTACACAATCGGTGGGAACGTTCGGCAACTCGCGTCCAGGAGCGATATTGGGGCCGGGCTTCCAACGCTGGGACACGTCGCTGTTTAAGAATATCCATCTCGGCGAACGCGCCGCCTTGCAACTTCGGTTGGAGACGTTCAACACATTCAATCACGGCAGTCCCTCCCAGATTTGCAACGATGCTGGTACAGCCACATGCATCGTAGGCACTCCAGCCTTCGGCGAGGTCACGGCGTATCACATTCCCCGCGAAATGCAAATCGGGGCAAAGATTAACTTCTAACCAGTGTCGGCCATCGGATGAAGCGCACGCCTTAGGCGTGCGCTTTCCATTTCTAAAGTATTTGAGTAAGAATCAAGACTTTCTAGTCATCATCTTTACCGGCTCTCGTTTCGTTTAATCGCCGCCTCCCTGCTTTTCTCCTGGATGGCAAGCGCGATCTTCTGTTCGTTCGCGGCCTCGGCAGTCTGGCCTAGCTGCCGCAACACAGTCCCCAGAACAAAGTGTGCCTCGAAGTAGTTGGGATCGATCTGGATAGCTTTGCGAAGTGGCTCAACTGCCGCCTGGGCATGATCCAAGGCCAACTCCGCTTTCCCCAGGCCAAATAACGCCTCGACATAATGAGGATTTACCGTCAGGGCTGCGCGAAAAAGAGGTTCGGCCTCTGCGGGCCGCGACTTATCCAGAAGGATCTGGCCGAGAATGCAATTCGAGACCGGATCGCTCGGAAAGCGCTGCAATTCTGTCCGGAACTCTTTTTCCGCAAGTTCGTTCTCGCCCTGGCGCCAATACTCAAAGCCGAGACCTGAATGCGCGCCCATAAAGTTCGAGTCTGCCGCAATCGCCTCTTGATACTCTTTGATCGCCTCTGGCCGGTTCGACATCTGGTCATAAGCCGTGCCCATCATGATGTGAGCGGACGCGGAGTTGGGGCTCACCTGCATGATTCGAGCGAAGACGTCAGTCAGCGCCTTGTAATCCTTCATCCTCAGGTAGGCCTTGCCGAGCATGTCAAGCGTCTCCAGATCGGAGGGCTCGACATGATTTGCGCGTTCCAGATATGTGGCTGCCTCCGGATAATGATCGAGAGCGAAGAGCGAAAGGCCGGCCAGGTCAAGAATCTGAAAATCGGTCGGATATTTTTCCGCCATCGGCTGCAGCAATCGCCACGCCGGCGAATAATGTTGGGATTTAAAGTAAGCGATGGCCAGATTGCGTTTTGTCGCGAGGTCGTTAGGGTGGACTTTCAGCGCCTCTTCGTACAACAGGATCGCCTCAGAAGGTCGCCCCATCCGCGACAATACAATCCCGAGATTATTTAGCGCCGCGATTGAACGCGGATCGATTTTCAACGCGCGCCGCAGATCTTCCGCTGCGGCGTCATTGTCGCCTTTGTGCATCGATTCCGCAGCATGATCAAGGTAGGTATGTAGCTGGATCTCTTCGGCATTCGGCGGCTGGGTGTTAGACGGTACTCGCGTCTGCGCCGCCACACAAGGGGCGATCCACAGCCACATGGCGCAAACTATCGCGATCTGCCGGGCGCGCATTTGCACCTGCATAATTTCAAATTTTAACCCACTGGTCGAGGCGGCTGTTGTATTGGCTCACGTTCGTAGTATGGGATAGCCGCAGTACTGATGAAAGCCTCCACTTCTGGCTTGGAAGAACTTTTGACTAGAACGTGGTCGTCCACAATCGCCAGCAAAATCTTCCGGCAATCCGACTTGTCGTTTCTAATCCTTTCGGTATACGCTCTGGTACTCCCCTGCCGCTTGAACACGGCGGCTTCGCCCGAGCAGCGCATGAAGGAAATGACCGCCAATGACGACTTCGAACGCTTCCGGGCCGGCGCTGCGAAGTACGCCGCCTACCTCGAAACACCCGGCGGACGATTGCGACTCGATTTAGCCTTTGCCAATTTGCAGGACTTTCTCCCACAGGCCGCACGATCTTTGCACGCACTCGATCTTGGAGGCGGTACCGGCGCCATCGCGGTGCGTCTGGCACGACTTGGTCTTCACGTCACGCTGCTGGATGCGTCTGTATCGATGCTGGATTTCGCGAAGCGTGCCGCACAAGACACAGGAGTTACGAAGAGGATTGTGCTGAAACAAGGCGATGCCGCGCAATTGGCAGACTTGTTCCCAGCCGAGTCGTTTGATCTAGTACTTTGCCACAACATCCTGGAATACGTTAACGACCCGTGTGCTGTTTTGCGCAGTGCGGCTCGCACCCTGCGAGATCAATCCAGCATAATCTCGATAGTCGTGCGTAACCAGGCAGGTGAGGTGTTAAAGGCCGCAATACAAGAAGGAGACTTGTCCGCAGCCGAGCGTAATCTCACCGCTGAGTGGGGACATGAATCTTTGTGCGGAGGAGCGGTGCGGCTATTTACCGCGGAGAGCGTGCATGCCATGCTGCTCGAATCATCACTCGCGGTAACCGCGGAGCGTGGCGTACGGGTAGTGTCAGATTATTTTCCACCGGGCATTTCTCAGAACAACGACTACGAACGGATTCTGCACCTGGAACGCAAACTGGGCAGGCGGCCGGAGTTTGCCGCAGTTGCCCGCTACACGCATTACCTGGCACGTCGTGCAGATCCAAATCGCGCAAGTCAGGCGATGAAGGACGTTACATGAACGACGTCGCGGCCCAGTCCTTGTCGTTTGAGTCTCGCATGATACCGGACGCCGGTATTTCGCTCGGGCTCGGACTTACCAACGAATGCAATCTCGCCTGCTCCTTCTGCTACCGTGATCCAACTCGCGCGGATCGTCTCTCCCTGGATCAAGTGAGGGCGGTGATGGAACGCCTGCCCGTGCGCTCTGTAAATCTCGGCACCGGCGAGAACGGTATGCATCCCGATTTCAGGGCAATACTGGCCTACCTGCGAACGAAACCGGTCAAGCTCACCATCACTTCTAACGGTCACAGTATTGCTGTTCTGGAAGATGATGAATTGCGCGCTTTCCATGACATCGAGTTCTCTCTCGATTACGCCACGCAAGCCGAACAGGATTCGCAGCGCGGACAAGGCAATTGGGAGTTGATTCATCAACAGGCAGAACGGTGTCGCAGGCTGCATATTCCTGTCACCATCATCGCGGTTATGATGAAGTCGAACTATTTGCATTTAGTGGATGTGGCGCGAGTCGCCAAACAATTTGACGCTCCTTTGCGAGTGAATGTTTACCAGGCGGTGCGATCGGATGTTTATGCCCTCAGCTATGAAGAGTATTGGGAAGGGTTCCGGCACCTCTTTGCTGAGACCGATGTAATTGCGATTGGCGAACCACTGGTTCGAGCGATGGCGGGGCTCCCGCCGCTCCTGGGCGGTTGTGGCGTGAGCACTGTGCGTGTGACACCAAGAGCGACGACGCTACCCTGCGTTTATTGGCCAGGATCGGGCGCGCCGCTTTTAGAGTTGATCTCCGCAGGCGCTGGCATTCTGAACTCGACACCTTACGAGCAAGCACGGACACTTCCTGAAATTTGCGGTTCGTGCGAGTTCCGCGATTCATGCCACGGCGGATGCGCCGGACGTAGACGCTTGCAAGGCGCGCTGCTACAGCCTGATTGTTATTGTCCGATCGTTCGCGGCGAGCGCCCACGACTCGACATCCGCATGGCTGCTAACCGCGATTTGCCGAAACTGAGCAGTTCCTGCA
Organism: Candidatus Sulfotelmatobacter sp.; assembly: GCA_049280795.1. Lineage (GTDB taxonomy): Bacteria > Acidobacteriota > Terriglobia > Terriglobales > Acidobacteriaceae > Sulfotelmatobacter. The sequence continues at coordinate 6,247 of JBAPQU010000352.1, forward strand.
CGACTGTCGTGATCGCCAGATAGTCTCATTCGCGACGAACGACATTAGATGTTCGAATAAGATCGCCTTTTCTATTGCGCGTTAACCCAAGTATCTGAGCCTGTCAGCTTCACCGAAACATCGGAAATGAAGATGTGCAGAGGTTTGCCATCGGCGAAGCCGCGATGTTCGGTTGAGAACAGAATTGGACCCGCCTTTTTGTAGCCGGCCCACGTTGCGAAGACGCGGCTCGGTGGCTTGGCCCCGCCGCGGTGGTAGTCAAAGTACACGACGCGGTTATCTTTCCCGACGTAGAGATCCCAAATGTCGCCGGGCGTATAACCGCCATCCGCTGGATACTTCACCGGGACCAACTCAGCCATGCCGGGCCCCATGGGGAGATTAAACCTGCCTTGATCGATCGCGCTGGCGCTCTTGTCCCAATAAGCATGGAAGGGGAACAGAGTCCAATAATTGTCGTTGACGAAACTCGGGTCAACTTCGTTCTTCACTGCGTCGGTTTGGGTGCTGGGGTCGTTGCGCACGTAACTTACCTTAACCGGCTTGCCGTCTTTGTCCACACCTTCAAAGGTAACCTTATTGGTCTTGGGCTCCCACTCCCACTTGTGAGCAATTTTGAAGAGTCCGGTAATTTCTCCATTCCAGGTGTAGCGGACGGCCTCAACCTTATCCCACGAGTCGACACCGAAGGTTTTGGCGACTTGATCGAGAATTGGTGCGCGCTGCTGCGCCCAGCAAGTAGCAGAAAAAGCTACTACTCCAAAAGCCAGAAGACGAATCATGGTTGCACGGCTCGGACTTGTCATGGAGTTCGCTCCTCAGTGAATTTGAACCAACCCTCTTGGATGTCGGGCACAAGATTTGGATACAGGAGAAATACATCTAGTCCGTTGAGCCTGGGTTCGCCGCCGGCCCATCGAACCGGCGAAACGCGACAATCGCAGCGGCGATCGCTACGAATCCGTATTCCAGCAACATAATCCAGTCAGGCAACACCCACGGACGGCCAAGCGTGCGCAAATGCCACGCGTAGTAAGTGGGAATAATGCTCACCGTCCAAATGATGACCGGCACGGTCGAAGCCGACCGCGCGAACGGCAGCAGCCAGAGAAGGTACCACGGATATACAACCGGTGCACATAGAAGCGATGCCGCCATGGGCCACGCAAAAGCATCGGGAGAAAATACTGGGGCCTTGCGCCTCAGCCAGATTGCAGCAAGAAGGCCGGCAAGCACTGCCAGACCAGCCAGCAATTGCGGCGCCACTACCTGATCGAGAGCAGCAAACACGGGACCATTAAAGCGGAAACTCTGCACGTACGTACCCAGCGAGCCAATCGGAATGTGGCCATGGTTAAGAAATGAACGACTAAGAAATGGCACGTACAGGAGTCCGACCACGGTTGCCGCCAGCACCGCGTCACGAATGCGGACCCGCTTCCAGTAGAGGGGCAAGAGTACGATCGGCAAAAATTTCACCGCGATAGCCAGCCCAAGCGCGACGGCCGCTGTCGCCCGCCATCGGCGCACTAGCGCAGCGGCGGACACCAGCAGCAGTAGCGCGCCAACAATATCAATGTGACCGCTCCCTGCCACCTCAATGGCTAACAGTGGGTTCCAGGCGAAAGCCAGAACCAGGTGCGCTGCTTGCTCACGAAGCCGCAGAACCTCGAGCAACAAGAAAATAATCGCGAACTCACAAACCACAAATGCTACTTTCAGCGCGAAGGCGGACTCCTGAACCGCAGTGACGGCGCGAAAAAAAAACTCGGCTCCCGGTGGATATGGGCTCGGCAGGTCCGGGTGGTTTAGTGTCCGAGTCTCAGACGTGTGCAAAGCGGCGAAGGCAGGATCGCTAGGAACGACAATATAGGGGTTGTAGCCGAGTCTCTGCAGGCGGCCATCCCAAACATAGCGATGAATATCATCATCGGCGCCGGGCGGCACGCGAAGAAATGCAACGTGCCACACCGCAGCCAAGACCAGTCCAATGACGACAACGCGCCAGGAAACGCTTCGTTCAAATTTTGGCTTAGCGAAAAATTCGCGGATCGCCAAGAGATACGCGATGCCCGCAACCGTCAAGGAGGCCATGAAATGCGGCCCACCTCGATCGCCGAAGTTGCGTGAGCAAATCGTCAGCGCCACGCACAATGTCGCGCCGAGCGTGTACACTCTCCACTCGGCGGCAACCTTCACAGTTCTCCCGTGCCTGTCCGAGAATCCGTCCGAGCGCTTGTCCGAGATGTTGTCTGATAACGTTTCGGCGCAAGCTCCCACTCCCTAAGCCACGCCGCCGTGCGTGGAGCCCGTGCCGGAGCCAGACGCAACTCCTCTGCCAGGCGAGTCAGATCGTCCGCTACGTCGATATCGTAAAAAAGATCTGCGAAACCCACAGATAGCTGAAGATCTCGTGCGCGCGACAGAAGTCTCTCCAGCGCGCTACTGGTACCCATTCCGTCATGGACGAAAAGCGTAGGATGAGAAGCCTTTGCCCCGACGAGATAATAGCCTCCATCGTGGGTTGGCCCGATGACCACATCATGTGACGCGAGGGTTTCGAACGCGTCCTCCAGAACCGAACCTGGCAGATGCGGGCTGTCACTGTTAAAGGCAATAACGCGTCGTCGCTGGTGACTTTTTACGAAGTGCGCAAACACCGAAGTGAGGCCTGCGGCAAGACCTTCACCTTTCTGGGCAACTACGCCCACTTTATTACCGACCAATTGCTCCAGTTCGTCTACGTCGGCGTCCGGGCACATGATGGCAATTTCCACATCGCCCAACGACCGCGCCAGCGCCAGCGTGTCTTCCAGAAGACAGCAATAGAAAGCGGTGACCGCCTCGTGAGAAAGGCCGGGAGTCAGGCGGGTCTTTACCGCGCCCGGTCGTGGCGCTTTCGCCATGATTACCAGCACACGGTTACTGCCCGACGAACGCCCCATCCTCGCACTTGCGGATTTCATAAAATAATTGCGCCGCACTCACCCCGACCGCGGTGTCCGGCCTCTTCGATGCCGAAAATAATATCGCACGATCAAGCTGAGAATGAACCAGCCGGCGCCGACCGTGCCCTTCAGCGTACCGCTGATTTTCGATTTTCCGATGCGCGGGTAATAGCTCATCGGGACTTCCACCACGCGGAATCCAGCCAATGCGCCTTTGAGGATCATCTCAACCGCCCAGCCATAAGTGGTCTCTTCGAGCGCGAGCGCGCGCAATACGCCCGCGCGGCCAGCTCGAAACGGGCCGAGATCGCTGATGTTTAGTCCGTAAAGAAGTCCTATCAGGTTCGCGGCAAGACGATTCCCAAACGCCTGATGCCAGGGCAACGCTCCAGCAGAATCTCGCTCGTGGAGGCGCGAACCGAGCGTGATGTCCGCACGCCCCTCAATGATTGGCGCTAAGAGAATCGGCAGTTCGGAGGGCCGGTCGCTGTAGTCGCCATCGAGGAACACAATAATGTCGGGCAAATTTGCTGCAGCTAATCCTGTCAGGCATGCTCGCCCGTAGCCGCGGCGCGGTTCCTGAAGCACGCGGGCTCCCATTCTTGCGGCGATCTCGGGCGTCCCATCATTCGAGTTGCTGTCGACAACGATGACCTCCGTCGTGAGATCAGCCGGAAGATCCGCTAGAACGAGCGCAATCGACTGCGCTTCATTATGGGTAGGAATGATGACAGAGACTCGCACGGGCTTGGCTACTCACCACCACGGAGAAGATGGCCACCGTCGCGCGAGCCACGCGTCAACACCCCATCTGCGTCCGGCGCATCCGATCGCGATCCCGAGCGATGCGAGCACCGGAACCAGCAGTTCCCAGATCCACGCCGTGCCCCACTCCGAAATCCAAAGGCTGCCGAGATACAGAAATGCTACAAATGCGGCCGGCCGGGTAAGCAGACCTATGACGAGCAAGATGCCGAGACCGATCTCGGTCATAGCTTGCATGGGAGCAGCCATCGAGGCGTGGCTTGCCGCCAGGCCCATGACTGCTTTCCACACTGCCGGCGCATGATCGTGCTGGATGTAGTACTTGATCAGACCCGCGTAACCAGCCGGTGTGTACAGGCCTTTCCCCAGATTCTCGAAAAAGACCCACACGAACATCGCGCCGATCGTCACGCGCACGATTGCCAGACCGTTTGCGGCTTGCGGTTGGTGGGCCACCGTGGTTACATCACTCCGCGCTGAGGTTGCGCTCGTTGTCATGGTGAACCTCGTTCAGTGGATGCTAATGCTATACCAAATTAGAAATATTCGACAGGCTCGAATCTTTTCTCAACAAAGTGTGCGTACCAATCGCGAAAGCGCTTTCCTACGCAGCCCAGACAGCTCGCGCTGGCTGCTGATAAAATCACAATTCATATCTGTCGATTAAGGAGTATCTCTATGAGGCTGAGAGTTCTCTCGTCGTTGCTGATATTTTTTTTGGCACCCCCATTTCCGGCATACCCGTTGGCCGCCCAAGCCACGTCTCAGGCCGAAAAATTCAGCCCGCCAAGCCGCACCTTTCGCTTCACCTACAACTTCACCGTAAAGGATATTCCCTCCGGAGCGAAGCGAGTGCGTGTCTGGATTCCGGTTCCACAAACTGACCAGCATCAGACGGTGCGCGTTCTCTCGGTCAAGGCTCCGGTCAAAATGCGGACGACGCAGGAGTCCGAGTACGGCAATAAGATGATGTATGCCGAAATCCAGAATCCTGCTGCGGGCAAAGCTGAGTTCACTCTCGAATACAAGATCACACGCCGCGAATACTCGCGGGGCAATTACGCGCAACTCGAAAAAACAGATCTGAAGCCTAGCGTTGTACCCGCATCGATGAGCCGTTTGATTGCGCCTGACAATCTGATTCCGACGGACGGAAAGATCAAGGAGCTGGCCGTCGAGGTAACCGGATCCCAGAGCGGCGCGGTTGCAAAAGGCAAGGCTGCCTATGATTACCTCTTCACGAACATGCGCTACGACAAGACCGGTACTGGCTGGGGACGCGGGGACGCGGTGTGGGCCTGTGACTCCAAGCACGGCAACTGTACAGACTTCCATTCTCCGTTCATCGGCATGCTGCGGGCTGACGGGATTCCTGCCCGCTTCGACATCGGCTTTCCTCTGCCCGAAAACAAGGATAAAGGAGATATCCCCGGTTATCACTGCTGGGCTGAGTTCTATGCCCGCAAAACCGGCTGGATTCCTGTTGACATTTCAGAGGCTTGGAAAGCAAAGGAAAAACAAGATTATTTCTTTGGCAGCGTTGACGCCAATCGCGTGCAGTTCTCCACCGGCCGCGACATCGCATTGTCTCCCAAGCAGGATGGTCCGACGCTCAATTACTTCGTCTACCCGTATGTAGAGGTCGACGGTAAGCCCTACGAAAAGCTCGACAAGCAGTTCAGCTTTGAAGAAGTAAAATCTTCAGAGTGAAGCTGCGAGTTGGATTAAGAACAATCGCAGCCTAGACCTCCTGTCGCAGGTTAGGACGCAGTGTGAGCGAGCCGTCATCGTTCAGCTTCTGGTGACAAGCCCACCGGACGGGATAGCGCATTCCTTTAACTTCGATCTCGGCTCTAAGTTTCAATCCTTTCCAATCTGTCCCTTTCGGCAGCACGAACTGTGCTTGCCGAATCTTGCCCGGTAACGGGTAGCCGGCATCCAGACAGCCGCTCTTGAGCACCTTTCCGTCCTGGCTTTCCACGGTCACTCTCAATACCCCCGGCACACCCGCGATGCCGTCATTGGCGAAACCAATGATTAGACCCAGATAACTACTGTCCGTATAGCTCCAGATGAAAGACGGCCTCACCCGATAGCCAATGCGGCGATTGATCCGGTCGAACGCTGCCGGATATGCCTGGTAGTAGCTCATTAGATTTTTGGCGTTGATCTGGTGGAAGTTCCACAGCGACCAGTAATTCGCTCCAATATCGATCACATGATCGATCATGTTCTCAGCCGGCGATATTCCTTCCACTACGGCATTCGGATTAGGAGGCTTCCCCGGAATCCCCTGCTCGAGCAATGCAGCGATCCATGGCGGTCGGTTGCTGAGCGCCTCGATCTGCTCGTTCTCAATAAAGATGGTGTCGCTGCGAATCCAATTGTTGCTGCGAACCGTCCGGTCCAGCATTTCCGAATTGCCAACCCGGCTGAAGTCCGGCTGCGTATTGGTCAGCAGTGGAGTTTTCTTAAAGTTTTCGAGCTGCACCTCCAGCATATTCATCCAGGTGCGCTCGGCCGTCAGGTAATCAGGGAAAGGATTGTTGGGAAATGGCCAAGTGTGCCCTTCACCCCAGAAGCCGTACATAAAAGTGTCAATGTACTCGACGAGCGGGTTGCCATCGAACTCTGCTGCCAACTGGCCGACCAGCTCTTTGAATGCCTGCTGAAAAAAAGGATCGTCGTACCGGGGCTGATAGCGCGAGTGCGGGTTCTCCAAAAATCTCTTTCCTGCAGCGATGCTCTCCTGGTCGCTAGGCTGTAATAGATCAACCTTGGGCACTTTTTCCAGAACAAAATCCGGCAGGGCCGCTTCGTGTTTATAATCTGGAGCACACATCTGGATTCGCAATCCGACCCGCTTGTCGTTTTTCTTCGCTTGGTCAAAAACCAGCTTTATATAGTCGGGCAATACCAGGCGTCCGGGTCGAGGTTGTACTTCCCTCCACGTTGGGCGGATATAAAGCTGCTGGCCCAACGGAAAGCGAACCAGGTCTTCGATCGCTTGCGGAATATTGTCTGCCTTGATTTCCTCGGTGCCGCTGTCTGCCGTGATGTAGGTAACCAGCCCCTTGCCATAATTCGGCACAACGTCTTCCGTGCTGGTTGTAGTCATCACCACGTCGTCGGTGGGAATAATCGCATCCGGTGGATATTGCGGGAACGGCCCCTGATTGAGCCGATCGTTTACCAGAGGCCCGGAACCGAAGTCGTACCTTCCCCAATTGTGGGCAGGGACGGTGGCCTGCGCTTTACCGATTCCAAGTTCTGCGGCTACCGCAACAGCGACGGTGCTCTTTAGAAAGTCTCTACGCTGCATTCGCAGTCATCTCCTGAGTTCGATCCGTTCGGTGAAACTACATTTCCAGCAACTATTCGGACGATTACTATTTATATCGTTTCATTTCGTTTGTCCAGCGCGCAATGCTAAATATTGGAAGGTTTTTACAAATTATGTCCTCCATGCGGTCAGTGCATTTTCGACAGATGGAAATACAGCGCAATAAACTCCTTGCGATTAGCGGGTTGTGCCTTATTCTGAAGCTCCAAGATTGAATGGCTTTGCCAATCTTTCCTTAGCATTACGAATGTTTACGTTTCATTTTATTAACATCACAAAAAGGCTTGACCCGGCTTACGAGCATCCCATGTTCTCGACAAAAAAACCGATTGCTTTTGGAAAGTGCGGCCACAATGAGGAACGATAAGGTGAATCTGAAACTTGCAACTCTTCTCTTGCTACTCGTATGCGCCTGCGGCGCATTTGGCCAGACCAACTCTTCCCTCTATGTGTCGACGACCGGGAATGATTCGAATCCCGGCACGCAAGCGGCGCCTTGGCGCACCGTTCAACATGCCGCAGACACCGCGCGTGCAGGTAGTACCGTCAACGTACGGGGTGGAATCTACGAAGAACTCGTAAGCCTCAAGGCATCCGGTAACGCATCGGATGGATTCATTACTTTTCGAAGCTATCCCGGCGAGACCGCTGTTCTCGATGCAACGCTTTTCACTCCTTCCGGACGACAAGCCATACTTACGATTCACAATCAGAGCTACGTGCGAGTCGAGGGTTTTGAAATTCGTAACTTTCACACCGCCGAACATCGGCTCGCTCCACTGGGCATAGACGTAATGGGAGCCGGGTCGCATATCGAACTGCTGAGGAACAACGTCCATCACATTGAGCAGACGTTTCAAGGCCGCGATAAACCGGGGAGTGGCGGCAACGGCTTCGGCATTGCGGTATATGGCACCGACGCCAAGACGCCGATCACTGACTTAATCATTGACGGCAATGAGGTGCATAATCTCCAAACGGGTTCGAGCGAATCGCTGGTGGTGAATGGCAACGTTACGAATTTCCGCATCACGCACAATGTCGTTCACGACAACAACAACATTGGAATCGACGTCATCGGCTTCGAGCGCACGGCGCCCGACCCTGCCGTAGACCAGGCGCGCGACGGGGTGGTGAGCGGCAATCTGGTTTACAACATCACTTCAAAAGGCAATCCGGCCTACGGCAATGACGAAAATTCCGATGGTATTTACGTGGACGGCGGCACCAGAATTCTGATTGAGCGGAACGTGATGCACGATGTCGACTTTGGAATCGAACTAGCTAGCGAGCACAAAGACCGCGCCACCAGTTACATCACTGCGCGCAATAACCTTATTTATCATGGTCACACCGCGGGCGTTTCTATCGGCGGTTATGCGCCTGAGCGGGGACACACCGAACATTGCATCGTGGTCAACAACACGCTTTATGACAACGATACATCGGCAACTGGGTCGGGGGAGTTTCAGATGCAGTGGAACATGGCAGACAATATTTTTGCGAACAACATCGTTTACGCGGGGTCTCGCTGTCTTATCGCGGTGAACAAATCGCAGATCGATAAAAGTCATCCGCCAGTCATGATCGATCACAACCTTTATTACTGTGCATCCGGAGCGAAGGCAAGCACCTGGGGAGAAACTTCCGGCACGGTGACAGGGTTCGATAATTATGTTCAATCAACGGGAAATGACTGTCATTCGCGTTTTCTCGATCCGCATTTTGTAGACGCCACTGCTAAGGATTTTCATCTGCAATCGGATTCTCCCGCGATCGCTGCCGGCACGGCTACCGAGGGCGTGCCGGTGGGAGATCTCGATCTTGATGGCTCAGCGCGAGTCAAATCCGGAAAGATAGACATCGGCTGCTACCAAACAAAATAGGGAGCAGCGCATGATGAAATCAGATGTGAATCGCCGTGAGTTCCTGAAGATTACCGCCGGAGCCGGTGCCGCCTTGGCCATCCCTACTTCAGGACACGCTGCTGGCTCATCCAAAATGATCGGCATCCAAATCGGAGCAGTTTCATTTGTGGATGAAGGCACCGAAAAAGTTCTTGATGTTCTTCAGGAACGTGGTTGCGTGAATACGCTGTTTCTTGCCGTCTTTACCTATGGCCGAGGGATTGCCGGAAGACAAATCCCCGGCCAACCGCTGCCCGATCACGGCAAGCAGGAATACGACCTCAACTTCCACGGCGGCAACTTCGCCACACCGCATCTTCAGTACTACAAAAACACTGTTCTCAAAGACACTCGAGCGCCCGACCACGGCAACCTGGACATTCTCGCCGAAGTCTTACCTGCGGCCAAGAAGCGCGGCATGAAGGTGATCTGCTGGCTTGAGGACGTGTTTCGCACCGACCTACCGAACATTGAGAAAGTTCAGGAGCGCGACCTTTACGGACGCAATGCCGAGACGCTGTGCGTCAACAATCCGGACTACCGGAATTTCCTGACCGGTTTAGTCGAAGACTACGCGCGCTCCTACGATATCGATGGAATCATGTGGGGATCGGAGCGGCAGGGTGCGCTCTGCGACAGTCTGGGAGCCACGCACGATACCCCGCCGATCGACCCGGGCAACGTGACCTGCTTCTGCGAATTTTGTCGGAGCAAAGCGAAGCAGCAAGGCATCAACGTGGATCGCGCCCGGCAGGGATTTCTGGAGTTGGAAAAATTCGTTCGCTCAACTCGCGCTGGCAAGCACCCTGTGGATGGTTATTACGTTCAATTCTGGCGACTGCTGTTGCGGTATCCCGAACTCGCTGCATGGGAAATGCTCTGGACTGACAGTCTGCGCGAAACCTACGCTGCGATATACAAAACCGTAAAGACAGCCAAGCCGACGGTGCCGGTGGGCTGGCACATCTGGCACAACAATTCGTTCAATCCAATCTACCGCGCCGAACAGGACCTTCATGAGATCTCGAATCATTCAGATTTCATAAAGGTCGTCATGTACAACAACTGCGGCGGCGAGCGGATGGCGCTCTATGTGGACAATATCGGCGCTACGCTTTACGGGGATCTCACCAAACAAGGCCTGCTCGACATGAACTACGCGATGATGGGATTCAAAGAAAGCAGCTACGATCAGCTTCCTCATACTGGGCTTTCATCCGATTACGTCTACCGCGAAACGAAACGCGCGCTGGAGGGTGTCGCTGGCACGAACACTCTGATTTGGCCGGGCATCGACATCGATATCCCAACCGAGCCCACCAACAGCAAGTGCACACCGCAAAGCGTGAAAGAAGCAGCTCTGGCGGCTTTCCGGGCCGGTGCGCCGGGAATAATTCTGTCTAGAAAATATTCTGAGATGCGGCTCGCCGACCTCAGCGGCGCCGGAGGCGCGGTTCGCGAGATGGGCTTCGCTCGCTAGAGTGGCCCGAAGTAATTCCGGTCAACGCTTGGCCGGTACATCAAAGAAGCTCGGTTGCTCAGGGATCGCGGCGCCGTCAGCGCGTGGATCGGACGCACCGGAATTAATGCCAGTTCTGCTGTCGTGAAGGATTGCCTGGCCGCGCCCCATCAGTGATGTGTAGCCGTTGTGCACTTGCAGCACATGTCCCATCTTCGTCAGCGCATCGAGCGTAGCGGGCGTCACGCGCGATTCGATCACGATTCTGCAGCCGAGCTGCTGGCGATCGGTAAAACGCGGCTCTTCCATCGCAGCCTGCACATTCATATGGTAGTCGACGACGTTCGACACGAATTGTGCGTGAGCTAACGGTTGATTCAGCCCGCCCATAATGCCGAAGCCGATGTGCTCGTCCCCTCGCTGCATGAAGCCGGGAATGATGGTGTGGAACGGGCGCTTGCGGCCGGCAAGTGCGTTGGGAGACGCGGGATCGAGCGAGAAAAGGCCTCCGCGATTCTGTAAGGCGAATCCCATGCCCAATACGGTCACGTTCGATCCAAAGTTGTTGTAGTTGCTTTGGATAATGGAAAGAATGTTCCCTTCGCGATCGACGACGGTGAAGTATGTGGTATCGCTGGTGCCGAGCGCCCCAGGAGCAACCGTGCAATTCGCTTTAGCGGGATCGATGAGCGAGGCGCGTTTTGCAGCGTAGTCTTTTGACAGAAGCTGATCCACCGGAATCTTGCTAAAGCGCGGGTCGCCGACGTAGGCTTTCACGTCCGCATAAGCAAGTTTCATGGCTTCGATGCGCGTGTGCAACTCACCCGGACTGTGCGGACCGGCGGGATCGGGTTTGAACTGCTCCATAATGTTGAGCATTTCAAGCGCTGCAATACCGTCCCCGTTTGGGGGGAGCTCGTATACGGTCCAATCGCGGTATTTCGTCGAAATGGGCTCGACCCATTCAGCGGAGTAAGCTGCGAGATCGTCGGCAGTCATCGTTCCTCTGAGTTCGTCGGAGGTCTTGAGGATGGCTTTGGCGATTTCTCCTTTGTAGAACACGGCCTCGCCCTGGTCGGCAATCAGTGCGAGTGCGTAGGCGACATCGGGATTGCGAAACATCTCGCCGGTCTCGGGTGCCTTGCCACCGCGGAGAAATACGCGGCGGCTTTCCGCATTCGTCAGCAAGCCATCACGACTTTCATCCCACCAATCGTGAATAATCTCCTGCACCGGGAACCCATTCTTGGCATAAAAAACCGCAGGCTGGAACAAGTCGCGCCAAGGCAGTTTTCCCCAGCGATCATGTAGCTTGGTCCATCCGTCAACCACACCGGGAATGGTGACGGAATCAATACCGGATTGAGGCATCTCCGTGATGCCCTTTAGCTGGAGATGCTCGATCGTGAGAGCCTTCGGCGCCCAACCACTTGCATTCAGGCCGTAGACTTTACCGGTTTTCGCCTCCCAATAAATCGCAAAGAGATCGCCGCCCATACCGTTGGTGTTAGGTTCGGTGAC
>JBAPQU010000353.1:0-1825 GCA_049280795.1 Candidatus Sulfotelmatobacter sp.
ATTTCGATCATCGCAGCCTTGGCACTGTTTGCGGTTGGAGCCTCGAGTTCTGGAACTACTCCACCGGCGACCCCGGAATTTAAGCTGCAAGCCGAGTCACCGCAATTCTGGGATTTGGTGGATCACAATGCCAAACTGAGCGTGGTGGCGACGGGCTTCGGTTTTACGGAGGGTCCGGTATGGGATCAAGCGGGGTTTCTCTATGTTAGCGACGAAACGATCAACAAGATTTACCGGCTCCATCCCGATGGCAAGAAAGACGAAGTGATCGCGCTCGGCGACCCGGACGGCAATACCTTCGACCACCAGCATCGGCTGATCGATTGCGCCAGCGTGTTGCGCGCCATCATCGCGGTGAGTCCCGACGGAAAATATAAAATTCTGGCGGACCATTATGATGGAAAGAAACTAAACAGTCCCAACGATGTAGTGGTTGGTCCGGACGGGGCGCTGTACTTCACCGATCCAACTTTGGATCTGGTTGCCGGCGAAAAGCAGGAGACTCCGTTCCAGGGCGTCTACCGCCTCGACGGCAAGGGCAATGTGAAGCTGCTCACAAAAGAACTGACGCAGCCGAACGGCATCGCTTTTTCGCCGGATGGCAAACACTTCTACGTCGATGACAGCGAACAGAGAAATATTCGCGTGTACGATGTTGCCGCTGACGGAACCATAGCCAACGGCCGCATCTTTGGCGAAGAGCCGGGCGGGAAGGGCGATGGCGTGCCTGATGGAATGAAAGTGGATAAGAACGGCAACGTCTTTGTTACCGGTCCGAAAGGTATCTGGGTGTGGGATGCCAAAGGCAATCACCTCGGCACGATCGTCATGCCGGAGCAACCGGCAAATCTGAACTGGGGTGATAAGGACGATCGAACGCTCTACATCACGGCCACCACGTCGGTCTATCGGCTGGAGATGAAGGCGCAGGGCTTCGTGCCGTATCGATGAAGAGGTGATCGGGGAGTGCCCAGAACGGTGGAAACTGGCGGAAGCTATTGATTTACACCGCTAGCGAGAAAGCCGCCATCTACGGCAAGCAGAGCGCCGGTTACAAAGCTGGCAGCGTCTGAGGCTAGAAATATCGCAGCTCCAATTAGTTCCTCCAGTTCACCGAAGCGCTTCATCGGAGTACGGATCAGTATTTCCTGCCCTCGCGGCGTGCCTGTCACCAACTTCTCGTTCAAGGGCGTGCGGAAGTAGCCCGGCGCAATTGCGTTCACACAGACTCCATGCCGTGCCCATTCGACGGCCAGCGACTTCGTCACAGAGGCCACGCCCGCCTTGCTCGCGCAGTAGGCCGTCACTTCATAGAGCGCGAGAAACGATCCCATGGAAGCAATGTTAATGATGCGGCCATAGCCGAGCTCGATCATGTGCCGCCCGAAAACCTGGCATGCCCGTAAGGTGCCGGTCAGGTTCGTGTCGAGAAGCCGGTTCCAGTCTGCCTCCGGAAAGTCCAGGGTTGGAGCACGCTGGTTGAATCCGGCGGCGTTAACCAGGATATCTACTTTCCCGAGCGTCTGGACAGAAGCCTGCAGTACTTGTTCCAATGATCCGCGGTCCGCGACATCGCAGCTTACGCGCAGCGACCGACGACCCATGGACTCGATTTCACCGGCAATTGCGTTCACCAACTCCATGCGCCGCGCAGTGGGCACCACGTCGGCTCCCGCCTCGGCCAGTCCACGCGCCAGTGTGCGGCCGATTCCGGAAGTGCCACCGATCACCACCGCGACCTTGCCGTCGAGTTGCAGAGGTTTATATGCCAATCGTGGCCTGCAATTCGCCGCTTGGTGAATTCTGGTTGAGCCCGTTCTGCAAA
>JBAPQU010000354.1:0-6844 GCA_049280795.1 Candidatus Sulfotelmatobacter sp.
GCCACGTCCCGCTGCCGCCGTACATCGCGCGCCCGGATTCTTCCCGCGATCGTGAGCGCTATCAAACGGTCTACGCCCAGCAGCGTGGATCAGTCGCCGCCCCCACAGCCGGCCTGCATTTCACTCCAGAAATTCTCGATCGCATCCGCGAGCGCGGTGTAGAAACCGTCGAGATCACCCTGCATGTCGGCCTGGGAACCTTCCAGCCCATCCACGTCGAGCGCGTCGAGGATCACAAACTTCATTCCGAGTCTTATTCAATTTCCGCTGCTGCAGCGGCGGTAATCAATCAGGCTCTTAGCAATTCGCGCCGCGTGATCGCCATCGGCACCACTACCGTTCGCACGCTAGAACATGCGATTCGCCAGGGCAACGGAACCGTCCCCTCGGGCGCCTCGGCGGCCGACCTATTCATCTATCCCGGCTTCGAATTCAAGGCAGTCAACGCGATGCTTACCAATTTCCATCTGCCGCAATCCACGCTGCTCATGCTGGTCAGCGCCTTCGGCGGTAAAGAAAAAGTCTGGTATGCCTACGAACACGCCGTCGCTGAGCGTTACCGCTTCTACTCGTATGGAGATTGCATGTTCATAGAGTGAATAAGGTGTACCCTGTGCCCCCTGTGTTGAAGCATTTGACTTTTGACTTGCCAACCCAAAAAGAAAAGCGGCCCGCAAAGGCCGCTGCCCCCTCCAAAAACCGAAACTAGAAAGTCCTAACGCCCCGCGGCCGCCGCCGCAGTCTTCACCCCGCCAACCTGCAGGCTTTCGATCCGCGCCAGCACGTTTTCGATGCTGGCTCCAGTATCGGTGCAAGCATCCACATACGGATGCCGGCTTCCATCGGCGTGCATCACCAGCACCAGCGTCTCCGCCTGCGCCTTCTTCACCATGTAGGGCAGATGATGCCGGTCATTCCTGCTGAGGCTCGGCCCCAGGACTACCAAATCGAATGGACCCTTCTTCAGAGCTTCCACGACTGCCTTGCGTCCTACGGCTTTTTCCACCGTGTGCCCAGCTTTTTCAAACGCCGCCGCCGGAGCTGCCTGTTCCTCCGCATCCCCTTCACCATAAAGAATCTTAAACTTCGCTACCTTCGACATTCGTCCCGTCCTTGCTCAGCAAAACCGCTTCAATGCTGGCAATGCCACGGTAGCAACCACCCCGGCCTCTGAGAACGTCACCGAAGACCAGCGACGAACGGGCTTCCGCAGGGCTGCCGAATGTTTATTGAGCGAGGTCTAACTGTGTTTGTTTACTTGGCGAAGAAATAATCGAAGGATTTTACCGCCGTGAATTCGTCTTCCTTGACGTCGAACACGGTATACAGCTTGGTCACGTTGAGAATGTCGTGAACTTTCTTGCTTAGGCTCAGGAGCTTGAGGTCTCCGCCCGAATTCCGCACCGTGGTGAAGCTGCTGACTAGTTCGCCCACGCCTGAGGAGTCGATGTAATCGACGTGCGCCAGGTTGAGAATAATTTTCTTCTTGCCCTCTGCAATCAGCCCATGAATCGTGTCCCGCAACTGTCCGGTTTCGTCACCCAGGGTGATGCGCCCGTTGATATCGACGATGGTTACGTGGCTGACTTCGCGTGTAGTGATAGTCATGTGAGGATCAGGCCGCGTAGATACTAAGTATTGGCCTTGGCGGGAATGTTAGAGTGCTGGGCCCGGCAAGTCAATGGCTGCCTGCTAATAGCTTAGCGAATCGAGAACGCGTTGGGTAGCAGGGATGGGTTGCGAATCCCGTATCTCCTGAATTGGTGACGTCACAATCGGCGTGTCGTATTCCGGATGATGAAATTCCAGGTGCATGCCGCGCCCTACGAATTGCAGCTTCAGCATCGACCCGCCCCAGGTTGAACCCGCAATCGCCACCTGCACCGGCTGCGGACAGAATTCCGGGTGCCCGGAGATCAGCGCGTCGCTGCCTCCCAGCAGGACCGCCGTGTAGCAATGATGCATAGTCTGGATCTGCAGCACCGTCGCCGGTGGCAGATCATGCAGAAACACTCCGCCCTCGATCTCCGACTGAATGATGGCGTGGTTCACGTCGTCAGCAAGGTTGGGGTGGGGACTGAACATATTCGGTAAAGCGTTCTCAGGAGTTTACTCCAAAACGGCCCTCACCGGCGGAAGGAATCAGGCCCAAAAAGGAACTTTAGAGCATGGTCCCAGGGCGAGTGTTTCCGCCTTTCTACGGTACAACCGCGATCGACCCCTTAGGCCCGGAGAAAACCGCCCCTCCACCTGGATATGCGCTGACGGTGTTGAACTGCAATCCAGACTTCTTCGGTGGACTGATTCTGGTGGGGTTTCGCGGCGGCCGAAAGTCGTAAATGAATTTCGGTCCCGCAAGGAAAAGGCGGGCGTTGCCGTCGTTGCTCCTGCGATCGTAGGCTGCAGCGGAGTAAAACTGCTGAGGGTATATCTGCGACAGCGTCCATGTTTTGCCGCCATCCTCGCTGAAGGCCAGGTTAGGTCCATCCTGCTCGGGATGCTTGTAGTCGCCGCCGGCGATCACGCCATGTGTTGAGTCGCGGAACGCGATGGAAAAGATGCCCTGCGAGTCTGCGCCGTGAACGATGGGAGTTTCGAAGACCTCCCACGTGCGCCCGTGGTCGTGCGAATGAAATACGCGCGCAGCATGGCCTCCCGTCGCAAACCATATATTGGGATCATTCCTGGGCAGGATCGCGAGACAGGAATTGCTGGCGGCAAACGCTCCTTCGCCTTCCACCGCCGGTGGCAGAGCCGCCGACGGAATGCGGGTCCAGTTCTGCCCATCCGAAGTCATCAGCACTTCAAACTTCAGCTTGCCGTTTTCATCCGCAACCGGGTCGCCCAGCGCAATCCCATGCGTTGCGTCCCAGAACGCGATGGAATCCGAAAATCCCTTGGGATTCGTCTCGGTAAATTGCAGCGCCCAGTGCTGGCCACCATCGCCGGTGTGGTAGATGCGCGAATTTTCGCCTGATCCGGCAGACATCAGAAATGCTTCGTCCGCGGAGAAAGCAACCACGCCGCGGAAGTCGAGCGCTTCCGCTCCCGGCACCTGGGCTGCGGTCCATGTGTGTCCGGCATCGGTGGTGCGGAGGTAGGTTCCGTGCGTGCCCGAGGCCCACGCAATTTGTTGCGAGACGGCGCTAACCCCGCGGAAATCTTCGTTGCTGTGCGTGGGATGAGTTTGCCCCGGAGTTTGGGCCGCAGTCCGGATTGCGACCATCGCAGTCAGAATAAGTAAAACGCGCGATGAATAAATCAAGCCGCCGCGCGTTCGCGCAGAATCTCGCCGACTACCGCCTATGTTGTCTTGCAACCTCATGCGTCCTGAACGATGGTCCCCTGATGAAACACGATCTTCCATCCTGACTCCGTGCGCTGCCAGATCGTGGCTCGCCGCGTGGTCCGCTCCCCTTGAAGCAGCGTGTAAGTCAGCAGGTAAACGTCTTCTGCCAGCTTTCGGCACTGGAAATCTTTGGTCTCCCAAACATCGGCCTCGTCTTCGTCCTGCGCATAGCGCTTTTCCAATTCGGCAAATGCGTAGTCTCGGGTATACCGTCTGCCGGAAGCGCCTACTTCCCAGAAGTCAGCCGCCGTCATGTTCTCAAGATCGGCTCTTGTGGTTCCCAGCTCACGGCGATGGAAGATTGGTTCGCGCCGTTTCAGCTCGTCCAGAACATCCCGCAGCAGATCGTCGCTTGGCAGATCGACACTAGAAAGATCGCTAATAAAAAAGTTCCTTCCAGCCCTTCCGGCGAAACCAGCGTCACTTAGCCGTGAAATCGGCGAACGTGGCGGTCTTTCCGAAGTAGATGCGCAGCGTGCACCGTGACCCCACATGGGCAAAGGCCACTTCGAGCGTGTCCGCAGCCTGGCCTACCGAGTCTGTCTCCATCGTGGTGCGGGCAAGATCCTGCTTTTCATCGTAAGACGCGCCGGACGTGACGTTCTTATTGACCGCGAGCGTCCATTTGTCTCTCGCGGGGATGGGATAAACCGTATAAGCGCCGACCGGAATCATCGACCCACCAAGGGTGAGCGGAGCTTCGGTAAACAGAGTCATGGCAGCCCCGCCCGGAGTCCACGGCTTGCCGTTGGAAATTTTTTCCTTCGTGGTCACCGGATTGTAGCGGATGTAAACCTGGCGTCCATCGTCAAGATTGCAACTTGCCATAGACGAAGGCTCCGACTGCCCCCAGCAAACTGCCGTGAACATCAACAGACTAACTACCCCAGAAACTGCAACGACGAAGTGCTTGCGGAACATGAGAGACCCCCTCTGCGCCAAAAGTGTAGCGCCGAAACACCTCCGAGGGGAAGCGGATTTGAATCCCAATTTTTGATTGACCGCAAGCGGCCCTGCATAGGGGACGTGAATCTCGGCGCTAGGCTGGATGAGCGGCACTAGGATTTTGGATAGGACGAATGCGGATCGGCCAAATATGGACAGGCCAAATATTGTGCAGCGCCTCCAGTGCGGCGATCACCGCTCACCCGTGATCGAGGCTTGACTCCTAAAGGACCCGCCGCACGAACCAAACTAGTTAACGTCTTCCGCCTCGGTCCCACTAAGGCCGCAGATTACGCCCTACCGCATGCGTAACGGTCCTCGAATAGGGCCGCCAGTCACTTATCTTCCCACTTTTACCATCTTGAGTACCCGCGCTGGGTATTTGCGAAGTTGGCGTTTGCCATTTTCTTTCTCTAGGAAAAAATGGCGGGGAGGGGCGCAGAATTCCTGAGTGAGCTTGGAAAAACTGGGGCCTAACTTACATTTCGCGGCGAAGTTTTTCCATCTCTTGCTGCAGTTTCTCGCGGCTTTTCTGGATCTCTTCCTGACCCTCGGGGGTAAGTTCCTGCTGGAACTCCTCCATTTGCTTCTTCATTTGTTTCTGCTGATCCAGCCAAGCCTTGCGCACTTCCTCAGTGGCTTTACGAGTTTGTGCCGTAATCAGCTCCACCTGCGGACGAAGTTTTGCGATTTCGTCTTGCGCCTGGCTGATGGCGGCCTGCGTCTCCGCATTCAGTTCGGGCGCTTCCATGCTCTCTTCAAACATCTCGCCAGAGTCTTTACGCTCGGGCAGAGTGATCGTGAGGGTTTGCTCCTTCTTGTCGCGGAGCACGGCCACACGCACGGTTCCGGCGCTGTGGGTATGCAGGGCGTGGGTGAAGTCGCTGGTATCGTGAATGAACTGGTCGCCAACACGGGTGATCACGTCGCCCGCGCGCAGGCCGGCTTTTTCCGCGCGGCTTCCTTTTTCCACCGACCGCACCAGCACGCCGGTTCCATTCTTCGTGCCAAAGAAGTCGCCCAACTGCGGGGTGAGATTTTCCACCATCAATCCGCTGCGCATGGAAGAGTGCACCACCACCACGCCAATGTTCGGCATATCGAAATCGGGCATGTTCGGAATCGGTGGAACTTCGACGTGGACGTTGAAATCTTTATTTCGGTCTTCGTCTCTTTCCATTTCCCGGTCCCAGTCTCTGTCCGACATATGGGCAAACTCGTTGCGGCGGTTGGCCAGTTGCACCTTGATGGTCAGCGGCTGTCCATCGCGGCTTAGCCCCAGCGTGACTACGCGTCCGGCTGGAGTTTCGCGGATCATGCGCTGCAACTGGGGTCTGCTTTCGATCGGGGTTCCATTCATGGTCAGAATTACGTCGTGCTCTTTCAGGCCGGCTTTGCCCGCGGGAGCATCCTGGTCGACCATGGTGACTTCCACGCCATGCTCTTCTTTCAGCTTGAGAGCGCCGAGCCGGTCGGCCGTAATATCCGCGATGTCGACACCAAGGTAGGAGCTGGTGCCTGAGTCTTCGCTGGGGATGCCGAACACCGGAGTGTCGTTTGTCCACCGTTGCGCGGCTTGCGAGCCGCAGAGCAGCAAGGGCAGCAAAGCGATCGTCGTGAAAATTTGGTTACGCATAGCAAACCTCCCTATTATTTCGCTCGCCGGAAGCAGATATCGCCGGTGGTGGTGCGCACTTTCAGCACGGGGCCACCTCCGTTCAACTTGCCTTCGGCAGTGAGCGTTCGCGGCCCCCACTGGTTGCCCTCATTCGCGACATGAATATCAGGAAAGTCGGAAGTAATGTGGTGGCCATTTCCCATGTCCACGCTGGCACGCACGGAGACGGCAACATCCGCGGCGATGTAGACAGTGATATCCCCGGCGGAGGTCTCTAGCCTGGAGTCGCTCGGCGGAGCTCCGGTCTTTACCAGCTTCACCACAATGCCACCCGCACCGGTCTCAACGCGAGCCGAGGGAACGCCGTAGAGTTCAATCCCACCGCCGCTAGTCTGCGCATCGACGTGGCCTTTGGCAGAGGCGAGATGGATGCTGCCACCCCCGGTCTCAATATTCACGGGACCATCGATATCTCCCAGATCGATGCTGCCTCCGCCGGTTTCCGCCTTTACCTTTCCACTGCACTGGTGAACTTCAATTCCACCACCGCCGGTCTCCACGCTGGCCCCTTGCGTGGCAGAGATAATTTCGATGCTGCCTCCGCCGGTTTCCGCGACAATTTTCCCATTGGCTTGGTGCACATGAATGGCGCCGCCGCCAGTGTGCAGCCCAATATCGCCGGCAATGGTTCCTACATCGATCGAGCCTCCGCCGGTTTCCGCATAGGCGCCTCCGCCAATATCATCGAGGCGCATGCTGCCGCCGCCGCTCTGTGCTTCCACGCGGCCAGCGATTCCCATGGTGTCGATATTGCCGCCTTCGGTTTCAATCTTCACTAGGCCGGTATCGCGTGGGATGTTGATGATAAATTCTCCGGAGAATTTTCGCGGGTGCCGGCCTTGCCAATCGCCTACGATCCAGGCCGTGTCTCC
>JBAPQU010000355.1:0-2882 GCA_049280795.1 Candidatus Sulfotelmatobacter sp.
TGGCCACCTGTTCGAGCAGCGGGAAAATTCTTTCCGTGCCTTTGCCGGTATTGGCCGAAACAAAGACGATGGGCGCATAATTCAGAAACTTGAGATCGTAGCGCAGCCGCTCTTCATAAGCCTCACGGTCGCCAGGACGCTTGCTCTCGCGCATGCGCATGGCCTTCGACGGCCGGCCAGCTTTCAGCTCGCCACTCGTGATCAGATCCCACTTGTTCACGACAATAATCATCGAGCGCCCGCTCTCATGGGCATAACCGGCAATCGCCGCGTCGAGCTGGCTCACGCCTTCGGTCGCGTCGATCACCAGCAGCGCAATGTCGGCCGCCTCCAAATGTTTGCGCGCCATCACCACCGAAAGCTTCTCCGCCATCAGGTGAGTCTTGCCCTTACGCCGGATCCCGGCAGTATCGATGAATCGGAAGCGCCGCCCACCCCGTTCCACGATCTCGTCGACCGCATCGCGCGTAGTGCCAGGAATCGGCGACACAATCGCCCGGTCCGAAGCCGTAAGGCGATTGAGCAACGTAGACTTGCCCACATTAGGATGCCCGATGATAGCGACCTTAGTTTCGTAAACAGGCTCGGGCTCGGGGGCTGATCCATCGTCCAACTCAGGCGTCTTACCCTGTGTATCCTCTGTGTCCCCCGTGTTTAATGTTTTTGCGTCTAATTCCTGAGAAGCCGGCAACACTTCCAACACCGCATCCAGCAAATCATCAATCCCGCGCCCATGCTCAGCCGAGATGGGAAACATCTGTTTGATTCCCAACCGATGAAACTCGTCAACAATCGACGCCTGCTTTTCACTGTCGGCCTTGTTGACCGCGAGAAACAGAGGCCGTCCGGTCTTGCGCAGCAACCGCACGAGTTCAATATCCGGCGCCGCAAGTTCCGAGCGCCCATCCACCACCATCACAATCGCGGCCGCTTCATCGAACGCAACCCGCGCCTGACGAAAAATCTCCGACGGAATAAAGTCCTTGTCCTCCGGAATGATGCCCCCGGTATCGATGATGCGAATCCGCCGTCCGCGCCATTCCGCGTCGCCATAAAGTCTGTCGCGAGTAATGCCGGGCTCATCCCCGACAATCGCACGGCGCGAACCCACCATGCGGTTAAACAGCGTGGACTTGCCCACGTTGGGTCGGCCCACGATGGCAAGCGTGGGAACGCCGGCTGCGGTGGTGGCGAGAGTGCTGGTCGAGTTGTAAGTGGGTTGCGTCAAAGTAAGTTTTAATCTGAAGCCTTAATGTGGGGACAGCCGCCCTCGGCCGTCCTTGGGCCGCAAGGCCCTAGCATGCCTCGCACGAGCAAAGCGATGCACAACCTCGGAACTAGCTATTATAGAGACTCCCGTGTCTTTGAGTTCCCAACCCGTGTCTCCTGCAACGCAACCCCGCCCCACGCCCAGCGGAAAAGACGCTTCTCTTCACCAATTCTTCGCGCCCGGCGGCGTACTCGCGCGCACGCATCCCGCTTATGAATTCCGGCGCGGCCAGCTGCAGATGGCGCAAGCCGTCGAGCAGGTTCTCGAAGAAAAACGGCACTTGATCGTCGAAGCCGGCACCGGCACGGGAAAGACGCTCGCGTATTTGATGCCGGTGATTCGCACGGGCAAAAGAGTCATCATTTCGACCGGCACAAAAAATCTGCAGGAACAGCTTTTCTACAAGGATGTCCCTTTTCTGGAGCATGCACTGTTCGGTGACCCCGTAGGAACAGCTGCCCAAGTTCAGAGCGGGCAAGGCCCCGGCCGTCTTTCCGTCTGCTACATGAAGGGCCGCAACAATTATTTGTGCCGCAAGAAGCTCTACGACCTCACCGATCAGCCCGTGCTAAGCGGCTTACAGGAGATCGACCAATACCGCGCAATTGCCGCCTGGGAAAAAACTACTGCAACCGGCGACCGAGCGGAACTAGCCGAACTGCCCGAGGCCAGCGCACTCTGGCACAAGCTGGACGCGCGCGCCGACGCCTGCACCGGCCAGAAGTGCAGCGAGTTCGAGCGCTGCTTCATCACCGAAATGCGCCGCCGCGCGATGGAGAGCGACATCATCATCGTCAATCATCATCTCTTCTTTGCCGATCTCGCCATCAAGCTGCAGGCCGATGGCGCACCCGACGTGGGAATTCTGCCCGAGGCGGCAGCGGTAATCTTCGATGAAGCCCACGAACTGGAAGATGTGGCCGGAAACTATTTCGGAATTTCCGTGAGCAACCTCCGAGTGGATGATCTCGCCCGCGATGTCGAGGGCTCGCTGCAGCACAACCGCATGCTCTCCGCATCGCTCTCCGGAGCGCTGGGCAGCCTGCGCGAGCGCTCGCAATTCTTCTTCTCACTCTTGCCTCCGGGGGAAGGCCGCTTCGCCTTCGCATCGCGGCGCGAATTTCTGGAAGAAAACGGCGACGAGTTTCTCGCGCTCAACCAGTCGCTCACACGGTTGGCCGGCGAGTTGGAAGGTCTGCCCCAGAAGCCGGAAGAAATTTTCAACTTCGTCCGTCGAACCCAGGAACTTCAGGTACAACTCGCTTATGCCATGGAGTCCGAAGATCGCAACACAGTCTTCTGGATCGAGCGGCGCGGCGGACGAGGAAACTCACCGCGGGGGCGCGGAGCCACAGAGAAAAGCCCCGAAAACATCCGCGGCCGCCAGAACGTCTTCCTTCAAGCAACACCGATTGACGTCGGCCCGATCCTGCGCGAATGCCTTTGGTCGAAGCTCGAGTGCGCGGTCCTCACGTCCGCTACGCTCGCAGTCGGCGGAGGCTTCGAATACATTCGCCAGCGCTTGGGGTTAGAGCATGCTCGCGAGTCCGTTCTCCCTTCGCACTTCGACTATCAAAATCAAGCCTTGTTTTACGTGCCGCCCGATCTACCC
>JBAPQU010000356.1:0-8225 GCA_049280795.1 Candidatus Sulfotelmatobacter sp.
CTCTCAACGCTGATGGAGGAATGGGTCGTCAGCATCGTCCTGGTAGGGGCCATGATTGGAGCGCTAGTGGGAGGAGCGGTCGCCGATCATATCGGCCGTCGCGCTACGCTGGTGTGGGCGGGAGGCATTTTTATTGTCGGTACACTGCTGGCACCTCTGTCTGCCAATGTTTTCGTTCTAATCGTGGCGCGTGCGATTATCGGAATCGGAATCGGTTTCACCTCGGTCACTGCACCGGTGTATGTTTCCGAACTTGCCCCACCTCAGTCGCGCGGCATGCTCATTGGGCTTTATCAGTTTGCATTGACCGTCGGGATCGTGCTCGCGAATCTTGCCGGCTACTGGCTCGCGGCGCAACAGGCGTGGAGACTGATGTTTGGCATTGCAGTAGTGCCGACAATCTTCTTCCTGGCTGTGATTCTCGCCGTTCCCGAAAGTCCTCGGTGGCTGTTCGCGCATGGCCGATCGAAAGATGCCGAGATAGTACTGCATAGATACACTGACGCCGCTGGTGCGCAACAGTTTCTCGACGACATCGAAGAGGGGCTCAAGACCCCTATGGAACAGAACTGGAGCGCTCTCTGGAGTCCGGCGGTGCGGAGGTCACTTTTCATCGCATGCGGTCTTACCGTGCTGCAGCAGGTTACGGGGATCAATACCATTATTTACTATGGTCCACAAATTTTTGAGCTTGCGGGTAGTTCGTCGCACGCCAACGCGATCTTCGCCACGCTGATCGTGTCTATTGTGAATGTGGTTGCGACAGTGGTGGGCATCGTGCTGGTTGACCGGATTGGCCGCAAACCGCTGCTCTACGCCGGCGTGAGCGGCATGACCATCGCGCTTTTCGCGCTTTCCTTTGCATTTGGACATCAGGGCATGCTGGGGACATCGATGGGGGCGGTGGCGATTACTTGCCTTGTGGTTTATATCGCATGCTTCGCATTCAGTCTCGGGGCAATCGCGTGGATACTCGTTGCTGAAGTTTTTCCCTTACGCGTCCGCGGGCGAGGTGCTGCAGCGGGAACGCTGTTCTCAGGCATCGCAAACTTTGCCGTGTCTTTAACATTCTTATCCATGATTAATATTCTCGGCAGCGCTGGGACGTTTGCGATCTATGGAGCACTTAGTATCATTACCCTCGTTTTCGTACGATTTGTCGTACCCGAGACGCGCGGACGCGACTTGGAGAGCATCAGCGTTCCCTAGGTAGGCTGAACCGGATGGTGAATTTTGCGTGTTTCTTAGACTGATTCGTCTGCTTTGCTCAGCGCTAATCGAATGGCTCCCATCAATTGCGCGTCCTGCCCAAGCCTGCTAACAATCAGTTTTGGTTGGACGGGCTCGTTATACTTGTCGAGAAATCGCTGCGTGGAATCTCGTAAAGGCATGCTCATCCCGACTCCTCCACCCAAGATGAAAAGCGCGCAGTTTAGGACCAAAGATATGTTATAGACCGCATACGCGAGTACTTTCGCCGAGCGATTCAGAACGCTCTCGGCAACCAAATCTCCGGCACCGGCACGTTCGAAGATTTCCGTTGCGGCAATGTTGCGAATCGCCATGCCGTTTCCGTTGGAAGAGCGCAACCACTGCTTCCGAATGCCTTCGCCGCCGATTACGCTCTCAAGCGATCCCGGTTTGCCGTGCCCCGCAGCCTCTTCCGGGGCGCCCGGAACATGCATGTAACCGACCTCTCCCGCGGTCCAATCCGTGCCGCGGATCAGCCTGCCATTGGCAAATACACCCGCAGCGATCCCCGTTCCAATGGCAAGAAATACAAAATTACCAACGCCTCGCGCGGCCCCAATCCAGTTCTCACCGATCGCTCCCATTCTTACATCGTTCTCCACCGCGGCCGGGATGCGCAAGGCGGACTGCAGCAAGCTACGTAGCGGGACGTCTTTCCAACCTTTTAGATAGGACGTCTTGATCACGACGCCCGCGTCTACGTCCGTAACACCGGGTGCGCCCGCAGCCACGGCCAGTAGCGAACGACGAGACACAGAGGCATGCTCCAGCAGAGTCTGGACACCCTTGCGAATTTGTTCGACAACCATGTCGGGAGACGATGTTTTATTGGTGGAAGTGGACCATTTACCCAACACTGTCCCATGCATGTCAGCCAATGCAATTCGTAAATTGCTTGCACCTATATCCACGCCGATCACATGTCCATAGCCCGCGTTGATGCGAAGCGCATAATTTTGTCGACCGGCGCTGGACTTACCGTTAGACGCCTTTTCGATCAAGCCTTTCTTTACCAGGAAGGAAACAGCCGCCGAGAGTCGAGAGGGAGAGAGTCCCGTGTGTCGCTCTAATCTGTCGCGCGAGTCGAAGTCTTGGTCCCGCAGCTTCCGCAGCACTTCGCGGGCGTCCACTTGCTTCAGCAAGCGCCGCTGCTGCGCTCGCCGAGGAAAAGAAATAACTGTAGGCGTCTTGGGCATGTTTAAAACAGATTCTTACCAAGACTAAGTTATCTTTCTTTATGAAGTCAGTCAAACGAGGACTTCCACTGGGCAGAAGGACGATTCTGGTGTGCGCTCATGAATTTATCGAATCGGATGGCTGCAGTAGACCGAGTACGGCGGATTCGAGCACCGAATAAATCGCACCCCACAACACGGCCGAATGACCCAGCGCGCCCAATCCCACCCGCACAACCCCGTATTCACTCCCCTTCAGGAGGGCTTCCACCTCTTGCAATAGACGCGGATGGTTGCCGACTTCCCCTCCGAGCAAAATGACGCTGGGATTGAGAATGAGCGCCAAGTCCAACACAATGTCAGCCAGAAGAGTTGCTCGGTGCTTGAGCAATCGTTTGGCCTCGGCATTTCCCGCGGCAGCCAGATCGAAGACGTCAGCCGCACAGCTCACCTTGGGGTGTGCGCGGGATCGCCGTCGATTGGCTTGCCAGCCTTTCAAAATTCCTGGAGCACCCAACAATTTTTCAAGTTTCCCATAATTGTGGATGCTGGGATGCTCCCTGGAAATGTTAGGTACGCGGAGATATCCAATCTCTCCGGCTGTCCACTGGGACCCGCGATAGATGCGGCCGTTCACGAAAATACCGGCGCCGACGCCCTCACCGATGGTAATGAATACAAAATTCTTTTCCCCTTGCGCCGCTCCCCGGTAATATTCGCCCTGGGCCGCAAGGTTGGTATCATTTTCTATGGTTACGTTGCATTTAAACTCCTTGGCGACCAGGGCTCCGAAAGGTACGTTGCTCCAATCCTTCAAGGCGCTTAGTTCCATCACAATGCCTGCTTGCACATTGACGATGGCGGGCACTCCTACGACAAGTTGCAATAGTTGCTCTTCCGACTGGCTCACTTTGCGCAGCAAGTCGCGCACTCCCTCGCCGATCCGCTTGCAAACTAAAGGAGGGCTCGACGACTTCCTCTCCAGTGAAACCTTTGCTTTTCCAATTTCCCGCCCGTCCAGGTCGGCAAGAAGGAAGCGAAGGGAGTCAGACCCGATCTCAACGCCCGCCACACAACCTCGCTCAGCCCGGAATCGCAATATGTCGGGCGGTCTGCCGCCGGTCGAATCTCCCTCGCCGATGGGTTCAACCAGTCCCGCCAGTGCCAGGTGCGCTACCACATTTGTCACCGTCGGAGCACTCAATCCTGAAGCCCGAACGAGATCGGCCTTGGAGCACGGACCTGCCTCGCGAAGAAGCTTCAACAAGATTTGAGCGTTGGTTTGGCGGAGTAAGGGAGGCCTTCCGATCCGCACGGGTTCTTTCGTCACTATGAGATCACCTGCACCCTTTAATCCAGATATCCATCATGTTTAAGACGATAGTCTAATTCTTGCTGGCCAACGAATCTTGCAATACATTGTAATGCTTAATAACTATCTTTGACGTACAATGTCCACGAATCGCCGAGGCGACATGAAGCCGCCCAGCACGTTTGCGTGGACCGCGCAAACCAGAGACAGAGGGCTGATGCTATTTTCAAGATTGGTTTCAAGTTTCCGCTTTCGCCAGTGCTTGTGGGGCGCTACGGTCCTGGTGCTCCTCTTGAACGGCGCGAGTATGGCTCAGACCTCCAAGCCTAACTTTAAAATCCTCGCTCTGGCAGAGGTCGGTGGGATCCATCGGCCATTTGTCGATGCAGCTAAAGTATGGTTGCAAAAGCTAGCCGCTGAGAATAATTTGTCGGTCGATTACATCGAGAATACTGACAAGATTAACGATGCATTCCTCGCTCAGTACCAGGTATTCGTCCAACTGAACTATCCTCCCTACGGCTGGACACCAACAGCTGTAACCGCATTCACAAAATACATCACAGAAGGCCGGGGCGGATGGATCGGATTCCATCACGCTACGTTGCTTGGCGAATTTGATGGATACGGGATATGGCCCTGGTTCTCTGAGTTCATGGGAGGAATCAGATTCACCGACTACATTCCAAAGTTCGCCGATGCGACCGTCATCGTGGAAGATCCTTCGCATCCCGTGATGAAGAATGTGCCAGCGTCCTTTGTGGTGGATCAGGAGGAGTGGTACACATACGACAAATCGCCGCGCCCAAACGTTCACGTTTTGGCGCACGTCAACGAGGCGACCTATTCGCCGGACACCCGTACCAAGATGGGAGACCATCCTGTGATCTGGACTAACGAGCACTACCGGGCTCGAAATGTTTACATTTTCATGGGCCACCATCCCGACCTGTTCCAGAATCCCGCTTTTACGACAATTTTTAGAAACTCCATCTTCTGGGCGGCTCACCAATGAAGCGGTGCTCGGTTTTTCTCCTTTTGCTTGTGGCGGTTCTCTGCAGCGCCATCCCTAGCGGCGCTCAGCAACCCCGGTTCAAGGTGCTCGCTTTCTATTCAACGAACGTTGAACCGGATCACGTACAGTTCGCGGAGACCGCGCTGAAGTTTTTTGCCGCGCGCGCAGGCAGCGACAACTTTACGTTTGACTCAACGACCGACTGGGAGCGCATGAATGATGCGTATTTAAAGGCGTACCAGGTGGTTGTTTGGCTTAACAACTCGCCGACAAACGAAGAACAAAGGCGCAGCTTTCAGCGCTACATGGAAAATGGCGGCGCATGGTTGGGTTTTCATTTCTCCGGATATAACGACAAGGATACGAACTGGCCCTGGTTCGTCGACTTCTTAGGAGGCGCAGTATTTCATATCAACAGCTGGCCGCCATTGCCAGCGAAGCTCGTCGTTGATGACCGAACTCATCCCATCGCCAGCGGAATCCCCGACGCCTTCGAATCGCCGGCCAACGAGTGGTACATGTGGAAGCCGAGTCCCCGCCTCAATAAAGACGTACACGTCCTGGTTACACTCGATCCCTCAAATTATCCACTGGGATTGAAGGACATTCTCACCGGTGGCGACATTCCCGTCGTATGGACAAACACCAAATACAAAATGATTTATATGAATATGGGACACGGAGACAAGATCTTCACGAGTCCAATTCAGAATAAGCTGATAGAAAATGCGGCGAACTGGCTCGGCATGGGAGCCACCGATGCAGCCATTCCGCCCGCGAGCGGAACGGAAATCAGTCCTCGCGGCATCGCTTTAAATTCTGCAACTCACAAGGTGTATGCGGTGAATACCACCGCGGGCACTGTGACCGTGCTGGGTAACGCTGGCCACTCGCCTACCGAGATAAAGGTTGGAGCGGAGCCCGAATCCATAGCAGTGAATCCGACCACTAACCGTATCTATGTGGCGAACTCGGGCAGCAGCAATGTAAGTGTGATCGATGGAGCAGCCGACCGCGTCGTTGCAACCGTGAATGTAGGAGATCTTCCCTACGTGATCGCGACGAATCCGGTCACTAACAAGGTGTATGTCTCAAGGACATTCAGCAATAGCGTGACCGTTATTGATGGAGCAACCAATGGGGCCAGCAATCTGAAAGCTGGCATTCAGGCAGACGCGATTGCGGTGGACTCCGCAGCAAACCGTCTTTACTTAATGAGCTACGAGAGTACCAGCGTGACCGTAATCGATGGCGCCAACGAGAGCATCACAACTGTAGCCGCAGGCAACCACCTTTGGGGAATGGCAGTAAATTCCATAACAAGCAGGGTCTATCTTGCCAACACGGGCAACTCGAATGTCACGGTGCTTGACGGAAAAACGAACGTTACGACGTTGGTGAATACCGGAGATATTCCTTGCGCGTTGGCTGTCGATCCCTCTACCGGCCGAGTCTATGCTGTGAACTACGGAAGCGATAGCGTAACCGTGATTGACGGCGTCAGCAACTCGGTCGTCACAACTGTAAAAGTGGGAGCGCGCCCTCAAGCGATTGCGGTGGACCCGGGCAATCACAGAGTTTACGTCGCGAACACGCACGATAATACAGTGTCTGTCATTGATGGTGAAAGCAACTCAGTGGCGGCGACGATAAAGACCGGTGACGGGCCTTACGCAATTGCGGTAGACAGTACGACCCATACGACCTTTGTAACAAACATTTCTGGGCCGGGCGTGACGGTCATAGATGGTCACACGCTCTCGGCGAGTCCGTCAAACTAAAGATTTTGCGGGAGAAATAATATGTGGAAACTCTTCATATTTGTAACGCTTGGGCTGACCACGTGGGCGCAGGAGGCGCATCCGATCCTCGCGCTGGGTTCGCCAGCGCCAAACTTTGAACTCCCCGGTGTCGACGGAGCGACTCACAAGCTCGCCGACTACTCCGCAAGCCAAGTCCTCGTGGTGGTATTCATCTGCAACCATTGTCCTATCGCGCAAATGTATGAGCAGCGGGTCGCGCAACTTGCGGCGGACTATAAAGACCGCGGCGTTGCTGTGGTGGCGATTCAGCCGAATGATCCGAAGGCTATTACCATCGATGAACTGGATTCCTCCGACATCAGCGACAGCCTCGAAGAGATGAAGATCCGGGCGCAGTACAAGCATTTGACTTATCCGTATCTTTACGATGGAGAGACACAGTCGGTCACGGATGCGTACGGCCCGCAGGCCACGCCGCACGTATTTGTTTTCGACCGCGATCGCCGTCTCCGTTATGAAGGGCGCATGGACAATAGCTACCGCGCCGAGCTGGTTAAGACTCACGAAGCGCGCGATGCCATCGATGCTCTCCTTGCGCATCGGGATGTGGCAGTAACGCATACCGGCGTTTTCGGCTGTTCCACCAAGTGGAAAGAAAAACAGGCCGCGCGCCTGGAGACACTGCGGAAAATCGAAGCACAACCAGTTCAACTGGAGATGGCGTCGGCTGCCGACTTAAAGGCGTTGCGGACAAATCCCACACACAAGACCCTATTGGTTAGTTTTTGGGCAACATGGTGCGGCTCATGCATTCACGAATTTCCAGATTTTGAAGACACCTTCCGAATGTATGGCGTGCGCGATGTCGAGTTAGTTACAGTCGCGGCCAATATGCCGGACGAAAAAAATACCGTACTGCACGTGCTTGAAAAAATGCACGCAACAAGCCGCAACCTGCTGTTTGCTTCCGACGACACCGCAGCCCTGCAGGCGGCCTTTGACCCGAAGTGGGAGTCGGCGGTTCCTTATACCGTCTTGATTAGTCCCGAGGGAAAAGTGCTCTATCAGAAACAAGGCTCTGTCGATATTTTGGAATTGAGAAGAATCATCCTCGCAAGCTTGCCATCAGACTACGAAGGATTTAACAAGTATTGGCTCGAAAAATAATTCTCAGCCGCGCCCAACACACTAACCTGCCGTTTTGGAGATTCATGCAAACAAAATTTCACTCTTATTCACGCGTCCTCATGTTTATCGTATTGGCAGCGACCGCAGCCTGGGCCGGAGACACGATACCGAAAGCCGCATGGCGACGTCCTCTCGGCCTTCCAGTTGCGAAGCCAGGCGTCACTCGAGTTCCCGGCAACATCGACGACGGATTTTGGCAAGGCGCGCCGGTAGGCGGATTCGGTTCTGGAACGTTCTCGCGCACTTACCGGGGAGACTTCGCACGCTGGCACATAAAAGCGGGAGTTCACAAGTATGCGCCCGTTTATGCCAATCAGTTTGCTATGTTTCAGCAGACTGAGGGCGAGGCGCAAGGCACGGCGCGAGCGCTGATGACGGATCATCCGACTGACGGAACGCTAGCAAGCTGGCAATGGGACTATCCGGTGGGCGCGGGGGAATATGCGGCGTTGTATCCGAAGTCGTGGTACGACTACAAGTGGAATAAATTTCCTGCCCACGTCGTGCTTGAGCAGTTTTCG
>JBAPQU010000357.1:0-8028 GCA_049280795.1 Candidatus Sulfotelmatobacter sp.
TGGCCGGTGACTACAATGTCGTGCCGACACCGCAGGACATCTATCCGACTCGGTCGCTGGATAACAACGCGTTAATCCAACCCGCGAGCCGGCAGGCCTTTGCGCGTTTGCTGGCTCAAGGCTGGACTGATGCCATGCGGAAGCTACATCCGGACGGGCCGCTCTGGACATTCTGGGATTACAAATTCGAACGCTGGCAGAAGGATAAAGGCATGCGACTCGATCACTTTCTCGTCTCACCGAATTTGTCAGACCGGCTGGCGGACGGCGGTGTCGACCGATGGGCGCGTGGACAGGAAAACGCGAGCGACCACGCGCCAACATGGATCATGCTTGATCTCTAGGCATGTGCGCGACGAAAGCACTGACTCCATCCCGCGATTGTGCGCATACCGTGTTCAACAAAGGCGTAGATGTCACACAATTCCGTGTCATGTGAAGATTTCGGAACCTCCCATATTTCATTGTAGTAACGGGCGTGTAAATCCGGGCGAATCTGCCCTATGATAGAAATGCAGTCAGGCAGCCGCGCGCGGGCGTGGCGGAATGGCATACGCAGCGGACTTAAGGAAAACTTGAGTGCTCGTCTGGGAAACCGGCGATGCAGAACTGCTCAAATTCGGGGAACCCTTAACTGGCAATCCCGAGCCAAGCCCGGAGAGACACAGCCGGGAAGGTGTAGAGACTAGACGGGCAGCACCTAAGCTCCGGAGCTTCCGGAGGACGGTGAAGGGATAGTCCAGACCGCAAACCTGGCGTGAGCCCTCAAAAGAGCTCCATGCCTGGGCGGCGAAAGCCGTAGACGGTATGAAAATCCGCAGGGCTTAAACGGCCCATGAGGGTTCAAGTCCCTCCGCCCGCACCACTGTCTGCCCAGATAGAGCGCAGTATTGCAAGGATTTCTATGGACAATGCAACGGTCAGGGTGCGCCCCATGCACCAATCGCCCAATCGTGCAACGCCTCGCCATGACCGGCGAGAGGCTCGATGAATTGAAACTCGTCCCGATGGCGCCGGATAACACTGCGCTGTGCAGTAGAGGCTTCGCAGTCTCGATCGATGTGAAGGGACGTAGCGTAACAACGGGCATTTCAGCCGGGGGTCGCGCCTAGACAATTCGGGCTGCGGTCGATGCACGCAGCGATCCCGAAGACTTCGCTGGGCAGGACGCGTTTTTCCACTTCGTTGTAAACCCGGTGGGGTCTTGGAGCGCCGAGGCCACAGGGAGGCATCTGTCGATCTTGCGCGCCTCGCCGCATTACACGCCTCTGGTGTCATTTGCGAGATTCTCAGGGATGACGGCGCGATGGCGCGGCTGCCCGATCTAATCCGGTTCTGCAAGATGCACGAACTCAAAATGATCGCACTCGCCGATGTAGAACGCTACCGATCGGCATTCGATCGGATATACCAAAACAATAAAACGAGCAAAGCCTCGGGATATTTTCTACCGAGCAGATCCTGTCAAGCCTCGCCAGCGCGGTAATTCCCAGAGATATCTCAATCCTGCACCGCCATGGAAGCTGAGCCGCTGCACCGTGTATGTGCTGTCCACCCAAAGCGCTTGTAGTCGGGTTCCTAGCTGATTCTCAACGGGGACAAAAACTATCGATGGGTCTTTGCCCGGAATCTTCCAGGGCATCAGCTCGTGCCGCAGGGAATCTCGCCTTGCGCGACCGTCCGGAATGTATTCTCCGCTGACGAACAGAGAGAGCTTCGATTCTGGAAAGACCTTTGCTTTATGGGGTGGACGCTCTCCAAGTGCCCAGTTCCGGCCATAGTTGTCAAGCCACAATCGCACACTGGGGCGTAAGAGTGGTCTCCACTCTTCAGCTATCTCAGGCATGGGAGAGGAAAACACGTTGGCCGTCAGTTCGAGGGCTATTGTTGAGAACTCCGCGAGCCGTGGCGAGCCCTCCACACGTTGGCTGAACTGCGTCCAAAATTGGGAATCTCGCCGTCGTTTCTCCATGAAGCGCCCAATCTCAAGAAGCCAGGAAAGCTTTACCCAATGGGACAATATATGTTGAAACGCGTGTAGGACCTGGAGGAGAAGAGCGTCCTCCTCACTCAGAACCGGAAACCGGTGCCCGCCCCATTTTTTAAATTTGGGGCTATTGAGCGCGAATGTAGGCTCCTCTAATGGCACGTGGTGCGCAATCTCCTCCCAGATGCCCACATGCAATTCCACCATGGGAGTCGTTTGTATTTTGTAGGGACTATCGAATTGGGAAGGAACCCTCTGTAGCGGACGCTCAAAGGCAAGTTCCTGCAGATCGGAGCGGCCCCGCCTTTCATATCCGAGTTCCAAGAGTGCATTTTGGGCGGAGTGAAGAGAATGCGTGGCGACCATGTAGTCAAGATCACACTGCGTTCGTAGGTAAGGATTGCTGCAAAACTCCGGCCACAATGAAAAGCCCTTGATCACAACATATTGGACACCCGCTTGATCAAGCTTTTGGTTGATGCAACTAGCCTCGTAAAGGAGGTGGTCAACCCGGCATCGGTTGTCAGCAAGATTCTGCTCAAAGCGAGCTAACACCCCGGGAGGAAGCACTTCGGTGGCCCCGCAAGCTCTCAGCCGCTCCAATAGATAGAGTGTGAGACCGGCACGATCCAGCCATCCCAGAGTCTGTTCCCAGTGACGTGGTGAGAATCTTGCCCACTGCCCAAAGTCATAGGGAGCTCCCGACAATTGCAGGCTGTCGACGATCGCCCCGGCCAACTTCCGGTTCATCATTGCCGGTTTCCTTCTCGTAAGAGCGATAGGAAAGCCCGAAAGAAGGTTTCGACAAACAAGGTTGGGTCGCGGACCAGATCCTCGGAGACGAAAGAGACCCCTTGGCGGGTGCGTTCGTCATACGCTAGAAAGCTGCGTTGGCCGATGGACACAAACGCTATGTCCCTATCACCGACATAGCGACCAGGCAGGGCGATGGATTCCAATGCTTCATCCGTCTCTGGTTCAGTCACGATTCTCCAGGAACAGTCTGGCTGGCCAACATCGGATTCGTTGCATTCTGTGGCGAGTTTAGCCATCCGGCTGAGAAAATCTGGAGAATTCGTGGCCACGGAGATCACTCTCCCGGATAGATTGAGTGTGCTTTGTAAGGGCGTGAGAACGAATCTGTAAACCAGGTCCATTTGTAGTCTCTTCATGCGACTTCATAAATCTCTGCCAACAGGCTCGCCAACACCTTAGGTTTCAAAGCATGCTGGACCACCCAGCATTCGCGATCTACCAGGAGCCTGATCGTTTCCAATTGATATTCATATTGATCGGCGATACTGGCAGGTATCGTTTCCAAATCA
Organism: Candidatus Sulfotelmatobacter sp.; assembly: GCA_049280795.1. Classification (GTDB taxonomy): domain Bacteria; phylum Acidobacteriota; class Terriglobia; order Terriglobales; family Acidobacteriaceae; genus Sulfotelmatobacter. The sequence goes on from JBAPQU010000357.1 coordinate 3,313, forward strand.
GCCGCAAGGCGGGAGGCGGCCTCTGAGGATCTCACTGGCTTGATAACAGGCGGTGAATCCGCTGTTCTCTCCAGGAAAACCAGCCATCGGGGGTCACAGCTCAAACACCGGCGCACATTGAAGATCTCGGTTGGATCCACGGTCAGCGCCAACTCTCCGTTTAAAGATAAGGCTGCTTTGATTAAGGCCAGCTCTGGAAAATAGTTCACCGAATCGGGAAGCAGCTTCACTGGAGTCGGCAATCCCCAGGCTCGTATTCCGTTACTGATCCGCGACAAATACGTACAGTCATCTGAAAGATAGGAGAACCCGCTTAGAGACAATGACAATGCCGAGGTCGATTTTCCGGCCCCCGATTTTCCGGCAAGAAGAAGTCCTGATCCGTCCTTTACCACACAAGCACAGTGAAGAGGAGTTACTCCGACCGATGCGCTGGCAATACCCAGCAGGATAGGCAAGATCGTGTGCTTCCAGTAGCTCAGGTCGCCGGCTACCGCCGGGGAAAATGACCCGATCACGCGGCGACCACTCTGGTCTACCAGCATCGAGTCGCATGGACCATACGTCGCGTAGTACAGATGATCCAAAGCTCTGAAATGCGGCTTGGTCCAGAGGGGCGCGTTCTCGACGGCGAAGTCAACGTGGAATCGTAAATCCAAATCTGCGCGGCTCTGTCCGCCGACCACCAGATCGAAGGTTTCCCGCATCGCGCGAAGAATTTCCTGCGAGTTGGATTTCAGATCCCAGATTGAACCGGCGACGAGGAACCGCGCTCCAAGAGGAAGATCGTCGTGGGCTAGTTGGGCAACTCTATCACCAGGTTCGAGGACTTGCATTCAAGGCACACACACAAGCGTGCCGAATTAAAATCTAGCGTCGCTGGGCTCGCGGTTCGTCATGAAATTGTCAAATTGTTGTCAAATCCGTTGGACTAGTCTCCGATAGAGCTGGTCTAACTGGGCGATCGTCCAGTCAGCATTGTAAGTGTGAGCAAAGTCCTGCGCGGCTAAGGCGAGAGCCTCGCGCCGCGACGAATTCTCTAGCAACTCTACGATGCCCTTTGCCAAGGCGCCCGGATCGCTGACGGGTACCGCGACAGCCGCTCGCGGAGCCATTTCCGCAACAATTCCGACGTTGGTTCCGACCGTGGGGACGCCGCCTGCAGCTGCCTCTAGCACCGCGACACCCATGCTTTCATAAAGTGACGATTGCACGAACAAATGAGCTTTTTGATAAAAAGGCACGATCTCATCGACGGTCAGTACCCCGTGGAATCGCACTATATCCTCAATTCCCAAATCATGAGCTAGCGCCTGTACGCGCCCGTTTAGAGTGTCCACTCCGATGCAGTCAAGTACGATCTGAGGGCATACGTTGACCACTTGCCGAACTGCTCTCAGTAGCGTCTCCTGGTTTTTCACCTCGTTCAATCCTGCGACATGCACGAGGCGCCAGGGTGGCCCGCAAGTACGTTTGATAGATCCCTGGAAAATTGTCGTGTCGACTCCAGTCGGGAGCCACTGGATGTCGGGGCGGAGCTCCTTCGCGGAGCGCATAACACCCATGCTCGGTGCCGAAACTGCACTTGCCGAGCGCAGGACGGCGGACATCATGATCCGGCGTCGGAGGGTCCACAGCCCACCATAGTGAATTGTCGGCAGCCAAACCAACTCCCCCCCCCCGATGCTCACGACGACCGGCACCCGCAACAGAGAGCCAGCCGCGACAGTCAGAGTTCCCTGCGGAAATACCCAAAAAGCATGCAGCAGATCGAATCCACCACCGGCAGCATGCAGAGTGGACAGCAATTTCCCTAACGCGATTGCGGACCAGGATAGACGGGTTCGAGCTTTGATCCACCCCAGATTTATGACTCGAGCACCGAGCAACTCGTATTCCGAGCACTCGGTCCTCGGATCAAGGCTGACAACGACAACCTCATGTCGACGCGCGAGGCGTTCAATCAGCGCGAGGAGGATGGGAATAACGAAGACGCGGCCACTACGATCAACCCCTCCTGGAACGATGAGGCCAATTTTCATGCTCGATTCTGCCGTGCCGCAATCACTTCGCGGTATGCGCGCATTGAGTCGCGAGCGATCGCTTTATAGCTCAATTGCGATTGAAAAAAACGCCGAACTCTGCTCGAGAGTTGCTCCAGCGGTTGACCCATGACAGCAAGGAACTTATCGGCAAAGTCTTCGGGACTCCCGGGTTGCCAACAGGCGCCGATGCGTCCATCGTCGGTCATTGCGCGGAATGATGGAATATCGGTTACAACGGGTACGACGCCACAAGCCATCGCTTCAGCCAGCGAAAACCCGCTGCCCTCGCGGTGACTGCCAAGGACGAAATAATCCGAACTGTTATAGATATCCTCCAACCGTGAGTGTTCAACCCTTCCCAGCAGAGTCACCGCCTCGGAAAGAGTCTTGCTGGCCGCAATGCGTTCCCGGATGGCCGGCAACATGTCGGCGGTCCCATAAGCCATGTATAGCCTTGCTAGCGGTGCGTGCTGGAGGATACGTGTGAATCCCTCTAAGACAGTGAGAGGATCTTTCAGCGGTATCAACCGACCGACCCACAAGAGGACAGGACTGCCGGCCATTTTTGTGCGACCCCGTGCAGTTGCCCGGTCTTGATACCGGAAATTATTAGAACCTTCCATGACCTGGAAGATCGACTGGCGCTTCGAGATCAGACCGTGGTCCACCCACCAAGACGCTAGATCTTGCGCCGCGAAGAAGAAGCCGTCCGCATCCCGCAAGCCCCAGCGCTGCAGGGGCCGGAGGAATTTTGGCCAAGGTGCGTCCGCATGATGCTGGACAACTAAGGAGCAGTCTGGCGGGAGGGAATTCCTCAGCGCTCGTAATTGCAAAGGGTAGAGCAGACCATTCAGATGAACAGCGGTCTGAACCAGTCCCGGCACGGAGCTTGGCATGCAAATAGCTCGCACCGATGAGTGAAATGAAGCGGGAATCTCCCACTTACGCAATGCCGGCTCGCAGGAATCCGCGCAAAAGCGAAAATGGATGCCGCCATCCCAAAAATCTAGATTGGTGTGGAATCTCTGCGCTATCGTAATTTTTACTCCTTCGTCATGTAGCGCTTTCGCGAATGGTCTGATCGTCGCATAGCGATCAAGCAGTGATTCCGGCGTAGTTAAGTCCGTCTCGTAAAAATAAATCAACGGCACGACATGAAGCGGGACCATGCTTTCGTGCAAGTCGTAGCACCCACACTTTCCGAAATTAAGATATCAAGCAGCTCTGGTTGCTAGAACGAGTGGTTGGGTCTTTTGCCTGCGGGCATGATAAAAGCCTTGGACAAAAGATAGCTGCAAACCGTGGGATCGAACATGATTCGCTTCGGTCCGGCAAATGAATAATTTATGACTTCCCATAACGCGGACTTCCTCGATCTGCAGTTCTTTCACGCTGAGAGCAAACTCTGGAATAGGCAGTCCGAAGGCTGGGGAGGTCGTCAAATCGAAGGCGACCTGGTCCCAGCGGAAGTCTGTTTTCTTGTGGTTCCGCCCCAACGCATAAGCGATTGAAATTTGCTCGACGGGAACACCACTAAGCGCGACCCTGCGAGACCGCTCCATAAGGGGAACAGCAGTGCTGGTGCCGTGCAAGGCCAGCGTGAAGTGTTGTCTGCCAACGGCGCCGATAAGATCCATCGGGAAAATGTTGCCCACATTTCCATCCACGACGCTAACAAGAACCACAGGCCGGGGGCAGATGTAGAAGGTCGAAAGGGCAAAAAGCTCACGGATAATCATCGCTGTTTCAGGCGGAGTCGGACCTTTGGCAACACGTCGCTGCTGACGGGCAAAATCCAGGTAGCGCCTCCAAACCACGCTTCTGGGCAAGCATCTGTTAGTTGAGCGCGATGCTCTAAACAGGCAAAGCATCCCGTCGCCGATGCGGATCGCCTCGGCATAGGAGAGTTGAATTTCACCGAGCATGCGGGTGTCCCCGGAGCGATCACTGAAACTTAGGAACAAAGGGGCGCGTTTGATGGCCTCGTCGGGAATGTGCTTAAGCCCGATGCCTACCGTGAACGGGCGCGCGGCTACGATTACATTGCTGTCGGTGACGTCCAACGGTGCAGCAACCCCGCGTAACCAGACTCGGACCTCCGTTTGCGGATCCTTTAAACCGACAGTGCAGAACTGGGGAATGGGCGGACCTAACACAAGCTGCCGCAAAGCTGTACGCGCCCGGCGGATTGTGAGCATCGTGGAAGGCCTCACGATTAGGACGGCTTATGGCCAGACGGAGATTCATCACCCAGGCGCTCGAACTGCAATAGCACACAATCTCCTAGGCTCCGAAAAACCGGAGCGCGACTGAGATAACGGTCTATCTTTGCCAGGCCGCCGACAATTCCCGGAACCATTCCCGCGAGTGGTTCGAGGCAGGAGGGCGGCACGGCAACTCCGATTCCCTGCCATTTTTGAAGCCGGAACTCTGGGGCAAACATGCGCCGCATGTCGGTGACGGACGGATAGTGAACCAAGCCCGCGCCCTGCGTGGTGGGTTTTCGCCTGAAGCTGTGCAGAGCCAACGCAGGCTTGCCATGAGCCAGGTTCCAAGCCATCTCCCAGGGAGAAAACCGCCCCACCACGCACAGCAGAGCTTTGGCGCCTGGTTTCAACAGAGCTGCGAGGTTGCGCGCCGCTTGCGAGATATCCTGCACACAGTTGAGACC